>NZ_JBIRXS010000037.1:0-64536 GCF_044389235.1 Rhodococcus sp. NPDC019647 | reverse complement strand
CATCGCACTCGCGATGCTCAGCCTCGGGGGCGCCCGCCCACAATTACCCGGCCGAACCCACCCACGAATGAGTCAGTAGAGCCCCTTTTTGGTTGTGCTAGCTACCAGAAAGGCGCACGGGCGCGGAGTGCCACACGTCGGCGAGGAGGTCGTACGACTTCAGCCAGGACTCGGTGTCCTCGGCCATCGAGGCGACGATCAGCTCGTCGGCCTGTGCGTGCTCGGCGAACTCGTCGAGGTACGCCTTGACCTCGGTCGGCGTTCCGACGGCGGAGTAGCGCACCATCTGGGTGATCTGCTGACCTGCGGGTGAGGTCATGATCAGGTCGACTTCCTCGGGCGTGAACTTCTGCCCGCGGCCGACCATCTGCACCACACGACGCCGCAGTGAGGACTCGAACTGCCGATGGGCCTCCTCGCTGGTGTCTGCGGCGATGGCATTGACGCCGGCGATGACGTACGGCTCCGCCAGCTGTTCGGACGGCTCGAAGCGGTCCCGGTACAGAGTCACGGCGTCGACCAGGGAGTCGGGGGAGAAGTGGGACGCGTTGGCGTAGGGGAGTCCGAGCTTGGCGGCGAGCTGAGCACCGAACAGCGAGGAACCGAGAATGTAGAGGGGAACGTTGGTGCCCTTGCCGGGGATCGCGTCGACCCCGGGAACCCGGGACTTGCCTGCCAGGTAGGCCTGGAGCTCGAGAACGTCCTGTGGGAATCGGTCGGCCGACGCCGGGTCGCGGCGCAGCGCGTACATCGTCTTCTGGTCGCTGCCGGGTGCGCGTCCAAGTCCGAGGTCGATGCGACCGGGATGCAGGGTCTCGAGGGTGCCGAACTGTTCGGCGATGGTCAGCGGGGCGTGGTTGGGCAGCATGATGCCGCCCGCACCCAAACGAATGGTGCTGGTGTGTGCGGCGACGTGGGCGATGAGCACGCTCGTCGCGGATGACCCGATCGATGCCATGTTGTGGTGTTCGGCGTACCAGATGCGGCGGTAGCCGCGCGTCTCCGCGAGCTGGGCCAGCGCCACGCTCGCCTCGAAGCTGTTCCGCGCCGAGTCGCCCTCGCGGATATGGGCCAGATCCAGAATCGACAGCGCAGCACTCACGGACTTCGTCACCTTTCGTCACCGAACAGGCGCGAGACGTTAGCCTCGCGCACTACCTCCGAAGTCCAACCGCGGAGGCAGTGCGCGTATTCCTGGGTCAGCCGCCGACCAGAGCGCGGAGTGTGCGGCCGGTCAGCTCCACGATGCCGGGCTCGTGCCCGTTCACCACGAGGTTGAGGACGATGCCGTCGATGCCCTTGTCGAGAACGCGGGTCTGGATCTGCTCGGCCACCTCGTCCGGTGATCCGCAGAACTGCCGCTGGGTGGCCGCGGCTCGCTCTTCGTCGGAGGCGGTGGAGAGGTCGACGCCCTGCGTGAGCAGGAATTCCTGCTGGAGCTGTCGGGCGCGGTCACCGCTCTCGTCGATGATGACGAAAGCCAGGTAGCTGGTCTCGAGGGTGGAACGGTCGCGCCCGACCTCCTCGCAGCGTGCGTCCAGGGCCTCGAGCTTGCGCGGGATCTCCGCCGCGTTGCAGATGATGTTCAGGTGGTGTGCGTACTGGGCGGCCAGCCGGAACGTTTTCTTCTCGCCGGAACCGCCGAGGAGGATCGGCAGGTCGTTGCGGATCCGGGGTTCGTTGATGGCGTCTTCGACGTGGTACCACTTGCCGTCGAAGGTTGGACGCTTTCCCTGCAGCATCGGCGCAATGATCTGCAGTGCCTCGTCGAGGCGCTCGAAGCGGTCGGTGAACGTTCCGAATTCGTAGCCGAACTGGCGGTGTTCGAGTTCGAACCAGCCGGCCCCGATACCGAGGACGGCGCGGCCGCCGCTGACGACATCCAGTGTGGACACCGTCTTCGCGAGCATGGGTGGGTTGCGGTACGTGTTGCCGGTGACGAGCGCGGACAACTGAATGGTCTCGGTGGCCGTGGCGAGAGCGCCGAGGGCGGTGTAGGCCTCGAGCATCGGCTCGTCGGGCTTGCCTATCCCGGGCAACTGGTAGAAGTGGTCCATCACGAACGCGGTGTCGAAGCCGGCTGACTCGGCCTCGCGCGCCTGCGCGATGACCGTCGGGAAGAGATCCGCGACGGAGTCGGAGTAACTGAAGTTCGGCATTTGGTAACCAAGGCGAATAGTCACGCGCTCGACGCTACCCGGATCGCGGCGAAGGCACCCCTTTTATTTCGAGGTGGTACTTGTGCACCCTGGGGTGACTGGTGAGGGGTGCGGCAGGCGCGCACACTTGTGGCAATGACCACCGCCCTGCCCTTGACCGCCGCGCAGCGGTCCATCTGGTTCGCGCAGCAGCTCACGCCGGAGATCCCGTACGTCATCGCCCACTACGCCGAGCTGCACGGGCCTGTCGACCTGGCCGTTCTCGGTGACTGCACCCGTCGCGCGCATCTCGAATTCGGTTGGGGAGCAATCCGTCTCCTGGATGTCGACGGGCAGCCACATCAGGTGGTCGACCCGACTGTGGTCGATCGGGTGCCCACTACCGACTTGCGTGACGAGAACGACCCCGTCGAAGCGGCCCACCGGTGGATGCACCACGACCGAAGCGCGCGCACGGACATGTACGACGGGTCGCTCCTCGCGTCGCATATTCTGCAACTGGGAGACGAGCACTACTACTGGTACTCGCGAGCGCACCACATCGCGTCGGACGGGTACGCCGCGATGATGCTGATGAGCCGCACCGCCGAGCTGTACGTCGCCGCTGTCGAGGGCAGGGAACCGCCGGACTGCCGCGCCGTGGGACCGGATCGCGTCATCCAGGAGGACGCCGCCTACCGCACCTCCACCCGGTTCGTCCGGGACCGCGACTACTGGCGGGAGCAGGGCAGCGATCTCCCTACGGTCGTCGGATTGAGCGGACGCGCCGCGCGTTCCGGCCCGACCGCCCGGACTGCGACCGGACACGCGGCTCGAAGCGTGAGTTCGCGCAATTCCACGGCGGTGACGGTCGCCGCCTTCGCCTCGTACCTCGCCAGGATGACCGGCATCGACGACGTGGTGCTCTCCCTGCCGGTATCGGCGAGAACGACGGCCCGCCTGCGGACTTCGGGAGGATGCGTCTCCAACGTCATCCCGTTGCGACTCGGGGGTATCGGCTCGGGCACGGTTCGGAACGCGGTGGCAACGACAGAGGCTGCAGTGACGGCCGCCCTGCGCCACCAGCGCTACCGCCGCGAGGACATCGGCCGCGACCTCGCCTCGGGCGGAGTGGAACTCATGCATTTCGGCCCGGTGATCAACCTCATGATGTTCAAGGAGATCACGCTGGGCGCCGTGCAGGCAACGGTTCGGGTCCTCACCACCGGTCCCGTCGCAGACCTCGCCGTCAACATCTATCCAGGATCGTCGGACCGTGCCGCCCGAATCGACTTCGAGGGGAACTCGTCCCTGTACGGTCAGGCGGAACTGGCCGGGCACCACAACCGTTTCCTCGCCTTCCTCGACCAATTCACCGCCTCGATCGAGTCGGAATGCCTGATCTCCGATCTCGACGTCTTCCTTGCCGGTGAACGTGAGAACTTTGCCCCCGCGCAGGGACTTCCGGATGTCGCTCCGATGACACTGGACCGTCTCCTCGCGGGGTCCGTCGCCGATGATCCCGAGGCTGTCGCGATACGCGACCGGGGGCGTGAGCTGTCCTACGGTGACCTGGACCGCGTCACCGACCGGCTCGCCCGGGAGCTGGTCGGCAGGGGTATCGGTCCCGAGAGCTTCGTCGCAGTCTCCGTTCCCCGGTCCCTCGAATCGGTGCTGGCGTTGTGGGCGGTCGCGAAGGCCGGTGCGGCCTATGTTCCGATCGACCCGGCACACCCGAGCGCCCGTGTCGCCTATTGCCTGGCCGACTGCGGCGCGACGCTCGGGTTGACCGTTCGTTCGGAGCTCGATCGTCTACCCGACACGGTTGATTGGCTGACTATCGATATCGACAACCCCGAAGAGGGTTGTCCGAGAACATTTTCCGGGACGACGAGCAATGTGGAACGAGTGAGTCCCCTGCGTCTGGACCACCCCGCCTATCTGATCTACACATCCGGGTCGACCGGGGCGCCGAAGGGCGTCGTCGTCACGCACCGCGGTCTCGCCAATCTGGCGCAGGAGATTCGGGACAAGTATGCGGTGTCCACTCGTTCTCGTGTTCTGCATTTCGCCTCACCGAGTTTCGACACCGCGCTCGTCGAAGTGCTCGCGGCGTGTATCGGAGGCGCAACGCTCGTCGTGACCCCTCCCGGCCACTTCGGCGGCGACGAGCTGTCGCGATTGCTGCGCGAGGAACACGTCACCCACCTGTTGACGACGCCCTCCGCCCTGGCGGCGATCGACTCCGCCGCGAAAAATGAGCTGGAGTTGGTGCTGGTCGGAGGAGAAGTGCTGTCCCCGGAGTTGGTGCGACGCTGGGCTGGTGGCCGAGAGATGCGCAACGCGTACGGTCCGACGGAGACGACATGCAGTGTCACTCTGACGGAGCCGATGTCGCCGGACGGAAGAGTGACGATCGGCGGTCTCATGCGCGGTGTGGACGCGGTGGTTCTCGATCATCGCCTGCGTCCGCTGCCGCCGGGTGCGGCCGGTGAGCTCTACCTCACCACGGCAGGCCTCGCCCGGGGATACCATCGGCGGTGCGACCTGACCGCCGCACGATTCGTCGCCGATCCATTCGGCGACAGCGGATCCCGCATGTTTCGCACCGGTGATGTGGTGCGCTGGACGGTGGCGGGAACTCTCGAGTTTCTCGACAGGGCCGACGACCAGATCAAGATCCGTGGGTTTCGGGTCGAGCTCGGCGAGATCAACGCCACGCTGAACACCTATCCGGGCGTCACCTATGCCACGACGATGGTGCACAGGAACTCGGTTGGCGATCCGAACCTCGTGTCCTATGTCATGGTCGAGGGAAACGAACCGATCGATCGGGAAGCGTTGAAAGCGCACGCGGCGCGATTCCTGCCGGACTACATGATTCCGAAATCGTTCATGCTCGTGCATTCGATTCCGTTGACACCGACGGGAAAGCTCGACCGGTCGGCTCTACCCGTTCCGGAGTTCGGCTCGGATTCGGTGCCTCATCGCGACCCGGAGACACTCGCCGAGCACCGCGTCGCCCGGGTCTTCTCCCGAGTACTCGGGGTGGATTCGGTGGGCGCCGACGATTCCTTCTTCGACTTGAGCGGCGACTCGTTGTCGGCCATCCGGGTGGTCGGGACGCTCAACGCCGAACTGGGCACAACGCTGGGTGTGCGAGAACTGTTCGACGCACCGACGGTCGCAGCACTCGCACTGTCGATTACGGACGCTTGTGAACACCCGTCGCGAACTCAGGCGCTGGGGGCACCGAGATTGGGCGCCGCAGGATTCCAAGGCGGCCAGGGGATGCCCGAGCTCGTGCCGCTGTCTCCCTCTCAACAATTCATCGACCGCACGCTCGTGGATCCCGCTCTCCACAACATCCCCTTCACGGTACGAGTGCGTGGGCCGTTCGATGCCGAAGCATTGCAGTCGGCGATGGCAGACGTCCTCCACCGGCATCGCTCGCTGAGAACCGTGTATCCGGACTCGCCGGCGGGTCCGTACCAGCGCGTGCTCGACGTGGTCGACGCCGTGCCCGACCTGTCGCCGGTGCCCGCCGACGACACGGATGCGGAGGACCAGACATCGGACCTGCTGACGGCGGGATTCGACGTGCGCCGCGACCCTCCGCTCCGCGCCCGGCTCTTCCGTCTGGGCGACCACGACCACCTCTTGTCCTGCGTCCTCCATCACATCTGCGCGGACGGATGGTCCCTGGCTCCCTTGGCGCGCGACCTCGCCGACTCCTACCGTTCCCGGGCGATGGGCGGTGAACCCCAGTGGGAGCCTCCGGCAGTGCACTATGCGGACTACACCATGTGGCGTCGAACGATGCTCGGGGACGAGAACGACCCCGGCAGTGTCGCGTCGAAACAGATCGGCCACTGGACGAAGGAACTGTCGGGCCTTCGCGGAGAACTCGCGCTGCCCACCGACCGACCCCGGCCGCACCGGTGGACCTATCGAGCGGGGCGACTTCCGTTCACCCTCGACGAGCATGCGCATCGGGGGCTGCTCGCCACCGCGCACGAACACCACGCCAGCCTCTTCACGGCGCTCAGGTCGGCCGTGGCGGTACTGCTCGCCCGGCTCAGCGGCGATCCTGACATCGCGATCGGAACCCCGATCGCGGGCCGCGGGGATCCGGTGCTCGACGACGTGGTGGGAATGTTCGTCAACACACTGGTTCTGCGAACCCGGGTCGACCCGAGCATGACACTGTCCGACATCGTCGATCGATCCCGCGACGTGGAGCTCCGTGCGCTGGCGAATGCGGATGTGCAATTCGAACGGCTCGTCGAGGTACTCGACCCACCTCGGTCGGGGTCGCTGCACCCGCTCTTCCAGGTGGCGCTGTCGCTGAACAACTTCGCTCCGGCGGCCTTCGACGTCTCCGGGCTCGACTTCGAGGTGACTCCGCGGCCACTCGACATCGCCAAGTGCGATCTGCACTTCCACTTCACCGAGCGACACGACGCCGACGGAAAGCCCACCGGGATCGACGCCGAACTCGTGTATTCCGCCGACCTCTACGACGCCTCCACCGCACAGGATTTCGTCGACACGCTGCATACCATCGTCGACCCGATTGGTAGGTGACCTCACGGAAACGGCGTGATAGAGATACCTCATGAGCGGCATCCATAGAATTGGTCGGGGAGTAGCGCTCGCGGCGGTCGTCCTCGCGCTGGCCGCCTGCTCCGGCCAGGAAGGAACGGCGGTCAGTGAGCCGTCGACAACGACGGTAGCCCCGGCTTCGGACACGGCAGGCGCCGAGGCGACGACGCCCGCGAGCCTGCCGTACACGGAGACCGAGCTGCGGGTCGACGGTTCCACCGGCCACGTCACCTACGACGTCGTCATCCCACAGATCGAGGGCGGAAACTCGGCGGTCACCGCCGAGTTCAACGAATCGATGCGGGCCGCACTCCAGGACCAGATCGACGGTTCGGGCACCGACGCCTTCACACTGAGCAGCCAGGAGCACCAAGTCGCGCACATCGGTGAGCACGTGATCAGCGGGTTGCTGGTGACGTCGTGGAACGCCGATCCACCCGGTGCGCATCCCACCCCGATTGTCGCGACGGTGGTCGTGAACGCCGACACGGCCGCGCCGATCACGCTCGCCGATCTCTTCCCAGATCTGGATGCCGGTCTACGGAGGCTGTCCGAGCACTGCGCAACCCTGCTGCCGGCCACGGCTGCCGGCCCTGAGTTCGACCGCACCGGCATCGAGCCCGTCGAAAAGAACTTCGCCAACTGGCTCGCGACCCCCGCCGGGATGGAAATTCACTTCGACGACTATCAGGTGGGGCCGCATGCCGTCGGGCTGGTGACCGTCACCGTCCCCTGGGACGTTCTCGGTGACGTGGTCGATCCGCAGCTGGCCGACGTGGTGTCGAGTTAGTCCGCGCGCCGTCCATCCGTGGTAGAACAGGTATCAGTTTTGGTACCCGGAGGGTGATCATGGACCTGGAAGCTGTCGCCGCGATCAGCAGACTCAAGTACGCCTACCTGCGCGCCCTCGACACCAAGCACTGGGACGAATTCGCCGACACCCTGCTTCCCGACGCGACCGCGAGTTACGGCGAACATCTGACATTCGACTCACGCGACGCGGTGGTCGAGTTCATGAGAACCAGCCTCGGCCCGCAGACCATCACCGAGCATCACTGTGGCCACCCGGAGATCGACGTCGACGGTGACACCGCTACCGGCCGGTGGTACCTCTCCGACCTCGTGCTGATCCCCGAACACGACATGGCGTTGCGCGGAGCTGCCTTCTATTCCGACCGCTATGCTCGCGGGCCGGACGGGCGGTGGCGCATCGCGCACACCGGCTACGAGCGGACCTTCGAGGCGGTGATGTCTCTCGCCGACATCCCCAGCTTCCGGTTGACGGCGCACCCCTGATGGGCGCGCTGGACGGCAAGGTGGCACTGATCACCGGAGCAGGGCAGGGCGTCGGGGCCGGTATGGCGCGTGCACTGGCCAAGGAGGGCGCGCGGATCGCGGTGGTGGGGCGCACGGAGTTGAAACTCGTCGAAACGTGCGCTGCCATCGCCGACTTCGGTGGTGTCGCCGAGCCTTTCGTGTGTGACATCAGCAAGCGGGAGCAACTGGGGCCGATGGTCGCAGGTGTGGTCGAGGTGTTCGGCGGCATCGACATCCTGATCAACAACGCCAACGCTAGTGCGCTCGGCCCGTTGCTGGAGGTCACTCCGAAGCTGCTGGACCGTGCCATGGCGGTGGGTCCCGTGGCGACTCTGTTCCTCATGCAGCTGTGCCATCCCCACTTGAAAGCACGCGGCGGCGGCTCGATCGTCAATCTCGTGAGTTCCTCGGCGGTGCGCTGGGACACCAGCGGTTACGGGCTGTACGCGGCCACGAAGGAGGCCATGCGCTCGCTGACCCGCACCGCCGCCAGTGAGTGGGGCGCCGACGGAATCCGGGTCAATGCCATTGCGCCGCATGCCCTCTCTCCCGGACTGCAGTGGTGGACGGAGAACAATCCGGAGGAGGCGGCCGAGTTCGTCCGGTCTATACCGTTGGGCCGGATCGGAGACTGTGAGCAGGACATCGGACGAGCCGTCGTCTTCCTCGTCGGACCCGACGCCGGCTACCTGACCGGTGCCACCATCCCGCTCGACGGCGGCCAGGCACGCTGGAGTTGAGCGTCGAGCCGGTTGCCCGGCGAGCACGCTGTCAGGGCAACCGGTGGAACGCCTCGTCCAGTCCGCGAAGTCCGCTGGTGTCGATGAGGAACTCCGATTCGAGGCATTTCCGGAGCTCGTCGGCGCTCGTCAGCTCGAGTCGGACGGACTCACCACCGAGCGGGTGGACGGTGAACCGGGTTCCGTTGAGTGCATACCGGCGCCCGTCCGCGACCCGGGCAGCGAGGAGTCCGGTGACGAAATGGGAACCGGGCCAGGTGGACAGGTACCAGTTCGGCGCCTCGTAGTCGACGGGGTGCTGCGGGGTGAGGTCGAAGCGGTAGATGGGACGCCACTCGTCCCCCACGAGGGCCTCCAAGAGGTAGTCGCCGCGCAGGTCGAGCAGCCGGAACGGCTCGAGCGGAGTGTCCTGCACCGTGTTCGTTTCGAGGCGCAACGTGGTGTCGAGGGTCATGCCGCCGAACCCGACGTCGATGATGCGCCGGTCACCCTCGATACTCGAGGTCCAGCCGATTCGGTGTGCCGAGGAACGGATCGAGGTTCTCGAACGGAATCGACCGGGCATGGTGGGCGGCAATGGCATTCAGTGTTGCCGTCGTCGCGGATCGGTCCCCGTCGTATCCGATCCGTTCGAAGTACCGCTCGAGGTCGAGATCGCCTGCAAATCCCATGACTCCCGCAGTTCCCATGATGCTCAGTGTAAGCACGCCCGAGTGGGTGATCAGGCGCCGTTCGCGTCCGGTGAGCGGCATCGTGCGCGCGAGCGTACTTTCGCACTTGTATGGGTGGAGACCGGCGCGCGGCGGAAGGACTCTCATGAAACGGGGATGTGTTGCGGCTGCCGCGTTGCTGGTGGGCTTTGCCGCCACCGGTTGCCAGACCGATTCGAGCACGGGGGAGTCGGCGGCGACATCGGCGGCGCAACCACCCGTGGCCGCTCCCACCGTGGTCGCGACCGAGTTGGAGGTGCCCTGGGGAATCGCGCTGTTGCCCGACGGCGCCGCGGTAATCGCCGAGCGGGACGGCGGCACCATCCGTCGTCTGCAACCGAACGGTGATGTGACCGAGGTCGGGGAGGTGCCGGAGGTGGCAGCGCGGGGGGAGTCGGGACTGCTCGGGCTCGCCGTGTCGCCCACCTACACGTCGGACCAGACAATTTTCGCCTACCTCACCACCGATGAGGACAACCGTGTGGTTGCCGTGCGATACGACGGCCGCAGCCTCGGCGAGCCCGTCCCGATCCTCACAGGAATTCCGGCCGCGTCGATCCACGACGGGGGCCGAATTGCCTTCGGACCCGACGGCAAGCTCTACGTCACCACCGGCGAAGCCGGCGATCGGCCGCTCGCCCAGGATCCCTCCTCGCTCGGCGGCAAGATCCTGCGGATCAATCCGGACGGAACGATTCCGCCCGACAACCCGCTGTCCGGCTCACCGGTCTGGTCGCTGGGACACCGAAACGTGCAGGGCATCACCTGGGACGACGCAGGCAGGTTGTGGGCCACCGAGTTCGGCGCGAACACGTGGGACGAAGTGAACCTGATCCGGCCTGGCGCCAACTACGGATGGCCCGACGTCGAAGGGCAGGCGGACGAGGCCGAATTCGTGGACCCGGTGGTGCAGTGGCCTACGGACGAGGCGTCACCGTCCGGCGTCGCCTACCTCGACGGGTCGCTGTGGGTGGCGGCATTGCGGGGCGAACGGTTGTGGCGGATACCCGTCGGCGGGGACGGCTCGCTCGGTGAACCGCAGTCGCTGTTCGCAGAGGAGTACGGGCGGCTGCGCACCGTCGTCGCGACACCGGACGGGGCGCTGTGGTTCAGCACGAGCAACCGCGACGGTCGGGGGTCGCCGGCAGAGAGTGACGACCGCATCCTCGCGGTGCGGCCGTCGGCCTGAAGTGCGGCGGGGCGTCAGTCGGTCCAGGGCGCGACGGGCGGCTTCACCCACATGATCTTCTCGTCCGCGTGTGCGGGCGATGCCGACGGATGATCCGGGTGGCGCTCGGCCCACGCCGACTTCTGGTCCAGCAGTTCGGCCACGGTGAGCCAGGTTTCCATGGTGCTCGGTGGGTTCGATCCGGCTGCCCGGGCCAGTTTCCGCAGTGTGCCGTCGGTGAGGTCGAGCAGTTCCTTCCCGCTGATAGCGCGATCCCAGACGTATTTGGCGAGCCCCACGGCCTTCTCGCGACGTTTGCGCGCCGCGCCTTCGGTGTGGGCGAAGTCGACTTCCTGAGGTTCCATCGCCTCCCTCTCTCGTGCGCGCCACTACGGTAGGTCACCGCGTAGTCGTGCCGGTATCGTGGGATGACGATTGTCGCAGCAGACGCGCGCAGTCGATGCGAACGGTAGGGAAGTCGGTATATGGGCAGGCAGCGCGGCGGCCGAAGTGCGCACGCAGCCGAAGGTGGGCCCGTTGCCGGGGTTTATCCGATCGACACGGGAACCTGCGAACTCGCCGAGGACAACGTCAATCCCCACGGCTGGGTTCTCAAAGTGAACGGCGTCGAAAGTTCACACATCGACCTCACGGATCCCGAACACCTCGATTTCGAGTACATGCGGTGGATGGCCGACCTGATCGGATCCCGCTGGCAGCGCGCGGACCGGGTACGGGCCCTGCATCTCGGCGGCGGCGCCTGCTCACTTGCCCGTTATCTGTCGGCTGTGTACCCGGACGCCCGGCAGGTAGTGGTCGAACTGGACGGCAAGCTGGCCGAACTGGTGCGTCGATGGTTTGATCTGCCGCGGGCACCGCTGCTCCGACTACGCGTCGGTGAAGCCAGGGCTGTCACCGAAACCCTCACCGAGTCGAGCCGTGATCTGATCATTCGTGACGTGTTCGCCGGCAACACGACGCCTCCGTCACTCACCACCGTCGAATTCACCGGCCAGGTTCGCAGGGTCCTGGCACCGGGCGGGATCTACGTCGTCAACTGCGGTGACACCCGCGACCTCGTGAAGGCGCGGCGGGAAGCGGCCACCATCGGCAGCGTGTTCCCGCACACCGCCGTGATCGCGGACCCGGCCATGCTGAAGGGCCGTCGCTACGGCAACATCGTGATCGCCGGAAGTGACGTGCCCCTCGGCGACGACCCCGCACTGGTTCGGCGACTACTGGGTGGCGGTGTGCCCGCACACCTCTGGGACGACGCGCAGGTCCGGTCGTTCGCCGGTTCGGCGCGCGTCCTGCTCGATGCGGAAGGATCACCGGGCGAGTCCGGGTGAGACTGCGCCGCGGATTGCGCAACGGGAACATCACCGACCGCACCGTGGTTGGGTGTCGGTATGAGCCTGGAAGTGAACGACGCGCAGCGTCCCCTGCTCGACCTCGTCGCGACACACTCGCACGCCGTCCTCACAACGATCAAAAGGGATGGCCGACCGCAGCTGTCCAACGTTCTCTACACCTGGGACCCCGACACGAACACCGCCCGGATCTCGGTGACCGCGGACCGGGCGAAGACACGCAACGCCGCGCGGGACCCCCGGGTGTCGCTGCACGTGAGCGCGCCCGACTTCTGGAGTTATGCGGTCGTCGAAGGTGACGCCGAGCTGAGTGCCGTCGCCGGCGACCCCCACGACGCGGCCACCGACGAGCTCGTCGAGGTATTCCGCAATGCAGCAGGTCGGGAACACGACGACTGGGAAGACTTTCGTCGTGCGATGGTGTCCGAGCGACGGCAGGTACTCCGGGTACGCGCGACACACCTGTACGGCATGGCCCAGCTGCCGTGAGCATTCGGCCCGGAACATAGTTGTGGCAGGCCGCCGCCCCCGGTGGGACCATGGGGTGCATGCGCAGGAGGCGGTGGCCGGCGGCCGCGCCGCCCGCCACGGGAGGGGTCGTCGTATACGGCCCCGTCGAACTCGCGACTACCCGTGATCTGACGCTCCGGCTGGCAGAGGTGGTCGCCCACCCGGCGGGTCTCGAGCTGCGCATCGAGCTCACCGCAACCGGACGCACGGCTGACAGGGCGCGTCACGAAACCCGCCCCCTCGACGATCCCGACGACCCGTCCGCCCGCTGGTCGTATCTCGCGGTGCACGTGCGGGTGGAGGACGTGGTCGGTGAGGCCGACCCGAGCCACCTGCAGTCCACGTCGAGGGTGGCCACGAGCGAGGCGTCCGAGTATCACACCGAGCCCCGCTACTGGGTCGGCGCCTACCCGGAGTCGGGGGTGATCACCCTGACCGTGGGGTGGCCGGAAATCGGGCTGCATGCCCGGACCGACGTCATCCGGCTGGGCCCCAACCCCGCCCGGTGAGCAGGCGAATGTACCTTTCGGCTTTACTACCGCGTCGAAAGGTACATTCGCCCCGACGTCAGCGAGGCTGCTCGGCCAGCTTGGCGGCGATCACACCGTTGAGCCGCTGCAGACCGCTCGGGGTGATGCCGTGGATCTGGCCTTCGATGCTGCGCACGACATGCGTGTCGCTCAGGACCTTCTCGCTGGACTGAATCAACACCGTTCCGGCGCCCGTGAAGTCGAACTGGCGTTCCTCGCCCGAGTTGATGCCCATCATGTGGGCGCCGGCGGCGAGGAAGTTGCTGATCCACCCCTGGTCGTAGTGGTGGCTCGGCGACGGGCAGTCCGCCCACCCGACCAGTGCTTCGGGGTCGATCCGCAGTGGCGGCTCGGCGAACATCACCGGGCCGTTGGAGGAGGCCAGGAACTTGCCGGTTCCGATGAGGGTCAGGAACCCCGGGACAATCGACTGGTTCAGCGACAAACCCGGTTCGAAGGCAAGGAGATTGGACGCCCGGATGGTGAGGTTGCCGTCGTCGAGGTCATACGAGTTGATGTCGTAGCCGCGGTCACCGATGATCAGCTTCCCGAAGCCTTCGGCTACCGCATACTCACCCATGTAGAGCGGCGCCGAGAACTGGTTGGCCACCATGTGCAGTGCGGCGCCGTGCAATCCGTGGGTCAGTGCCTGGAACTGCATCTGCCCGTAGTAGGCGATCATCGCACCCTTGCGGATGAACCAGGGTGCAGTGAGGTCGATGCAGTAGGCGTAACTGTTGTCCGGAATGTTGTCGCTGGCGCCCAAAGTCGTCGGATTCAGCACGGTGCTCACAGTTTCTCCTCCGAAGCCTGAACGTAGACGATTCCTTGTCCGGTGCACTGCAATTGCATCGCTTCGCCGGCGCCGCGGCCCACGGCATCCCGCCAGCCGACCGCGGACTTCAGTTCTACCTGGACGTTTCCGTACGTACCGACGAAGGCGTCGGGGTCGACGAGGATGGGGTTGGGACCGCCCACAGGGATCTCCAGGAAACCGCCGTGCGCCAACAGCACCGCCGATCCGTACCCGGACAGCTGCGTGGTGAACATGCCTGTCCCGGACAACGCACCCGCAGCGGCGCCGCGGAGGGCACCGAGCATTCCGCGACCACCGCCGCCGCCCTGACTCATCACCGAGACCACCGAGCTCTGCAGTCCGGCGTTGTGGGCCAGCAGTCGGGACGCCTCGACGCACAGAGTTCCACCCTGCGACATGTCGACCACGTGCACCTCGAGACCGGCGTGACCGTAGTGCACCTCGCCCTGTCCCTGCGCGAGCATCGTGCGCTCGTGTTCGCCCTGCATCATCCGTCCGGCCATGCGGGTGAACCCGCCCATCCCGGCCATGGACTGCGAACCGGGAACCTGGTGCGGTGAGAACTGGACCTGACCGGTGTAGAACAGCATCGACCCGGTGCGCGCGACGACTCCGCCCGCTGCCCCGACATCGACCTTGACGACCTTCGAATTGACCTGTGTGAACACCATGCTGATCACCGTTCCGCCGGCTGGATGGACACGACGCCGTGGCCGTCCCACTTGAGGGAGAAGGCTTCACCGTTGCCCTGGCCGACGGCGGTCCGCCACGACACATCGGTGACGAAGGACTGGGTCAACTGCCCGCGGGCCGAGACGAAGGCGTCGGGGTCGACCACGAGTGGATACTGCGGCGACACCTCGAGGTGAATGAGCGGGCCACCGGCCGAGAGGAGGGCCACCTGCCCCTGCCCCGACACCGTCGTGGTGAACAGGCCCTGGCCGCCGACACCGCCTCGGAGACCGGTGAAGGTGACGTTGGTGTTCAGGTTGCCGCTGAGTGCGAGAAGTTGCTGCGACTCTACCTGCAGCGTTTCACCCGCGAGGTCGATGACGGTGACGTGCTGGCCGCCCACCGCCAGGTAGACGACACCGTTGCCGGAGCATTCCATCAAGGACAGCGACTCGCCGGTGGCGCGCCTCTTCATCCCCGCCAGTACACCGTCGCCGCCACCGAAACCGGCCGATTTGAAGCTGACATTGCCTTCGTAGGCAATCATCGATCCCTGTATTGCCCGGATGGTGGTTCCGGCCAGTTGGGCTTCGACCACCTTCTTCGACTTCTCGAGCAGCCGCGCCATAGGTGCCCTTTCCAGTGCCGAGCGGCAGTGTTCGTGACCGGGTCACGAACACTGCCGCAGGATGTGAGTACAGGCAGAACCTAGCTGATGGAGAGCGGTTTCGGCTCGTCCACGTCATTGTCCGAGCTCCCGCCGGCGGCTGCAGCCTTGCGGTTGCGCAAGATGCTGGAGATGAACGCGGCTCCGATGAGGGCGACGCCGACGAGTCCGGTGACGTTCTCGTTGACGTGATAGCCGATCGAGACGAGCAGGATCACGGCCAGGGCGCCGATGGCCCAGTGCGCCCCGTGTTCGAGGTACACGTAGTCGGACAGGGTGCCCTTGCGAACGAGGAACACGGTGATCGAGCGGACGAACATCGCACCGACGAAGCCGAGGCCGAGGGCGATGATGATCGGGTCGGACGTGATCGCGAAGGCACCGATCACGCCGTCGAAGGAGAACGACGCATCCAGGACCTCGAGGTAGAGGAACAGGAAGAAGCCGGCCTTGCCGGTGGCCTTGGCCAGTTCGGTCGGGCCGCCACTGGAGCCCTCGACGACCTCGCCGTTCTCATCCTCTTCGGGGGTGTTGAACAGTTCACCGAGGCCGTTGACGGCGATGTAGGTGATCATGCCGAGGACTCCGGCGACCATCACGGTGGAGACGGTGTCTTCGGGTGCGATGTACGAGGCGGTCAGCAGAAGCAGGCCACCGGCGACGATCACCGCGAGCTGGTCGAGCTTGCCTGCGCGGGCGAGCGGCTTCTCCAGCCAGGACAGCCAGGTGATCTCGCGTTCTTCGAGGATGAATCCGAGGAAGAGCATCAGCAGGAACATGCCGCCGAACGCCGCGATCTGCGGGTGGGCGTCGGTGAGCAGGGTTTCGTAGCTGGGGCTGCCGTCGGGGAAGTACGCGGCGTCGTCGGCGGGCGGGTTGAGTGCAAGGTCGAGCGCGGCGACCGGGCCGAGGCCGGATGCGAGCCACACGATGACCAGCGGGAAGACCAGGCGCATGCCGAACACGGCGATGACGATGCCGACGGTGAGGAAGATTTTCTGCCAGAACTCGCTCATCCGCCGCAGCACGGTGGCGTTGATGACGGCGTTGTCGAACGACAGGGAGATCTCGAGGATCGAGAGGATGACGACGAGGAGGACGGCTTGGGGGCCTCCGTAGAGCGCCGCGATGATGATGGACACCACCGTGACAGCGAAGGACAGACCGAATATTCGCAGAACCACTGAGCGTGGCCTTTCTTGTTGGGCAATGCCGGGTGGCTACTGCTGGAGTACGAACGCCGAGGAGGGTTCCACGTCAGCGACGCGAAACCCTACCCGGCTGATGTAGCGAAACTACCGTCAGACGTTGACGCCGTAGTCGCGGGCGATACCGGCGAGCCCGGACGCGTAGCCCTGGCCGATAGCGCGGAACTTCCACTCTGCGCCGTTCCGGTACAGCTCTCCGAAGACCATCGCCGTCTCGGTGGACGCATCCTCGGACAGGTCGTAACGGGCGAGCTCGTTGCCGTTTGCCTGGTCGACGACGCGGATGTACGCGTTGCGAACCTGGCCGAACGACTGCGAGCGGGTCTCGGCGTCGTAGATCGAGACGGGGAAGATGATGCTCTCGATGTTCGCGGGGACCGCCGCCAGGTTGACGTTGATCACCTCGTCGTCGCCTTCGCCGGCGCCGGTGGTGTTGTCACCGACGTGCTCGATGGAACCGTCCGGCGAGCGCAGGTTGTTGAAGAAGATGAAGTGCTGGTCGGAGACAACCTTCTTGTCGGCACCCGCACCGATGGCGCTGGCGTCGAGGTCGAAGTCGGTACCGGTGGTCGAACGAGCGTCCCATCCGAGTCCGACAGCCACCGCGGTCAGGTTCGGCGCCTCCTTCGTGAGTGAAACGTTGCCGCCCTTGGTCAAGCTGACGCCCATTCAGGGGTCCTTTCGAGAGGAGGTGTTCGACCTCGACGGCTGTCGAAGTCTCGAGATCGTCGTGCACCACCACGATAATGAATTTGTCCGACTTGTCCCATCCGATACCTGTCCACAGGTTTGTCCACAGGCGATTCCGGTCAGCTCGGGCCGACTGCGCCGACCAGTACGATTTCAGGTGTGACGAGCGGATGGTCGGGACGCTTCCGAGGAAGAGCCCGGAGCGACGAGTCGACTCGTCGCGCCCACGACACCATGGTCGCAGCGTTTCTCGACATGGACAACCGCCAGAGCATCGCCGCCGCGGCGGTCGACGCCTCGAAACAGCTCACCCCGGAACGCGGAGTGCAGCGGCTGTGGGAGCCGGTTCGGGACGGGTGCTATCAAGCGGCGTCCGCGTATCTCGCGGCGGAGGATCAATTCGACGGCGTCCAGTCGCCGACGGCAACCGCCGCCTTCGAGCAGGTCACAGCGCAATTAGTGGCCGCGACACAGGCGCTGGACGAGTTCTACCGCGCGCATCGCAGTCATCTCGAAGAATCGACGGCGATGCTGGCCGCCGTTCCACAGGTGGCGCAGCAGGCCCTGCAGACAGCCGAGGCCGCTCGCGACGGGCTGCGGCGACACCAGGCGTACGGCGACTATCCGTCGGTGCGGGCATCCGCTGCGGCGCTCGACGACGCCGTCGCGGCCTTGCAGGCAGCCCGGGGGGCCAACCCGGTGCGCGAAGCCGCGGGCCGGGTACGGGAAGCTGCGGCGGCCCTCGACAGTGCGCTGGCGGCGGCGCCGTCCAAGGAGCGGGACGCCTCACACGCGGTGTCGTCCGTGACCACCCGGATCGCCGCCGTGCAGACCCGCGCCGAGCGGCTCGCGCCTGCCTACTCCGCACTACTGCGAGAGTTCAACGCGAGAAGTTCGGCGGATCTCGTCCGCAACGAGCAGGACAGTCGCCTGCAGATCGAACAGGCCGAGGCCGATCTGCAGAAGGCGCGTGAGGCCCTGACCGCGGGCAACCCGGAAGGCGCGCTCGAGTTGACGAGCGCGGCGCGGACTCATCTGGCGGATGCCGAGGCGAAGGTGGACGGTGTCACCGACCGGTTGCGACTACTGCGGCATGTCCGCGAGAATCCGCGTGCGAAAGAGAACGAGATCAGATTTCGCCTGCGCGATGCCCAGATGTTGGCTGTCAATCGCGGGCTCGTGCGGGAATGGGGGTCGGTCCTCGACGCCCAGCTCGAGCGGATCGACCGGATCGCAGGGACACTGACGGGCAGGCACCCCGACTACTGGGCGTACATCACCCAGCTCGATGCGGTGTCGGCGTTCATTGCCGAGGTGGTTCAGAAGATGAGAGGACATACAGCGCAGCGATGACATGGGGGGACGATGAGTATTAGCGAACAGACCGCGGCAGGCGCCGTGACACCGGGTACCACGATGCCGCGGGTACGGCACTTCCACCACCTCGACTCACAGACCCACGAACGGTTGTTCCTGCACGCTCCGCAGTCGCTGGAACCGGACGAGGACAGGGTGGTGCTGGCCGTCGCCCTCGGTGCAACGTTGTACGTGCCGGCCACGCGGTCCGACCTGGCGGACATCGTGCTTCGCCGGTCGGCGGAGGGCGTGTGCTCGATGGTCCTCGACCTCGAGGATGCCGTTGCCGACGATCAAGTGGAGTTCGCGCTGCTCAATGCCGTCGACGCGCTCGACCGGCTGGCCGCTTCGGGTGGTGCCCGGCTGCAGCTGTTCGTGCGGGTGCGGGCGGCCGCGGATCTTCGGCGCATCGCCGAGCTGCTGACCACGGGCGCGGAGGTCCTCACCGGCTTCGTGATACCGAAGTTCGGGAGCGTCACCGGCCGCGAATTCCTCGACGAGCTGGCCGCGGCGTCCGATCGTCTCGGCAAGCACCTGTACGCGATGCCCGTGCTCGAATCACCGGAACTGGTACACCGTGAGACCCGTGACCACGAACTCGCGCGTATCGGCGAGGTGCTGGCCGAGCGCCGCGATCAGATCCTCGCGGTGCGGGTCGGGGCCACCGACATGTGCGGCACCTTCGGGATCAGACGTGACCGCGACCTGACGATCTACGACGTCCGGGTGGTGGCCGACGCGATCGCCGCCATCGTCAACTACCTCGGGCGCAGCGACGACACCGGGCACGTCATCACCGGACCGGTGTGGGAGTACTTCGCCGATCACGAGCGGATGTTCCGGCCCACGCTGCGCGCCACCCCGTTCGAGGAACACGACGAGGTGCGGTTCCGTCAGCAATTGGTGAGCCGTGATCTCGACGGTCTGCTCCGCGAAATCGCCCTCGACCGGGCCAACGGTATCCAGGGCAAAACGGTCATCCATCCCACCCACGTGGCCGCCGTGCACGCCCTGTCCGCGGTCACGCACGAGGAGTACCACGACGCTCTCGACATTCTCGGCGCCGACGGCGTCGGCGGGGTGCGCGCCTCGGGGTACCGCAACAAGATGAACGAGATGCGCCCTCATCGCAATTGGGCCGAGAAGACGCTCGTCCGAGCCAAAGTGTTCGGCGTGACAAACGAGGGGATCACATTCGTGGATCTGTTGACTGCTCTGGCCGTCCGATGACGTCACCGACCTCGCTACGCGAGCTACCCTGGGCCACTGAGCATCTCGGGCTGACGCTCGCCCACGTCGATTCGGCGGTCGGGCTCACCGTTCCCGAGCTGATCGAGCCGGGGCTGCGCCGCAACCCGCGCCGTGCGCACCTGCTCGTCTCGACGGTCCTCGGCAAGCACCTGCCCACCGAACCCGGGGTCGTGATCTCCGCGGGCAACACCCTCGGTGACCTGGTTGCCGAGGTACTCGGTCCGGACGCCGATCCAGTGGTGCTCGGGTTCGCGGAGACCGCGACCGGCCTCGGGCATTGTGTCGCCGCCCGGCTGCACGCCCGGTGCTACCTGCACTCGACTCGTCGTGACGTCCCGCAGGTGGGGACGTTCGCCGGGTTCGAGGAAGGGCACTCCCACGCCACCAGCCACCAGCTGCAACCGACCAGCGCCGAATTGTTCGCCAACGACTTGCCACTCGTCCTCGTCGACGACGAGATCTCCACGGGGGCCACCGCAGTCGACGCGATTCGTGCACTGCACCGGCACAACCCGCGCAGCCGGTACGTGGTGGCGTCGCTCGTGGACATGCGTACCTCGGAGCATCGCGACGCCATGGACGTCGCCGCGGCGGAGTTGGATGTGCGGATCGACAGTGTCAGCTTGGCGCAGGGCCGCACCGAGCTCCCGGACAGGCTGGTGGAGTCCGTGGCCGCTCTTCCCGACCCGGTGCTCAACGGCGTCGCCGAACGGGCGGGCACGGTCGAGCGCATCGACCTGGACTGGCCCGCAACGGTTCCCGATGGAGGGCGTCACGGATTTCTGCGCGAAGACGTTACCGCCTTCGCTCGCGCAGTCGGATCCGTGGCTGCCGCACTCGGTGATCGTCTCGATTCTCGGCGCCCCGTGATCGTCGTCGGGCACGAGGAGTTGATGTACTTGCCGCTGAGGGTTGCGGAAGCGCTCTCGACATCCGGCCATCGGGTGCGATACCAGACGACGACGCGGTCGCCGGCGTACGTGCTGAACGAGGCCGGATATCCACTGCGCCGTGGATTCCGCTTCACCGCACCCGAATCCGGTGAGGAACAGCCCAGATTCCTGTACAACGCCCAGTGGCCGGACGAAGATGCCGTGGTGGTCGTGATGGTCGACGCGCCGGCCGATACCGACCGGCTCACTTCCGAAGGCGGCCTGCTCGACGTGCTCACCGCATCGGGCACCGACGTGGTGCTCGCCGTCGTGTCGGGAGCCGACCCCGCCCGGCTACGGGCCGCACGAGAAGGTGCGTCGTCGTGACGGGCCCGACCGGACCCGGCCCGTTGACCGGACCCGCATTCGGGTCGTACGCCGCCGAAGAGGTGGCGTGGCTCCTCAAAGACCTCTCCCACGTGAACCTCGAGGCGGACGTGGCCGAGCGGGAACGGCGCATCCAGGCGGGTGACGCCCACTACGCCGAAACCCTGCCGATCGAGTATCAGCCGGACGCCGAATACCGCGAGCTGTTCGAGAAGGTTCTGCAGGACAGTGCCATCCGACTTGCCCGGGCGGTGGGGACCGTGACCGAACTGGTCCTGGCCGAACGAGGCCGGGACATCACCCTCGTATCGCTGGCACGCGCCGGGACCCCGGTGGGCGTGTTGATGCGGCGGTGGGCGCGCGAGGTTGCCGGAGTGACGCTGCCCCACTACGCCGTCTCGATCGTCCGGGACCGCGGTATCGATGCGACTGCCCTCGACTATATTGCGGCGCATCATGATTCCCGCAACGTGGTGTTCGTGGACGGCTGGACGGGTAAGGGCGCCATCGCGCGCGAGCTGTCGCAGGCGCTCACCGAGTACCGCGACGCAGGGGGCGCCGTTTTCGACGACGACCTCGCCGTCCTCGCCGACCCCGGACACTGCGTACGCACGTTCGGCACCCGCGACGATTTCCTCATCGCCTCCGCCTGCCTCAACTCGACGGTCTCCGGACTGGTGTCGCGCACGGTCCTCAACGACACCCTGATCGGGCCGGGCGATTTCCACGGCGCCAAGTTCTACGCCCACCTCGCGGGTGAGGACGTGTCCAATCATCTCCTCGACGCCGTCTCCGCCGCTTTCGCCGATGTGCGCGAACACGTTCCCGGTGACGTGGAGAAGCTGCTCCGCGGGGACAGGACACCGACCTGGGACGGCTGGAAGTCCGTCGAGGCAATCCGCGAGCAGTACGGAATTTCCACCGTCAACTTCGTCAAACCGGGAGTCGGCGAGACCACCCGGGTGCTGCTGCGACGGGTGCCGTGGCGTGTACTCGTTCGCGACCTCGACGCGCCTGAGCACGCGCACATTCGACTGCTCGCCGCGGCACGCTCGGTTCCGGTGGAGGAAGTGCCCGACCTGGCGTATGCGTGCATGGGCCTCATCAAGGATGTGACATGAGCAGGCAGGACACGAAAAGTTCGGGCAGAACGGCGCTGATCGCCACCGACCTCGACCGGACCATGATTTATTCGCGTACCGCGATGGAGCTCGGCACGGCCGAGTCCGACGTGACGTCCACGCCGGATGCCGAGGACGTGTTGTGCGTCGAGGTGTATGACGGAAAACCGTTGTCGTACGTCACCTCCGCCGCCGAGGCCATGCTGAGGAAGCTCACCGCTTCGGCGGTGGTGGTCCCCACGACGACGAGAACCATCGTGCAGTTCCAGCGGATCGAGTTGCCCGGCGCGCCGTGGCGGTATGCCATCACCACGAACGGCGGGAACATCCTGGTCGACGGGGTACCCGACGAGCAGTGGCGCACCGGTGTCGAGACCGCGCTCGCAGCCGGTGGCGCCTCACTCGAGGAGGTCGGGGCCGAACTGGGTCGCCGGATCGACGACAGCTGGGTCCGCACTTTCCGCGTCGCCGACGAGTTGTTTTCCTACCTGGTGGTGGATCCCGAAGCGATGCCCTCGGGATTCGTCGAGGAGTGGGACGAATGGTGTGTGGCGCGGGGATGGGGGGCGTCGCAGCAGGGCCGCAAGATCTACACGATGCCGAACGCGGTCTGTAAGAGCCTGGCGGTCGCCGAGGTTCGTTCGCGGCTCATCGACGACGGGGTGCTTCCGCCGGATGCACCCGTTCTCGCAGCCGGTGACGGTGCGCTCGACGCCAACATGCTCAGCGCCGCTGACGCCGCGATCCGCCCACGCCACGGAGAACTCGAATTGGCGAACTGGCAGCATCCGACGCTGTCGATCACCGAGAGCAGCGGCATCGCCGCTGGTGAAGAGATTCTCCGGTGGATGTCGGCGCGTGTCGCCCACGGTGCGGCGACGACGTCTGTCGCCTCTCTTTTGTAGGTTGGTAGGCAAACCGGTCGAACGGGACGAACCCGACGCTCCCCACAGTGAAGGAATCACGCAGTGTCCACTCCGCTTTCCAAGGGTCAGAACGGCCCACTGAGCGTCAACGAGGTCGTCGTCTCTCTCGAACTGACGGCCGCCGCAGACCTGTCCGCACTTCTCGTGACCGAATCGGGGAAGGTGCGCTCCGACGCCGACTTCGTCTTCTTCAACCAGCCGAGCGGTCCGGGCGTCCAGCTGGTTCCGGGACCTGCCGGTCAGGCGGCCTCGCTGAAGGTGGCGCTCGGGTCGGTGCCCGCCGACATCGAGCAGGTGCGTGCGGTGATCACCCTGGACGACACGAACAGTAACTTCGGCCGATTCGCACCGCCGACCGCTCGGGTGGCCGATGGTGCAGGTAACCCGTTGTACGAGTACAAGATCGAGGGCCTGAACTCCGAGTCGATCGTGATCGCCCTCGAACTGTATCGGCGTCAGGGTGCCTGGAAGGTGCGGGCCGTGGGCCAGGGATACGCCGGCGGATTCGCGGCACTCGTCACCGATCACGGCGTGTCCGTCGACGACGCGCCCGCACCTGCCCCCACACCGCCCCCGGCCGCACCGACACCTGCAGCTCCCACTCCGCCTCCGGCGCAGGCAGCTCCCACTCCGCCCCCGGCTGCTCCGGCTGCTCCGGCCGAGGTCAGTCTCACCAAGTCGCGGCCGGTCAGCCTCACCAAGGGGCAGAAGGTGACTCTCCGCAAGGAGGGGGGCGTCGCACTCACGTACATCCAGATGGGCCTCGGCTGGGACCCCGTCGAGAAGCGTGGAATGTTCGGCAGCCGTTCCGCAGACGTCGATCTCGACGCGTCGGCAGTGCTGTTCGCCGACAATAACCTCGTCGACGTCGCCTACTACGGACAGTTGGCCTCCAAGGACGGTTCGATCCGGCACCAGGGCGACAACCTCACCGGGGAGGGCGCCGGAGACGACGAGGTAATCATGGTGGATCTCACCCGCATCCCGCCGCACGTGTCCAGCATCGTCTTCATCGTGACCTCCTACCGCGGGCACACCTTCGAACAGGTGAAGAACGCTTTCTGCCGGTTGGTCGACAGCACCTCGCAGGCCGAGCTCGCCCGGTTCACCCTGCAGGGCGGCATGCCGTTCACCGGAATGGTGATGGCCAAGGTGTACCGCGTCGGCGGCGAATGGAAACTCCAGGCGATCGGCGAGGGCATCCAGGCCAAGCACGCCGGTGAAGCGGCTCCGCAACTCACCCGCTTCCTCGGCGTCTAGGGCAGGGCGGTGACGATTCACCTCGCGGCCGGCCAGAACACGGTGCTGCCTTCGCATTCGGTGCGTTTCCAGGCGGTGAATGCGAGTCCGATCGACGTGTCGGTGCTCGTGGTCGACGGGAACCTGCGCGCGCTGTCGTCGGATCACTTCGTGTTCTACAACGCTCGATCCGCGGCCGGCGTGACTCTCGACGACGGCAACGTGATTCGGCTGGATCTCGGCGGGGTGGACGGCACCGCTTCGGCGGTGCTCTGTGTGGTGAGTGTGGACCCGACGGCCGACGAGGGAACACCTCTCCCTCGTAGCGGTTTGTCGGCCACGCTCTCCGACGAGCACGGCGCTCCGCTTGTCGCTTTCGAGGTGCCGCTCGTCGGCAGCGAGACGGCGGCGATCTGCCTCGAGCTCTATCGCCGCGGCGACGAGTGGAAGGTGCGGGCCGTTGGGCAGGGCTACGACGGCGGCCTGGCGGAGCTGCTCACCCGGCACGGGGTCGAGGTGGACGAGCCGAAGCCGACAGTCCCTGCCCCCACTCCTGCCGGGCCTGCCGCCGTGCCCCTCGACCCAGCCCACTCGTTCGAGCGGGCGTGGATGATCTTCGAGGATGCAGCTCGCTCCGCCGCCTCCTTCCGGGCATCCCGCGACTATGCCCAGGCCCGGCTGGACGATGAGCTGTCAGCGTCGGTGGCCGACCAGTCCACGAGAAACAGCCCCGCCGCGGCGGGATTGCAGGCCCGAGCCCAGGAGCGTCACGACGCGCTCCTCGCCGAGGCGCAGTCGAAATTCGCGGGTGAGACAACGCAGCTGGCCGAGGAACTCCGCGTCATCGACCCGCTGCTGCCGCGCTCGCTGGCCACCTTCGAATCGACCTCGTGGTCGGCACGGGACGCGAGCAGGGCGATGACCGACGGTCTGCGGCTCGGCGAATTGTCCGCACCCGATCTCGGTGACCTGCGGGTGCCGTTCTGTGTGCACTATCCGCTGGCTCGCCCGCTGTGGATCGTCGGGGACTCGGCGGAGGCCGCGCCGGTCGTCGCAGCACTGGCGGTTCGCATGCTGGTGGCATCCGCCGCGGGAACGCCCACACTCGAAGTTGTGGACCTCAGCGGTTCGTTGCGCGCTCTCACCGAGCCCCTCGCCGCGCTGCTGGCTGCCCCGGTGGTGACTACCGCCGCCGACATCTCGGCACGGCTCGCCGCACTCTCGGACAGCGTCGACCTTGCAGAAATGGCCGCCCGCAACGGAATCGCGGATACAGTGCCGTCCTCGCGCCTCGTCATTCTCAACGATTTTCCGCACGGCTACGGAGCCGAGGATGCTGCGCGCATCGTCCATCTGGCTGACCACGGTCCTGCAGTGGGAACGTCCCTGATCATCGTCGGCGAAGACAGTGCGGCGGAGACGGACTCCGGTGTCGCGGTGCTCGAGCGAATCGCGCAACAAGTCCCGTCGTCGGGGGTTCTCACCGTGTCCGACCCGTGGACGGGCAACCAGTGGACCCTCACGCCCGACCGGCTTCCCGCCGATCCGCTACATCGTGCCTCGGTGCTCGATTCGCTCACCGGGCGGTAACCCTCACTCGTCCGGTAGCTCGATCCCGAGTTCCCGCGCCTTCGCGGCGACCGCGTCGGGAAACACGTTGCGGAACAAGAACAGGTCTTGCCCGAGAACCCACCCGGGCGCGAGTTCCGTCGCGTAGCGCTCGAAGTACCCCAGCTGCTTGCCGAACAGCACCAACTCCTCGGGGCTCGCGACACCCCACTTCTTGCCGATCCCCACCAACGCCATGATCAGTTCGCTGAGGCGCAGTTCGCCGAGGTCACGCCCGAGGAGGGGCGCGAGGGCGGCCGCTACCTGCAGGCCGACCTCCTCGTCGGTCGCAGGGTTGTCCGTCACATATCCCAGGCTCCGGATACCACGGGCCATCCGGGAGAAGTCGCCGTCGATCAGCGTCGCATAGAACATGTCGCGAAGGATTTGACGCCACGACTCCGGGAGCTCCCCGACGATGCCGAAGTCGAGCATCGCGATACGGCCGTCGTCGAGCACCCACAAATTGCCTGCGTGCACGTCGCCGTGGAAGGGCCCGTGGACGATGACCGATTCGAGCCAGACCTTCACGCCCCGGCGGATCAGCATCCGGGTGTTCATGTGTGCGAGGTCGGGGAAACGGTCGAGGGGCAGTCCGTACATGCGTTCCATGCAGATCACGTGGGGACCGCAGTAGTCCCAGTACACCTCAGGGGTAGTGACCCCTTTGTTGTCCCCGAACGCCCCGATGTTGGTACGGAATCGGGCCTGGCGATCGGCCTCGACTGCGCTGTTGAGCTCCGTCATCGTGGCAGCGTGCAGGTCGCGGATGATGGCTGTGGCGTTGGCGATGCGGAAGAACTCGAAGAGCCGCTCGAGGATTCGCGCTCCCCAGTACGCGGTGCGCAGATCCACCACCATGCGGCGGAAGATGTCGGGGCGCTGTACCTTGATGACCGCTTCCCGGCCGTCGTGCAGAACGCAGGCGTGGACCTGCGCAACGGAGGCGGCGGCGAGGGGGATGTCCTCGAACGCGGCGAACAGTGCGTCCACCGGATGTCCCAGGTCTTGCTCGATGACCCTGCGTGCTTCGGCAGCGGGTACCGGTGGGACGTCGTCGAGACATCGCAGGCACGCGTTGGCCAGCGGGGCGGGGAACACCCCGGACGACGACGCCATCAATTGTCCGACCTTCACGAAGGTAGGTCCGAGCACCTCGAAACCGTCGACCAACCCTTCCGACGCCGCGTCCGCGAGGGTGCGGCCGCGGCGACGGAAGGGCCAGCTGGCGACGGAGAACAGCACGTAGGCCACGACGACGACGCCGATGACCACCGCTCGCCACAGTTCCGCGCCGCGAAACCGGTCGAGGGTGACGGCGTCGACGGTCAAGGCTGCTTCGGGCGGTCCCGAGGCGTAGGGGCCGACTGGACGTGCCGTTGGCTCTTGCACAGTTCCTACCTTGCGTTCAGTCCTGGCTGCCGTTCAGTGGGGACCCTACCCCGACCGATGAGCCGGACTTCTGCCGGTATGCGGGACGTGCTGTCACACTATTTCGTTAGCACAAGTCAGATCCCCAGCGCGGCCGCGAGTTCGCGAAGCGCGGGAACCGGATCGTCCCCGGCCGGCAGCACCTGAATAGCGACGTGGTCGGCACCGGCATCGAGGTGTTCGCGCAGGCGTCCGGCGATGTATTCCGTCTCCCCGTGAGCCACCAGGGCGTCGATCAGGTCGTCACTGCCACCGCCGGCGATCTGCTCCTGGGTGTACCCGAGCCGTTCGAGGTTGCTCACGTAGTTGCGCAGATGGAGGTAGGGGTTGTCGACGGCGGCGCGTCCGATCGGGCGGGCCCGCGCGGTATCGGTGTCGAGAACGACCTTCTGCTCGGGCGCGAGTATCGGACCGGTGCCGAGGAGTTCGCGGGCCTCACGGGTGTGTTGAGGAGTGGTCAGATACGGGTGGGCGCCGGCGCTGCGTGCCGCCGACAGCTCCAGCACCTTCGGGCCGAGTGCGGCCAGAACCCGGCGATCGGCCGGCACTCCGGCTTCGTCGAGGACGTCCAGGTAGCTCACCAGAGAGGAGTACGGCTTGCTGTAGTTCAGTCCCGGCTGTTCGGGATGGCCGACGCCGATCCCCAGGAGGAAGCGCCCGGCGTGACGCTTTTCGAGGCGGTGGAACGATTCCGCGACCTCTTCGGCGGGCGCAGTCCAGATGTTGGTGATGCCGGTGGCCACGGTGATCGTGGACGTGGCGTCGAGCAGGCGCTCCGCCACCTCGAGGTCGGCCGGCGGAGACCCGCCGATCCAGATGGCGCCGTAGCCTGCCTTCTCGATGGCAACGCCCACCTCGGGCTGTAGACCGCCCGCGTGTCGCCATACGCCGAACTGTCCGAGCTGCGGGGTATTCGCTGTGGTCTCTGTCATGTGGCGTGCAACCTCCCCTGTTCGTCATTCATTCCGGCGACTCGTACTCGGCGGACCGTCAGCTTCCCGGTGCGCGATAGTCGGCCTCACGCCGTACGGCGTCGTCGATCTGTTCGGGCGTCAACAGCATGACCGATTCCGACCGTGCGGCACCGGATGCGGCGGTACGGATGCCGAGAGCGGCGGCCGCGACGTCGTCGGGTACGTCACCGATGACGAACAGATCGCGTCCGCCGAGCGCGAAGTAGCAGGATTCTACTGTCCCGCCGATGCTTTCGACCATCCGTGTGATCGCCTCGCGTCGGGCGGTGCCACCCTCGGTGAGGAGGCCTTGCGCGCCTTCGGATGAGTACGTGACCTGCCAGAGGTATTTCGGCATGGGGCCTCCTCGGTTGTGGTCCGTCCCATGCTTCTCCCCGGGAGCGATCGCGCGCAAGGGGCAACGCCGTTAGTGTCGTGATATGGCGCAGGCCCGAATAGGTATCTCCGGTTGGACGTATCCGGGCTGGCGTGGTGATTTCTATCCGGAGGGACTGGCTCACCGGAAGGAATTGTCCTATGCGGCGGGGCGTTTGACGTCCATCGAGATCAACGGGTCGTTCTATTCGTTGCAACGACCCACGAGCTACGCGAAGTGGCGGAGCGAGACACCGGAGAACTTCGTGTTCGCGGTCAAGGGTGGCCGCTACATCACCCACATGAAGCGGCTGGTGAATGCGGAGAGCGCAATGGCCAACTTCTTTGCCTCGGGTGTGCTCGCGCTCGGTCCCAAGCTCGGGCCGTTCCTGTGGCAGCTCCCCCCGACACTCGCCTTCGACGAGTCGAGCCTGGCCGCCTTCTTCGACCAGCTTCCGCGTACTACCGCGGAGGCGGCGGCGCTCGCGGCTCACCACGACGAGAAGCTGTCCGGCGATCGAGTTCTGCTCGAGACCGATGCCGACCGCCCGCTACGCCACGCGCTCGAGGTTCGCCACCACAGCTTCGACACGGCGGAGGCGACCGAACTGCTCCGTGCCCACGACATCGCCTTCGTGGTGGCCGACACCGCGGGCCGGTATCCGTTGGTGGAGGCGACCACCAGCACCTTCGTCTACGTCCGGTTGCATGGCGACAAGGAGCTTTACGCAAGCGGTTACGACGACGAGGCGCTGGACGGGTGGGCACGCAAGATCGAGTGGTGGATGGAGCAGGGGCTCGATGTGTTCGTGTACTTCGACAACGACATGAAGGGGTATGCACCGTTCGATGCGCTCCGGCTGATCGACCGCGTGCGGGGGAGTGGAGGTGTCGGGCCGCCATGAGAGGGTGATGGCGCACTTCTCCCGGAGAAAGAGGATCACCCGATGTGGCCTACACACTGGCCGACGGTCGCCCGCGACATTGCCGAAGCGGTCGACACCGCACTCGCCGCTGCTCGCTCGTCGGACGCGGCAGCGCTGACCGAAGCAGTGGCGAAGCTGGCAGGGGCACCGCCGGAACAGGTTCGGGTAGTGCTGGCAGCCGTCGTCCGGGAACTGCTCGAGACACTCCACCCCGACGGCCTGACCGGCGACGATGTGCAGGACGTGCTCGGGCGCTGCGCTCGCGCGGCCGTGCTCTGGTTCCCCGCCGTCCCGGTCGACGCCTTCGTCAGCGTGCTCACGGGCGCACTCGGGGTGACCGAGGTGGAGGAGAACCCGCGATCACCGGAACGCGTGTTCGAGGCGGCGGTTCTGGTAATCGCCGACCTGTCGGCCACGGCCGCAGTGCCCCCTACCGACTACCTGCGGCGGGCGCTCGACGAGATCGCCCGCGCCGAAACGGTCGAAATGCCCTGATCAGCTAGGGGTGGACTCCGGACTCGACGTTGGTGGCGATGCGGCGGAGCAGCCCGGCCAGAACCGAGCGTTCGTCCTCGTCCAGACCGTCGAGTAGCCGCCTGTCGCGCTCGATTCGTCGCGGGAACTCAGCGTCGACGAGCGCGCGCCCGGCGTCGGTCAGGTGAATCAGGACCACCCGCCCGTCGCGCTCGAAGGGCAGGCGTTCGACGAGGCCGAGCCTGCCGAGGCGGTCGACGTGTTTGGTGGTGGAGGCGCCGCTGAGCATGGTCACGGCGGTTACTTCACTGGCCCGCAACGGCCGCCCGCTCCGGGCCAGCACGCACAGCACGTCGAACTCGGGGCGGGAGACGCCGTGTTCGTCGAGCGAATGGTCCAACTGCTGCAAAGCGCGCGACCCGATGCGGGTGATCCGCCCGATCACCTCGATCGGTGAGGTATCGACTTCGGGATAGGTTTCGGCCCACTCGCGTCGGACGCGGTCGGTGAAGTCCTCGTCCGGACGGGAAGTGCTGCTCATGACAGCCATGGTAGCGACCGACCTCACACTAGTTCACAACTATTTTACTAGTGAAATATACGCTACGCTCGAGCAATGCAGGTTCTCCCTCGATACGTGCCCGACAGCAGTCGACTCGCACACTGCCGCACTGCGCTGAAGCATTCGGTGACCCCCGCTACCTGGCGTCGAGCGCTCGAGGTCCACCCGGTGGACGCCACCATCGCGCCGGCGATACGCGTGGGTGCGGCTACAGCGCTGGTGCTGGTACTGGGCGGACTGCTCGGGCACGGCAACCTGGCGGGACTCGGTGCACTCGGTGCGCTGACGGCGGCGTTCGGGCGGTACGAGCCGTATTCACAGCTCGCCCGCAAGGCCGGTTTCGTGGGGATCGCCTTGGTTGTCTACGTCGCTGCCGGGGCACTGCTCGGTGCGGCAGGCTGGGCGGTGTGGTGGCAGATCGCCCTGATGTCGGTGGCCGCGGGTACCGCTGCCTGGCTGCTGACCGCCTTCCGGATCGCCGGCCCCGGTCCCGTCATCCTGATCTTCGCCGCTACGGCTGCAGTCGGGTATGCCAGGAATCTCTCCGACGTGGGACCGGCTGTAGCCGCTGTCGCAGGCGGAGTAGTCGTCGGGTGGCTCGCCGTCATGACGCCCTATTTCTTCCTTCCGCTCGGACCTGCGCGGCTCGCGGTGGCGAGGGCCCTCGCGGCGGTGTCGGAACTGGGTCGGAAGTGCGACGGTGCAACTCTGACCTCTGCCCGCCGGGCCGTCGATCGTGCGTGGGAGGTGCTGGCACACACCGGCAGGCGCCAGGACGCGCACGTCCGTCAACTCGCCGCCCTGCTCGCCGACGCGGAAACGGTGGTCGAGCGGTGGACGTCGGATCGAGACTGCGCCACCCTGCGCGCCCTCGCCGAATACGAGGGCGAACTTCGCAAGGTGAAGCGCCGCAGTGTTCTTCCCGGGATCGAGGGCCCCGATCGCGAACTGCCGGCGCCCGGACGTTTCCTTCCGGACGGCATGCGCCGGCTGCGGTCACGGGACGAGGCGGTCAGTGCTGCCCGCATTGCAGTGGCAGCGCTCCTCGCCGGATGCTTCTGCCTCACTGTGGGGTTGGAGCATCCGTTGTGGGCATCGATGGGTGCGATGGCGGCCATGCAGGGCATGACTTTCAGTCAGACGGTGCAGCGCGGGATCCAGCGATTGACCGGAAATCTGGCCGGCGCAGTCCTCGCGGCAGCATTGATCGCCGCGGCTCTGGGGTACTGGCAGACGGTGGTCGTGATCGTCGTACTGCAGACGGCGACCGAACTCGTCGTCATCAAGAATTACGGCTTCGCGTCCGTCGTGATCACCCCGATGGCTTTGCTGCTCACCGGTCTGGGGTCGGCAGTCACCCCCGGCATCGCGGTCAGTCGGGTGATCGACACCCTGGTCGGGGTTGTGATCGGTGTGATCGTGTCGGCCGTGGCCATCAGTCGGACGGACGACCACCACGTGTCCCGGTCGAGTGCGTAGAACTGCGAAATACCCTTCAAGTACGCGCCGATCGGGTGTGGAATGTCTGTATGGACACAGAACAACTTCTACCGACGGATCGTCGAAGGATTGCGCGGACAGCCGTGGAGTCGCTCGGTACGCAACGCAGTGATCACGCCATCGTGCGGGTGACCTGCCCGGCCAGTCACCGCGTTGCCACCGTGTACCGGACGGACGAGGGCCCTGTGGTCGTCGCCGGGGGTGGTCCCGGGGGCCACGGATCACGTGATCGGGCGGGCACCGGACACCATGGCGATCGACCCGGCACCGACTACATAGACATGCTCGACGCCTCCAGATTCGAGGACGATCAGATTCCGGCTCGGTGCGCGTGCGGTTCCCGCACCCTTTCTCGGACGGAACTTCGGCAGGCGGTCCAGTCCCACACGCACGCCGTCTCGGTTCCCTGAGGGGCCGAGCCGGGGCAGTAGAAACATCCGCGGGTCGGCGAGTCGGCCTGTGGTTGGATACCCGCATGGGGAAACGACGGTGGGTCCGCCGCATGCTCGGGGTGGGAGCGGTGGCGGGGATCCTCGCCGGAATCGTCGTGGCCGCGTCGACGGTCTGGGTGTCGCGTCAGGCCACCGGCCACATCTATGACCTCGAGGATGCTCCGGCAGCCCCCGTGGTGATTGTCCTCGGTGCGCAGGTGCGTGACGGCAAGCCGATGGCGTACCTGTCCGGCCGGCTCGACGTCGCCATCCAGCTCGTGAGGGACGGCCGCGCGCGTGCGGTCCTCGTGTCGGGTGACGCGGGCGGGAGGTCCGGCGACGAGGTCGCGGCGATGACGGAGTACCTGGTGGAGAAGGGCATCGACCGAGATGTGATCGTCGGTGACCCCTATGGGCTCGATACCTACGACACCTGTGCGCGGGCCATACGTACGTATGGTGTGACGAAGGCTCTGATTGTCACCCAGGAATTCCACGTGCCGCGGGCCGTCGCGCTGTGCCGCGACGCGGGCATCGACGCCGACGGCGTCAACGCGGGCTGCGACTGCAGTGTGTTCGCGAGGGCCCGGAACACCATCCGAGAACCACTGTCCAGGCCCAAAGCCGTGCTCGACCTGTTGTCCGGCCGGGACCCCGCGGTGGTGTCCGCTCGGGACGATGCACTCGCGAAGGCACTCGCACGCCAGGACTGACTTCCGGCGTGAGTCACATGCCGCCTCGGTATCCTTCTGACAGTCGACGATCGGAGGCTGAGCATGGTGTCCGATTCCGGTGCCAGACCGGATCCCAGTTCCCAGGACATCCGGAAATGGCGTCGCTATCTCGCCGACGAGCGCGCGGAGGCGGCGGTCTACCGGGACCTGGCAAAGCGTCGAACGGGTGAGGAACGCGCGATCCTCCTTGCACTCGCCGATGCCGAGGGTCGTCACGAAGCGCACTGGCGGACGCTCCTCGGGGAGCACGTCGGCAAGCCGGTGCGCGGTGACCTCCGGACTCGAATCCTGGGTGTCCTCGCGAGAAGATTCGGCTCGGTGTTCGTGCTCGCCCTCGCACAGCGCGCGGAGACGCGATCGCCCTATCCGACGGACGTCGACGCGACCGATGCCATGGGCGCCGACGAACGCATCCACGAAGAAGTGGTACGCGCACTGGCTGCGCGGGGACGGAATCGGCTCTCCGGCACCTTCCGTGCCGCCGTGTTCGGTGCCAACGACGGTCTGGTCAGCAATCTGGCGCTCGTGCTCGGCATCAGCGGAAGCGGCGTCTCCAATTCGATCGTTCTTTTGACCGGTCTTGCGGGTCTGCTCGCCGGCGCACTCTCGATGGGAGCAGGCGAGTACGTGTCGGTCCGATCGCAGCGCGAGCTGCTCGAGGCCTCCACGCCGGGGCGTGCCGCCCGTGAGGCGGTGGCTCTCCTCGACGTCGATGCCAACGAACTTGCCCTCGTCTACCGGGCGCGCGGAATGTCGGTGGAGGAGGCAGAGAACCGCGCGAACGAGGTGCTGCAGACCACGTATCACCCTGAACCTGCCACCGAGAGCGTCGACCAGCACGAGGCCGTCGGCACCGGCATCGGTGCTGCCGCGGCGAGTTTCAGTTTCTTCGCCTCAGGTGCCATTATTCCGGTACTGCCGTACCTGTTCGGGCTGGAGGGCACCGCAGCGCTCCTCGTCGCTGCTGCGCTCGTCGGCGTGGCGCTACTCGGAACTGGTGTGGTGGTCGGGCTGCTTTCGGGTGGCCCACCCGTCAAGCGGGCTCTACGCCAGCTGGCAATCGGTTACGGCGCCGCGGCCGCGACCTACGTGCTGGGGATGCTGTTCGGGACGGGCGGCTGAGACTCGCCGGGACCTTCTGCGGGGACATTCGGGTCCGTCAGCACCGCGCGGACAGCGTCGGGTAGCTTTTCGCGACGACTGCGCGGCGGCTTCTTCCCCGACTGCAGATAACGCTGCACGAAGCTGTGCGGAAGGTCGATGACGGCGAGCACGACGAGGTCCGACTCTCTTCGGCCCGCACGCCCGAACACGTTTCGGGTCAGTGCGCCCATGAGTGCGGCAGTGTCTCTGTCGGTGGCCTGGACCTCCGCTCGCAGTGCCGGGTCGAGATCGAGGTGCAGCACGTCCTCCCTGCGTAGGCGATCGAGTAGGAGTGTGTCCTGCGGCGTCTCGACGCAGTGGTCGTAGAACGCGAGCGCGAGCTGCACGGCCATCTCGACCGGATCACCGGCGGTGTCGCTTCCGTCGGGCCGCACCTGCTGGGTGCGCTGTACCGCCCGTAGCCACACGCGTACCAGCAACTCGTCGACGGACGCGAAGCGGTGATAGATCGAACCGGTCGGTGCACCGGCCCGGGCAGCGATCGCCGTGATGGTCGCCGCTCGGGGGCCGCGCTCGAGTATCACCTCGCGGGCGGCGTCGAGGAGGTCATCAGTGGAGAACGTCGTCCGGGCCATGTGCGCATTCTCTCAGATCGACCGCTGGACAACTCCAGTTCTAGAATATAGTTTCTAGAAATGACTTTCTCATCGACAACTGGTCCGGCACTGAACCGGGTGGGCGACGTTCTCGTCCTGCATCTCGGCTCGGACGAGAACCGGATGAATCCCGACTGGCTCGACGCCGTCGAATCGCAGCTCGATGTCGTCGCGGCCGAAAGCGGGCCGATCGCACTCGTCACGACGGCATCCGGCAAGTTCTGGAGCAACGGGCTCGACCTGGAATGGCTGATGGCCAACGCGGATGCGATCCCCGGCTTCAGCGCACGCGTGGAGGCCTTGTTCGCCCGGGTGCTGGGACTCGGGGTACCCACGGTCGCGGCGATTCAGGGCCACGCTTTCGGTGCGGGCGCGATGTTCGCCCTCGCACACGATCAGCGCGTGATGCGTGCCGACCGCGGCTACTTCTGTTTCCCCGAGGTCGATATCCAGATCCCGTTCTCCGTCGGCATGACCGACCTCATTCGCGCAAAACTTCCCGTCTCCACCGCGAATGCGGCCATGACCACGGGCCGCCGATACAGCGGCGCCGACGCGGCGACCGCCGGCATCGTCGACCGGACAGCTCAGGAAGACGACGTAGCCCCTGCCGCTATCGAACTGGCGACAGGGCTGGCGCCGAAGGCCGGCCCCACCTTGCGAACGATCAAGGAGCGCCTCTACCGCACGGCCCTGGAAGGGCTGTCTCAGCCGGAGACGTCAGGTCACCAGTGAACGGGTAACGACGTCCTGTAGTGACAGCCGACGCCGCGGAATGTTACCCCCGGGTATGGCGTGTGGGAATCGGTGGACGTAACCCGTCGATGCTAAGTTGCCCTCGCCAGGTGTGGCCGAGACGGACCTGCGCGCGGAAAGAGTGGACAGCGGAGGGGTTCGGGGATGTCGAAGAGATGGGTCGCGTCGTTCGCGGCGGTGGCTATCGGTTCGGGCGTGATCGTCTACTCGAATCAGAGCTCGGCCGGCGCCGAACCCGAAACGGTGTCCAACGGGGTGCCGGGTAGTGGTTCGTGCGCCAGCGACAGCACCAACGAAACCGCTTCGCTCATACCGGAAAAGCTCGAAATTCCGATCCCGTACCCGAAGATCACCACCGTTCCGTACCCGGCGCCCACCACAGAACCTACGCGTATTGCTTCACCGCCGCTGCCCGCGGACCCGTGCATGGATCCCTGCCCCGACCTCACCGACGACACCGAGCTCGATCCGGGAAACCTGTCTAGCGTGTTGAACATTCCGGATGTCAGCGTGAAATTCACGCCCTTCCACCTCGGCATTCCCGTCCCCGGCGCAGACGTGGCCTTACCGCCTCCGCCGCCGCTGGTGCATCCCGCGACCGAGGAAGCACCCCGCAGCCCCGCTCCGGCAACCCCGAAGATCGGGGACGTGACCCGGGTGGCCAAGGTGACCGGGGCCGGCTCCGTCAGCCGGACCGACAAGCGCTACCAGGTCAACGGCACCGACCTGGGCATCATGTGGGAGACTGCGCCCGACCAGGTCGCGGTCGCCTTCGGTGACACCGTCGGCAAGGGCTTCATGCCGCCCGGTGGCCAGGGCGGCGACTGGCGCAGCAATGTCCTCGGCTTCAGTTCCGACCGCAACCTCGCAGACGGTATGAGCCTCGACAGCATGGTGCAGGACAGCCGTTGTCACGCGGCGGAACTGCTGGACAGCCGGAAACTCGACAACGTCGAGATCACGACCATTCCGACGTCGGGATTCGCGGTCGGCAACAGGCAGTACATGAGTTACATGTCGATTCGGACGTGGAACAGCATTCCCGCAACGTGGTGGACGAACTATGGCGGCATCGCCTACTCGGACGACGGCGGGTCGACGTGGACCAAGGACCCCTACGCCAAGTGGGACAACATCTTCGGTGTCACCAAATTCCAGGTGGCCTCGATGGTTCCGGTCGGGGACTTCGTCTACATGTTCGGCACCCCCAATACCCGGCTGGGTTCGATCGGCCTCGCGCGGGTTCCCGCCGATCAGGTGCTCAACAAGTCGGCCTACCAGTACTGGCAGCACGGAAACTGGACCCCGGTCGGTGGTTTCAACGAGGCCACCCCCATCGTGAACGCGCCGGCCGGCGAACTGTCCGTGCGGTACGAGGAGGCCACCGGCAAGTGGCAGATGTCCTACCTCGACACCTCCAAGGCGGCCATCGTTCTCCGGGAGTCCGATTCGCCGCAGGGTGAATGGTCGGACGGTGCCCCGATGGTCAGCGCCATGGAATATCCGGAGCTGTACGGCGGTTTCATCCACCCGTGGTCGAGCGGTGAGGATTTGTACTTCACCCTGTCGACGTGGTCCGACTACAACGTGTTCCTCATGAGGGCGAAGCTGGGCGGCTAGCGCCCGTGAGTGGTTGACGAGTCCTCGGACTCCTTAACCGCTCACGAGCCCGGAGGGCCTACAGCAGCCCGTGCCGGGGCGGAATGGTCCCCGACAGCGTCCACCGGCCGATGTGCTGGATCTTCCAGCGTGTCGGGTCGTGCAGGGTGTGGGTACGCGCGTCGCGCCAGAAACGGGAGAGATTGCCCGACTCCGACGCACTGCGCGTGCCACCGAGCTCGAACAGCACGGACGAGGCCTCGAGTGACGCTCTTGCCGACGCCACCTTGGCAGCGGCCGCGTCGATCGAGGCGACGGCGGCCGTCGATTCGGTCAGGTCTCTGCGTGCGGCATCGATGCTCCGGGCCCCCTCTCGCAGCAGAGCGGTGGCCGCCCGCACCCCGAGCGATGCTTCACCGGCCAATTGGACGAGCAGGGGGTCGTCGACGGCGTCGTCGACACCGGCTTCGAAGTACGGCCGCGCCCGACGTGCCGACCGTACCGCCTCGTTCAGCGCGGCGGACGCGATGCCGACGTCGATGGCCGCGTGCAGGATCTGCGCCTGCGCACCGTACGTGGTGGGTGCGTCGAAGATTGGGGAGAACGGCACGACATGGGTCGCGGGCACCCGCACGGATTCGAGGGTGACCGTGCCGCTCGCGGTGGTTCTCTGGCCCATGCCGTCCCAGTCGTCGACAATTGAGAGTCCCGGTGCGGTCCTCGGGACGTAGGCAACAGCTTTGGCCGGTTTTCCGGTTGCTGTGGTGGCCCCGGTAAGTGTGGCCCGTACTGCGATCCAGTCGGCGAAGAGGGCGCCGGTGCTGTAGAACTTCGTTCCGTCGACGACAAAGTCGGCGCCCTCCTCGACCAGAGTGGTGGCGTCGACGTCGATGGTCGTCGTCCCGCGCTCGCTTTGCGCATTGGCGAACTGCGCACCGGCGAGAACTTCGCTGTAGAAGAACTTGCGCTGATCGGAAGTCCCTTGAAGCCGCAACACCTCGAGGAACGTGTAGTGGCTGTGCGGGATCTGCGCAATACTCGGATCGGATTCTGCCAGAAGGCGGAACACCTCCGTAAGCGTCTCCGTTCGCGCATCGATTCCACCGTGCTCGCGCGGGACACTCAGCGCGAGAAGGCCGGACTGTGCCAGTGCCCGAATCTGGTCGTGCGGCAGTGTCCGTTCCGCGTCACGGGCCGAGGCGTCGACGGCGAATTGTGCGGCGAGATCGGCGGCGACGGCCAGGGCCTGCGCCTCGTCGGTGATCCGGTGAGCGTTCTGGACGGCGGTCATGATCCTCCGAGTGGTCGTGACGTGCCGAGTCCGGCTACCGGATGTAGGTAGCCGGACTCGGCGATCAGTGAAACGTAGATGTGCGAGATCTTAGGTGTACCAAGTAGGTTCGGGAATCTCGCCGGTCAGGACGTAGCCGCCCACCTCGCGGCGCTTGTACGCCACAGGGTCGTGCAGGGTATGGGTCCGCACGTTACGCCAGAAGATGTCCAGCCCGACACTGTTGGAGGTGGCGCGCGCACCCGTCAACTCGAAGACTCTCGTTCCGATTTCGAGGGCAACGTCGGCAGCCCGTAGTTTCGCTGCGGCAATCCGCACGGCGAGATCGCCGCGAGCCTGCTCGGTGAGGTTTTCCCGTGCGTCGTGCAGGACCGCGTCGGACTCGCGATTGACCTGATCGACGAAGGCCTCCGCCGCCCACAGCTTCGCCTGCAGGTCGCCGTAGCCTTCACGCAGGTACCACTCGTCGGTGGCGAGTTCCTTGTTGTCGCCCCCGTACGGCCATGGGCGGGTGCGTGTTCGGGTGTACTCGGCGGCGGTGTCGAGAGCGCCGCGGGCGATTCCGACGTAGAAGTTGGCGAACACGATCTCGAGTGCCGGAAAGTTCAGCGTGTTGTAGACGAGGGGCTGGAACTTCTTGTCCACGAACCCTGCTGCGCCGGCCCAGTCGACCTCGACGTCATTGATTTCCACCGAACCGGAATCGGTGAGACGCTGACCGAGGTTGTCCCAGTCACCGCGGAAGACGATACCGTCCTGAGCGGTCGGAACGATGGCGAACACATGGGTGGCGGTGCCCTCGATGATGCCCTCGAGCACGGTGAGGTCGGTGGCACGTCCTCCGGTGGAGAACGATTTCACGCCGTTGTACACCAGGGTCTCGCCACGGTCGACGATGGTGAGGTCGGTGTCCCGCGGGTTGACCGCACCGCCGAAGAGGAAGTTGTTGCTGGTGTACAGCTCCTCCACCGCGCCGATCTGGGGTTCGGTGCCGACGAGCCGCACGGCCCACGCCCACAGGTAGTGGTATCCGAGGAGCTGCCCGATCGAACCGTCGCCGCGGGCGATCACCCGGACCACTTGATACGCCGTCTCCCAGCGCTGTCCGCCGCCACCGAACTCGGTGGGGCCCAGGAGGGTGACCAGTCCGCTGTCCTTGAGGAGCTGGACCTCCGCGTAGGGGGCGGCTCCGACGCGGTCGCGTTCGACGGCGTCGCGGGCGAGGATGTCGCTCACCTCCTGTGCACGGGCAATCCACTCTGCGCTCGTGGCCGGGGTCTCTGCCCAGACTGTATCTGCCGTGGTTACTGTCATGACTGGTCTCCTGTGTCGTTCCGTGCGGTTCCGATGGCCCAGACGTAGATGGGTTCGGTTCCGTTGATTTCGTAGTCGCCGACGACCTTCGCCTTGAACACCACCGGGTTGTGGCTCGCCACGGTGCGCGCATTTCTCCAGAACCTGTCGAGTCCCCAGCCACGGTCGACACCCGAGGCGCCGAGTGCGTCGAAGATCTTCGCCGTGGCCGGGACGACGAGGGACGTCGAGGCGATCTGTCCCTGCGCGGAGGCGATTTCGGCGGCGATGTTGGCCGCCTTCTCCTCATCGGGGTCGCTGCCGAACGCGGCCTCATAGGCCCATTGCGCCGGCTCCGCGGCATGAATCGCGATGGCCTCGGCTGCGTGCGCGGCAGCGGACACCTCACCCACCACCTGCTGGATCTGGGCGTCCTGAGCGTAGGTGGGTGCGTTGCCATGACTGAACGTGCGGGTGCGGGCGGCGACGCGTGCGGCAATGGCGTCCGTCGCAGCTCGGGCAATCCCGGCCAGAGTCGCCAGGTGGAACAACTGGTAGAAGGCGGTCTGATACTTGAAGCGCGTGGAGAAGTCGAAGATGTTCTCCGGCCGGACCACTGCGTTCTCGTAGGTCGACGTGCCCGAACCGGTGGTCTGTTGCCCGAAACCGTTCCAGTCGTCGCTGTGGGTCACACCCGGTTGGCGTGCGTCGACGGCGGCGATGACGAAAGCGCCGGTGTCGGTGCGCTGCGAATACAGGTCGATCCAGTCGGCGAAGATGGACCCAGTGCTGTAGTACTTGGCGCCGTTCGCGAGGAAGTGATCACCGTCGGGTGAGGGAGAGACCTTGGTGTTGGCTTCCCCGAGGGCGACGTCCCCGATCTCCGTCCACGCGTTTCCGACGAGTTGGCCGTCGACGAAACGCTGCAGCCACAGGTCGCGGTCCACGCCTTCGTCCGCCACCAGACGGTCCTCGACGAATGCGAAATGGCCTCGCAAGGCCTGCGTAACATTGGAATCCGCAGCGGAGAGTTCGACGAGAAGCCGGAACAGCTGCGGAATGCTTGCGCCGAAACCGCCGTGTGACGTGGGTACCCGGACTGCGCCGAAACCAGCTCTCTTCAGAGCGTCGATCTGTTCGTAGGGAAGAACATGGTCGCGCTCGCGCTGCACCACCCCCTCGGCGATGTCGGAGAAGATGGGGCGGAATGTATTGGCGAGCGTGTTGTAGTCCGTCTCGCTTGCGATCGGGGAAGCAGCTCTTCGCTCCTGTACGGCTGTCATGTCAGCGAAGCTCACACGCCTCCGCTGGAAGGAGGAAGGGTTGCACGCGTCATGATCGGAAGGGTGGGCGCCACCGCGGTGAACAGGTTCGATCCTGGGTATGTCAACGGAACACATCGCCGATCAGATCAAGTTCGCCTACTGGGTGCCCAACGTCAGTGGCGGACTGGTCACGTCCGACATCGAACAGCGCACGAGCTGGGACTACGAATACAACAAGAAGCTCGCCCAGACGGCGGAGAACAACGGTTTCGAGTACGCACTCAGCCAGGTGCGCTACGAGGCGAGCTACGGCGCGGAGTTCCAGCACGAGTCGACCAGTTTCAGTCTCGCGCTGTTGCTGGCCACCGAGCGGCTGAAGGTGATCGCGGCGGTGCACCCCGGGTTGTGGCAGCCCGCCGTACTCGCGAAGCTGGGGGCCACAGCAGATCACCTGTCGAACGGCAGGTTCGCGGTGAACGTGGTGAGCGGCTGGTTCAAAGACGAGTTCACCCACCTCGGAGAGCCCTGGCTCGAACACGACGAGCGCTACCGGCGCAGCGCCGAGTTCCTGCAAGTGCTGCGCAAGATCTGGACCGAAGACGACGTCGATTTCCGCGGGGACTTCTACCGCATCCACGACTTCACGCTGAAGCCGAAACCGTTGAACACGCCGGAACGGCCCAACCCGGAACTGTTCCAAGGCGGAAACTCTTCCGCGGCCCGGGCGAACGGAGGACGCTACGCGGATTGGTACTTCTCCAACGGCAAGGATTACGACGGTGTCACCGAGCAGATCGTGGACCTTCGTCGGCATGCGCGTGAGGCGAACCGCGAAGTGAAGTTCGGTCTCAATGGATTCATCATTGCCCGCGACACCGAAAAGGAAGCCCGCGACACCCTCCGGGAAATCATCGACAAGGCCAACAAGCCGGCCGTCGAAGGGTTCAAGTCGGCCGTCCAGCAAGCGGGTGCGTCCACCGCCGACAAATCGGGTATGTGGGCGGATTCGACATTCGAAGATTTGGTGCAGTACAACGACGGGTTCCGTACCCAGCTGATCGGCACACCCGAGCAAGTCGCCGAGCGCATCGTCGAATACCGCCGCCGCGGAGTCGATCTTATTCTGGGCGGGTTCCTCCACTTCCAGGAGGAGATCGAATACTTCGGCGCCAAGATCCTGCCGCTCGTCCGCGAACTCGAGGCGGCTGAGTCGGGAAATCGGACCCTCGCCGGAGTGTAGGCGCTTCGCGCCCGTGCGCCTTTCTGGTAGCAGTAACAACCAGAAAGGCGCACGAGCGGCGGAGCCGCCTACCGGGCGAGGGCCCGGCCGGCGGCGCGCCCGGAGAAGATGCAGCCACCGAGGAAGGTGCCCTCGAGGGCGCTGTAACCGTGCACGCCGCCGCCGCCGAATCCGGCGACCTCACCCGCGGCGTAGAGGCCCTCGAACGGCGTGCCGTCCGGCTTGATGACCTGTGAGTCGAGGTTGGTTTCGAGACCGCCCAGGGTTTTGCGGGTGAGGAGGTGCAGCCGGACAGCGATCAGCGGGCCGTTCTCGGGGGCGAGTATCTCGTGTGGGGCGACGACGCGAGTGATCTTGTCGGCGAGAAGGTTTCGTGCATTGTGGATAGCCATTATCTGGAAGTCTTTGCTGTAGCTGTTCTTCACCTCGCGGTCTCGGGCCGCGATTTCGTGTTCGAGGTCCTCGTACTTGATCAGGGGCTGGTCGGTGAGCGCGTTCATGCCGTCGACGAGGTCGCGTAGGTTGTCGCGGACCACGAAATCGACCCCGTGCTGTTTGAATGCTTCGACCGGTCCGGGCGCACCCTTTCTCAGGCGCGCGGCGAGGAGCTTGAAATCCCGCCCGGTGATGTCGGGGTTCTGTTCGGAGCCCGACAGCGCGAACTCCTTCTCGATGATCTTCTGGTCGAGCACGAACCACGTGTGGTGGTGGCCGCTGTTCATGATGTATTCCAGTGTTCCCATGGTGTCGAACCCGGGGAAGTTGGGGCTGGGCAGTCGTTTCCCGTTGGCGTCGAACCACATGGACGACGGGCCGGGAATGATCCGAATCCCGTGATTGGGCCAGATGGGGTCCCAGTTCTGGATGCCCTCGGTGTAGTGCCACATGCGGTCGCGGTTCACGATGTTGCCGCCCGCGTTCTCGGTGATTTCCAGCATTCTGCCGTCGACGTGCGCCGGGACCCCGGCGAGCATATTCTCGGGCGCCTTGCCCAGCCGGGCAGGCCAATTCTTCGCGACCAGTTCGGGGTTTCCGCCGATGCCGCCGGAGGTGACGACCACCGCCTGCGCCGAGAATTCGAAGTCCCCGACCGCCGTTCTCGAGCTCTTCACCCCGCGCGGCTCGGTGGACGGTTCGAGGACGGTGCCGCGCACCCCGGTGGCGGCGCCGTTGGTGACGACGATCTCGTCGACCTGATGCCGATGCTTGAATGTGACCAGCCCCCGCTGTGAGGCGGCGATGACACGGGTGAGGAAGATTTCGACGACACCCGGTCCGGTGCCCCAGGTGATGTGGAAGCGGGGCACCGAGTTGCCCTGCCCGAGTGCAGATCCCCGACCGCGCTCGGCCCATCCGACATTGGGCATCAGGCGCAGGCCGAGGTCGTGCAGGTACTGGCGCTTCTCGCCGGCGGCGAACTCGACGTACGCCTGCGCCCACAGGCGGGGCCACTGGTCCTCTCGTTCGCGGTCGAAGGCGGCGGTGCCCATCCAGTCCTGGATCGCGAGCTCGTACGAGTCCTTGATACCGAGACGCCGCTGCTCGGGCGTGTCGACGAGAAACAACCCGCCGAGTGACCAGAAGGCCTGCCCGCCGAGGTTCGAGGAACTCTCCTGCTCGACCACCAGGACTTTGCGGCCCGCCTTCACCATTTCGTAGGTGGCGACGAGACCGGCCAAGCCGGCGCCGACGACGATGACATCAGCCTGTTCGGTCACGAAGACTCCTCTTGTCGGGCGGTGCGTGGTGGGGTGGTGTCGGGCCGGCTGTATGCCGTGACGACGTGGGTGAACAGGTCGACGCGCAGTTCCCGGGCGGACGCGCTGGCGTCCTCGATCAGGCACTGGACGCTGGTGCCGTCGTGTACGGCGACCAAGGCGCGGCCCAATGTTTGTGGGTCGCCGACAATGGTGCGGCCGAGTCGGCCTAGGGCACTCTCGAGGATCGGCACTATCGTGTCGAGGATCGCTTGTTCGCGCGCCGCGAGGGCCTTCTTCAAGGCGGGATTACGTAGCGCATGCGCGGTGAATTCGGCGTTGATCCGGTACCACTGGTCGTCGACGGGAACGACGTCGAGTATGAGGGCGGTACCGGCACGCACCTTCTCCGACGGCGGGAGATCGGTCAGGTCGATGTCCGACGACTCGGCTGCCAGTCGAATGTGCTCGAGCATGGCGGTGGATCGCTGTTCCCACATGGCGAAGAACATCTCGTCGAGGGAGGCGAAGTTGGAGTAGAAGGCGCCGCGCGTGTATCCGCCGCGCTCACAGATCTGTTCGACCGTCGAGCGCCCGAACCCGTTCTCCGAGAACACCTCGCCCGCTGCGTCGAGCAGGCGCCGCCGAGTTTGGCCGCGCCGTTTCGTCACCCTTCGCGGCGCGTCGGTGGCACGGTGAGGGGTGGGCGCAGAAGATGTCGCCATGTTCCCTCCTCTGCGCCGGGGTCGGTGGACTCACTCGATACACTAACGTATCGAATACGCCGATGTATCGAAGTCGGTGTGCCGAGTGAGTGCCGCGGATGCCCGGGTCAGAGGTAGAGGTCTTGCTTACGGATCGCAGATGTGGCGGCGACGCTGACGATCGAGGTGGCGACGAGGTAGCCGCAGGCGAGCCACGGGGTGCCGCCGCCGACTGCGATGAGGGCGGTGAGGATCATCGGCGTCACACCGGAGGCGTAGATCCCGGAGAATTGATACACCACCGACAGCCCGGTGTAGCGGATCTCGGTGGGATAGAGACTTGCATAGAGGGTGCCCTGCGCTCCGTAGAACAGAGCGTGGATGATCCCGAACACCAGCACCAGCGCGACGGTGAACCAGAGCATGTTCTCCGTGCCGAACAGGCCGAAAGTCGGGAACACCGCCAGGCCGTACGCGGTGATACCGATGATGTAAATCCTTGCGGCCCCGTAGCGGTCCACCAAGAGCCCGGAGAACGGAAGTAGGGCCGCCATGACGACTGCCGCGATCGTGACGGCCAGCAGGACGGGCACTTTCGCGAAGTCCAGACTCTTCGTCGCGTAGGTGATTGCGAAAACGCCCCAAGTGTTGAACGCGGCCCCTTCGCCCCAGCGCGAGAGCAATCCGAGCACAGTGTTGCGGCGGACGCGGCCGCGGAACACGTCTTTCAGCGGAGCCGAGGAACGCGTCTGCAGTTCGTGCACTTCCCGGAAGGCCGGGGTCTCCTCGACCTTCAGTCGCACGACGAAGCCGATGACGACAAGGATCAGGCTGAGCAAGAACGCGATTCGCCATCCGTACGACAGGAATTGGGCGTCGTCGAAGATCACCTGCAGGGCCGCGAAGACTCCGGTCCCCAGTGCGAGACCCAGGGCGAGGCCGATCTGCGGGATGCTCCCGAACAGCCCGCGTCGCCGCGCGGGGCTGTGCTCGACGGCGAGAAGCACGGCGCCCGCCCATTCGCCACCCAGGGCGAACCCCTGCAGGATCCGGAGCAGGAGCAACAGCACGGGGGCGAGAACGCCGACCTGCTCGGCGGTCGGCAGCACGCCCATCAGGGCGGTGGCGATGCCCATGATGAACATGGTCAGCGCGAGCGTCTTCTTGCGCCCGATGCGGTCACCGATGTGGCCGAACACGACTCCACCGATCGGGCGGACCACGAAACCGACTGCGAACGTCGCGAAAGCCAGCATGGTGCCGACGAAGGAGGTCTGGTCGGGGAAGAAGAGTTGGTTGAAGACCAGGCTGGCGGCCGTTGCGTAGAGGAAGAAGTCGTACCACTCCACTGTCGTGCCCAGGAGGCTGGCTGCCACGACGGTGCGTAACCGCGTGCGCCGCTCGAGGTCGGACTCGGTCGACGGCGAGGAGGCGGGTTGGGAGAGCGTGGTCATGGGCCGGTGACGTTATCGGTGTCCGCCGCCGGCCTTCACCCTCCGAATCACGGTGAATGAAACCCTCCCGCCGGGGCCGCCCGGTTGATGAACTGGGCAGCGCTGCCCCTCTTCGTCGACAAGGATCCCGCGTGTCTCTGCATTTCCACTGGTTCCTGCCCACCTACGGTGACTCCCGCAACTTGATGGCAGGCGGCCACGGAAGCTCGATGGCGGGGGACCGTCCCGCAACGCTGAAATACCTCAACCAGATCGGCGCAGCCGCGGAGGCGAGCGGTTTCGAATCGGTTCTTACTCCCACCGGCGCCTGGTGCGAGGACGCGTGGCTCACGACGGCGATGATGGTGGAGACCACTGAAACATTGAAGTTTCTGGTCGCATTGCGGCCAGGCTTGCTCAGCCCGACGCTCGCCGCTCAAATGGCGTCGACGTTCCAATGGCAGTCGCAGGGACGTCTGCTGCTCAATGTGGTGACCGGTGGAGAAGACCACGAGCAGCGGACGTATGGCGATTACCTCGACAAGAACCAGCGATACGCACGGTGCGGAGAGTTCCTCGACGTCATCCGGCGTCTGTGGTCGGGCAACGGTCCGGTCGACTACGCCGGCGAGTACATCCGGGTCGAGAACGCTTCGCTGCAGCGGATTCCCGATCCCGTGCCACCGATCTTCTTCGGCGGGTCGTCACCTGCGGCCGGTACCGTCGCGTCCCAGTTCGCCGACACTTACCTCACCTGGGGTGAGCCGCCCAGTGCTGTCGCCGGGAAGATCGCGTGGATCCGGGACCTCGCCGAGGTGCAGGGTCGCACGCTCGACTACGGCATCAGACTGCACGTGATCAGCCGCGACACCTCCGAGGAGGCGTGGGCCGAAGCCGACCGGCTGTTGGCAGCGCTCGATCCGGCCACGGTCGAACAGGCGCAACAGAGCCTCGCCCGCTCGGGCTCGGAGGGACAGCGGCGCATGCGCGAGCTGCACGGCGGAGGCAGCGCGTATTCACAGGCGAGTGACGCGCGGAGTCTCGAGGTGGCGCCCAACCTGTGGGCAGGTGTCGGACTGGTGCGGGGTGGCGCCGGCACCGCGCTGGTCGGCTCGCACGAGGAGGTCGCCGACCGCATCGCCGAATACGCGGCACTCGGACTCGACCATTTCGTGCTGTCCGGTTATCCCCACCTCGAGGAGTCGTACCGCTTCGGTGAGGGTGTGCGGCCTATTCTCGAGCGCCGCGGGCTCGTCCAGCCACGCAGCCACCGCCCGGGCGACCTGTCGGGCTCGACGGCGTTCCTGTCCTCTCGTCGGTAGGTCCTGCCAGACTGGGAGCATGACCGCGGCTGCTCGAGTTCCCGAGGAGCTTCTCCCGCACCTGCGCCGCCGTGTACGGGAAGACACCCGGGGTCTATCTCGCCGAGCGGCCACTGATCGCCCCAGGACAGTCAGCTCGAAGGGGGCCGTCAGCAGCGCGACCGGTGACGGCGGACGGCGTCCCGGTTGGCGCAGCGAGGCGAGCAGTATCGTTGCCGCCCGTTCCGAGAGGTGTCTGCATAGATCACTGTGCATTCCTCCACCGCGCACCGGCCGAGGCGGCTCATCCCTCGGCCGACGAGATGCAATGCGGTTCCGACGGCAATGAGTGCCTCGAGCACTCCGGCGAGGGAACGCTGGTCGTCGCGATAGTGCAGATGCCAGCCGTCGCCGGCGTGGTTGGTCAGACGTGGGTAGGCGGACGCCTTTGCGAGGAGGAGATTGACCTGCTCTGCGCGGTCCTGCTCGTGTGCGGCGTCCACGATGACCACCCACCGGTCGAGCACGGCACGTACGTCGCCGAGGTCGTCCTCGGAGACCGGGAAATCGACCACGACTCCGGCCTCGATGCATCGGGTTACCAGTTCGTCGATGGTCCGGGGTCGGCGATTCGCCAGATCAGCGGCGAGTTCCACCGCATACTCCCCGTAAGGGTTGAGATGCACAATGCCATTACATCACGCTGGAGCCATGAGTGAACGGCACGAGCACGCCTGGCGGGAAGTATCGCGGCATCGGACGAGTACAGGGGTGGTGTCCTACACGGGCTGCAGTTGCGGACGTTGGCGTTTAGTCCTGGTAGAGACTGCGATAGCGGCATCTACGCAGATCTACGTCTGATCGCAGAAAGGCATAGATTCGTCTACGGAACGGTGACCTCCCCGGCGAGGGGCTGGCATTTTCGGCGCGGGACGCACATAATCACCACGTGAGCCAAGTTACTGTTACTTCGAGTTCACTCATCTTCGCGCAGTCTGGCGGAGAGGGTGGCGGCGCAGCGTTCGACCAGATGATCGCGATCACGGTGGCGACGGCGGTCATCACGATCGGCCTGCTGTGGATCGCGTACCTGCACCGTGCGCGGAAGATCACGTGGCTACAGTCGATTGCCGATGCCGCGGGTCGCAAGCTGGACCGCCCCGCGTGGGTGGCGCTCCCGCTGTTCACCTTCGTGGGCACCATTCTCACGGCGTTCTTCGGCTTCATCTGGGACGTGAGTCTGCATATCGGACGCGGGCGTGACGACGGCCCGCTGGCGAACCCGGCGCACTACTTCATCCTCGTGGGTCTCTTCCTGCTGTTCATCACCGGCATGCTGGCGATGATCCTGCCCCGCGACGAGAAGCCAGGTCCGGCCGCGCTGAAGATCACCCGCACCTGGTACGTCCCGGTCGGCGGGGTACTGGTCGCCGGGGCAGGCTTGTACGCCCTCATCGGTTTTCCGCTCGACGACGTCTGGCACCGCATCTTCGGCCAGGACGTCACGCTGTGGGGCCCCACCCACCTCATGCTGATCGGCGGAGCGGGACTGTCCCTGATCGGCGTTCTCCTCCTCGACTTCGAGGGTCGCGCCGCCAAGACGGGGGAGACGGTCGCCGACAGCCGGCTCATCTGGTTCCTCCGGTGCGGCACCTTCGGTGGTCTGATCATCGGCTTGTCCGTCTTCCAGATCGAGTACGACTTCGGTGTCGAACAGTTCCGGTTGGTCCTGCAGCCGATGATGATCGCCGGTGCTGCCGCATTCGCCCTGGTCGCTGCGCGCATCGTCCTCGGTCCTTTCGCGGCACTCGTCGCAGTCGCCGTCGCCGGAGTGGTGCGCGCCGCCACCGCGTTGATGGTGGGCCCGGTACTCGGGGCCCCGACCAACGTGTTCGAACTGTGCCTCGGTGCAGCCGTGGTCATCGAATTGCTCGCCCTCACCCCGCTGATCAAGAATCGGGTGGCGTTCGGTGCCGTGGGCGGATTCCTCGTCGCTACGGTGGGACTCTGGCTCGAATCGTTGTGGATCGACGCCATGTACCTCTACCCCTGGCCCACCAGTATGTGGCCGGAGGCACTGGCGATGGCCGTGCCCGTCGGTATCGCGGCGGGAGCCTGTGGTGCGCTGCTCGGCCGGGTGTTGCGGTCCGAGGGTTTGCCGCGTCCCGCGCTCAGCCGGACCATCGTGGTCGCCACCGTTCTGGTGATCGGCGGTGCGACCGCCAACGGCCTGATCGCCACCGTCCCGGAGAACGCCACAGGCACAGTGGTCCTCACCGACGCGGCACCCAACGGCGGCCGAATGGTCAATGCCGAGGTCACCATCGATCCGCCCGATCTGGCGAGCGACGATCCGGCCTGGGTGTCCATCCTGTCCTGGCAGGGCGGGCCCGACCTCGACAACGGTTTCACCGTGGACAACCTCGAGCGCACCGGGCCGGGAACCTACCGGACCAACGAGCCCGTGCCGGTGCACGGAACGTGGAAGACTTTGCTGCGCGTGCAGGACGGGCGCACCATGACGGCGGTGCCGATCTTCCTGCCGAGCGACCCGGGGATCGGTGCCGAGGAACTGCCCGCGGAGTCGTCGTTCACCCGTGAGTTCGTCCCGGAAATCACCATCTTGCAGCGGGAGCGCAACTTCGATCATCCCAGCTGGTTGTTCGCCGCCGCCTCCCTGGTCGTGTTGGCCTGCACGCTTGCACTCGTCACAGCCCTGGCCTGGGGCGCCGGACGGATCGGCAAGTACACCCGGGGACAGGCGACCGCCGACACCCGCGAGGACGTGAACGTGACATGAGTCCGGCGAGCGACCCGAATGTCGTGTATCTCGCGGACCACTCGGTGTTGTTGGCGATTCCCGCCTTCGTTCCGGCATTCCTCGTCGTCGGTCTGATCGTCTATCTGGCGGTCCGGGACCGCAAAGCCGAGGCAGCCGAGAATGCCGAGAACACGGAAAATGTCGAGAACACCGGCGACGAATCGACGGAGCGGAAAGAGGAGGACGTCTAGGTGATCAGGCGGTTGACCGCCGTGGTGGCGGTGTCCGCGGGTGTTCTCGTCGGAGCTTCCGGGTGCGGTACCGAAACCGAAGCCCCAGGCGCCGGCACGCCGGCCAGTGAGACCTCAGCAGAGACCACACCGGACGCGGCCGAGGACAGTGTCGTGATCGACGTCCGGATCAGCCAAGGCACGATGACTCCCACCAACGAGCGCATCGACGTCGCGGTAGGACAGACCGTGACCGTGCGCGTCGACAGCGACGCCGACGACGAACTGCACGTACATGCGGTGCCGGAGCACTCGTTCGAAATCCACCCGGGGACGGGCCAGCAGACCCAGTTCTCGGTAGAGGTTCCGGGCCAGGTCGCCTTGGAGCTGCACGAGAGCGGCAAGACGGTGGCCACCCTGCTCGTGCGTCCATGACCGCTGTGCTCGCACACGGGCTCGGTGGGTCCACCGATCTTCCGATTCCCTTCACCTTTGCCCTGATCGGCGCGAGCTGGGCGCTGACCGTGTCGTTCGTCGTTCTGGCCCTCGCGTGGAAGACCCCCAAACTCGATCCCGACCGCCCCGGCCGCGCCCTCCCCGACTGGGTCACGCGGTTCGCGGACTCGCCCATCACCCGGAACGTTCTTGCGGGTGTAGCGCTCGTCCTCACCGCGTGGGTGGCTCTGGCCGCGTTCTTCGGCCCGTCGACGTCCGCGGATAATGCGTTGCCCGGTGTGTTCTACGTGCTCCTGTGGGTGGGCCTGGTCGCGGTGTCGCTGGCGTTCGGCCCGATCTGGCGGGTCCTGTCCCCGGTGCGGACAGTGCATCGAATGGTGTGCGCCGCGCTCGGACGCTCACCCAGCGAACGGAACCGGCGGTACGGCGACTCCTGGGGATATCGGCCGGCGGTGGTGGGTCTGTTCGCTTTCGTGTGGCTCGAACTCGCCTATTCGGACCCGGGTTCCGTTGCCGCCGTGCGTACCTGGTGTATTGCCTACCTCGTCGTGACGTTGACCGGCGCTGTTGTCACAGGGGAGCGCTGGTGCGAGCGAGGTGATCCCTTCGAGGTCTACAGCACCCTCGCATCCCGGTTGTCGCCGCTGAGCCGCAACCGCGGTGACGGCCGGATCGCCTTACGTAATCCGCTCGACCATCTGGGGTCGATGCCCGTGCGCGCCGGGTCGGTGGCATTGATGGCGACCCTGCTGGGGTCGACGGCGTTCGACAGCTTCTCCGCCTTTCCATGGTGGCAGCGCACCCTCGACGCAGCCGGGGGACCAGTAGCGGAGACGCTGGCACGCACCGCCGGACTGCTCGTCTTCATCGGCTTCGTCGGAGTGTCGTTCTGGGCGGCCACCAGGGCGACGGGCGGCCTACGTCCCGAGCGGCGCGCCGCCCTCCCCGGATTGCTCTCGCACTCGCTGATCCCGATCATCATCGGCTATGTGTTCGCCCATTACCTGACATACCTGGTGGAGAAGGGTCAGGCGACGGTCATCCTGCTGGCCGACCCGCTGGGACGCGGATGGAATCTGCTCGGACTGGGCAACGCCGAGGTGGCGTACATACTGTCCGAGCACCCGTCCGCGACCGCGTCGATCAAGGTGCTCTGTGTGCTGATGGGGCACGTCCTGGGCGTTGTTGCGGCACACGACGCATCGGTGAGGATCCTGCCGCGGGGGCATCAGCTCACCGGACAGCTGGCACTGCTGCTCACCATGGTCACCTACACCTTCGGTGGGCTGTACCTGCTGTTCGGCGGCTGAAGCGCACGCTCGGCGTGGAGGGTGTCAGCGTTGGAGAACGACCGCGGCCTCGGCGGTGAGCGAGGAGAACGTGAACGTCTCTTCCAGGTACAGCGTCACGTCGGTCGCGGTGTGGCTGTCGTAGCCGATGGACAGGTCGGCGCCGAGGGTCAGTTGGTTGTCACCGCCACGGGTGGAGAGCACGTACCCGCCGCGGATCGCCGGGGCCCAGATGATGTCGCCGGTGACCAGGGCGTCGAGGTGGTGGAACACCGGGTGCCCGGCGTCGCGGGTCTCGCTGACTGCCGTGTATGTGTCGGCGTCGAGCACCACCGAGTACGGTCCTTCGACACCGGCGAGACGCAACGCCGACAATGCCGAGGCCACGGCGTCGGGAACGAGAAGCGGATCTTCGGGCAAGCTCAGGACGGGATTGTCGCTGGACGCGCCGATGCCGCGAATCCCGGCCTGCTCGAACCCGTCGAAGATCGACTGGTCCTCGGCGAACGCGAGGGCCTTCGCGGCGTCCTTGACGGGCTGCCAGTCGGAGTCGAGAGAGCCCCTGGCCACGTCGTCGACCTCAGCGCGACTGAGCGTGAACGGGAAACGCAGTTCGACGAGGGGATGAACCTGGCGCAGCTGTGCCCGAATTCGGCTGTCTGAGGTACTGATCGGGGTGACCCGCCCGCTGTTGTGGGCAGAGTAGGAGTAACCGAACGGTCCCGCGACGTCGACGACCCGTCGCCCGGCGACATGGCGCTTGAACGTACGGGCCGCCTCCTCGCTGATCTGCTGCCACGCTGCCTCCGTCACCGGGGCGAGGTTGCGGTGCAGATTGCTCGAATCACTCATTGCGATACTCCTTTGAGACCACCGATGTTCAAGGACAGGTCGTACGGGTCCGGCTGTTCGGCTTCGCCGGTGCCATTCGATGGCGCCTCGGCGCTCTCCGGCTCGTCGCCGAGCGACTCGAGGACGTCGCGGCTCGGAACGAAGAACAGCGTGCCGGTGACGGCCGTGGAAAAATCGAGGATGCGGTCGTAGTCGCCGGGCGGTTCGCCGAGGAACATGCGGCGCAGCATCAGTTCGGTGACGCCCGGATCCCTGGCGTAACCGATGAAGTAGGTGCCGAACTCACCGGCCGCCAGGCTGCCGAACGGCATGTTGTCGCGGAGAATCTGGTGTTCGACACCGTCATCGTCGACGATCGTGTTGAGGGCGACATGGGAGTTGCCGGGCTGTGCGTCCTCGTCCAACTCGACATTCTCGAGCTTGGTACGCCCGATGACGCGTTCCTGCTCGGCGACGCTGAGCGACGTCCAGGCGCTCATGTCGTGCAGATACTTCTGCACGATCACGTAGCTGCCACCACGGAAATCCGGATCCTCGTCTCCGATGAGGGCGGCCTCGTCGGCGTCGGCGTCGGTCGGGTTTTCGGTGCCGTCGACGAATCCGAGGAGATCGCGGGCGTCGAAATACCGGAAGCCGGACACCTCGTCGACAACGGTGGCAGCGGACCCGAGCGCGGCGACGAGCAAGCGGCCCAGCTCGAAACAGAGGTCGGCGCGGGCAGCCTTGATGTGGAACAGAACGTCACCAGGAGTGGACGGGGCGCTGTGGACGGGTCCGGACAGGGGGAGGAAGCGGTGCAGCAGAGCCGGTTTGGCCGCGGGGCTCACCCGATCCCAGAACTCGGACCCGATGCCCACCACACACGACAACGATCCCGACAGTTCCCGGAAACCCACGGCCTTGAGAAGACTTTCGAGGTCGGCGACGACGTCGCGCACCGTCAGCGCGTCCTCTCGCGACTCGCCCGCCACCACGACGAGGAAGAGCGATGCCGCACTCGGTGGTGTGAGAACGGCCTGCGCAGCCAATCTCGGCACTGGACCCGGCATCACGGCCTCCGATCATCTCGACAACGACGCTGCACCGACCGACGGGTCCCATTCAACACCCTCGGCTGAATCCGTCGACTCGGGACCGCAGCCACGCGGAACCACAGTGCTTACCGGAACACGATGTCGGTGGGTTCCTCTACCGTCGGGATATGCCACTCTCTGCACACGAGCGCGAACAGTTCCTGGCCGAGCCGCACATCGCGGCGCTGTCGGTGTCCGCGGGCGAGCACCGCGGACCCCTGACAGTCCCGATCTGGTACCAGTACCACCCCGGTGGCGAAATATGGGTGCTCACCGGCCCTGGGTCGGAGAAGGCGCGCCTCATCGAGGCGGCCGGGCGATTCACGATGATGGTCGAACGAGTGGAACCCACGGTTCGATACGTCTCCGTCGAGGGCGCGGTGACGCGAACCGCCCCGGGAACGGACGACATGATGCGGGAGATGGCTCAGCGTTATCTCGCGCCGGAGAAGGTCGACGCCTACCTCCACTTCGCCAAGGCTCAACTTGGCGAGCAGGTTGCGATCTACCTCCGGCCCGAGCACTGGCGATCGGCAGACATGGGATCGAGCTGACTCGCTCCGGTGCCCGGGTGAAACGCCTCAGACCTGCACGGTGTCGAGAAGAGCTTCGGCAACGGCTGCGTCGCCGAAGAGTTGGAGGCTGTCGAGCGGCCGCCGCCGCCACACGGCGAGGAGGAGTTGTTGCGCGGAGCCGCGCAACGCGACGTCGGCTTTCGTGTGTTCGGTCGTGACGGACATGCCGTCGTCGGTGAAGGCCAGCAGCCACTCGGCGTCACCGGTGTCGGTGCCGTGCATGTGTACGGTGCGGCCGAGCAGGCTTTCGGGCACCTGTCCCGCGCCGAGGAATCGTGAGGCCATGGCCTGAATCCACTCGTCGACGCCGTCGGCCGCTGCGGTGGGGTCTGCGGGTTCGGGCAGGGGCCCACCGGCCGTGTGGACGGCATCGGCGGCGTCGAAACGATGGACCGTCGCCTCGTGGGCCTGTCGGCGAACCCACCACCGCGCGGTTGCCGGTCCGACGAAGGTGGGTGCGGGCTCATCGAGATCTCGCTGCTCGAACTCGGCCATCATCGCCTCGTGAGCCGAGCGGTAGGCGTCGAGACACTCCGGTCCCCGTGGCATCTGCCGCGCCGGTCGAGCCTGGTCGAGGGCGGCTCCGGGGCCTGCCTGCATCACGGCGGTCACCCATAGGTGGACTTTGCCGGTGTGCCGGACCACGTGTTCGAGCGTCCAGCCCGGGCACGACGGTACCGGCGCGGCAAGGGCGTCGGCCGGCATCGAGGCGATGCGCTGCCCTTCGGTGCGCAGGACATCGAGGAGGAGGGGCGTGCCGGGGTTCGTCATCCGCTCACGGTAATGCCCCGAGCCGCTTGGCAACGCAAAGCACGGCCGCGTTAGAACACCGCCGGTTGTTGGGAGATGTAGTTCCGCTCCGACGCCTGAAAAACGTACGGCCGAACATGTAGCGTAAGATTTACGCTGTAAAGTAAATGGTGTCCCTTGTCGGCACCCGGTCCCAGGAGGGCGAAACACATGACGACTGCCATCGACGTAGGACTGTTGATATTGAGAGTCACCGTCGGGGTAACGCTCGCCGCCCACGGCTACGCGAAGATCTTCCGTGGGGGTCGCCTGGCAGGAACTGCCCGCTGGTTCGATTCCATCGGGATGCGGCCGGGGCGGTTGCACGCACCGTTGGCGGCATTCACCGAAATCGGCGCCGGCGTACTGTTCGCCCTCGGGTTGCTCACCCCGCTGGCGGCCGCGGCGATGATCGCGCTGATGGTGGTTGCTGCCTGGACGGTGCATCGCGGCAGCGGCTTCTTCATCGTCGGTAACGGGTGGGAATACAATTTCGTGTTGGCCTGCGTGGCGCTCAGTGTCGCTGTCACCGGTTCCGGCAGGCTTTCGGTGGATCATCTGATCGGCCTCGGCTCCGGGGTCGATCAGTGGTGGGGTCTGGTCATCGCCCTGGTCATCGGCCTGGGTGCAGGTGTCGGACAGGTCGCCGTGTTCTTCCGCCCTCCCGTGCCAGCGGAGGAGCGCTGAATTCCAGTTTCAGCTGTTCCGCGGGGCACGGCTCGTCCGGCGATGACACTAGGGTGCTCCGGTGTCGCGCGACCTCACCATCTCACCTCCCGGACGCCGATGCATGGCGGATCCGGGTCGCGTACGCCGTTCGGGCGGGCAAGTCCAAATGCCTTTCCGGTGACGCCCTGTCGTTGACGTCTCGAAGGAGTCGGTATGTCGGTTGATCGCCACCCCCCTGAATCCGGAACGCTCGTGAAGGATCGAGTGTTCGACCAACCGCGTGCCGAAAGGGCGGTACGAGAACTGCTCCTGGCCGTAGGTGAAGATCCCGACCGCCCCGGGTTGATCGACACTCCCGCCCGTGTTGCCCGCTCCTATCGGGAAATGTTCGCCGGTCTTTACACCGATCCGGACGATGTTCTGAGCACCACCTTCGACGAAAGCCACCGCGAGTTGGTTCTCGTTCGGGATATTCCGATCTACTCCATGTGTGAGCATCATCTGGTCTCGTTCCACGGCCTGGCGCACGTCGGATACATCCCGGGTAGCTCCGGCCGGATCACCGGCCTCTCCAAGATCGCCCGGGTCGTCGACCTCTACGCGAAGCGACCGCAGGTGCAGGAGCGTCTCACCAGCCAGATCGCCGACGCCGTGATGCGCAAACTCAGCCCTCAGGGTGCGATCGTGGTGGTCGAGGCCGAGCACTTGTGTATGGCGATGCGCGGAATCCGCAAGCCGGGAGCGGTGACGACGACCTCGGCGGTCCGGGGGCTTCTGCAGTCCAGTGCCGCCTCGCGGTCCGAGGCGCTGAGCCTGATCCTACGCAAGTGACCGCGGTGGTATGAGTACAGTTTCGCGCGCCGGCGCAGCGGGGGAGCGGTCGAGTCGATGGCATCCGCCGGCCTCTCGAGAAGTGCAGCGGCGGCCCTCTCTCCTCGCACGTCCATCTCGGAGAAGGGCTCGGGCGGCCCGTGCTGGGTCAGGCAGGCTGGTCGTCCTCGCCCTGGCATCGTGCGGCATCGCGGTCTCGCTGATGCAAACCATCGTGATGCCACTGCTGCCGGAGTTCCCGCGGCTGCTGCACACCACACCCGGCGGGGCCGTGTGGCTGGTGACGGTCAACCTCATCGCCGGCGCCGTCTGTGCACCGGTTCTCGGTCGGCTCGGCGACATGTACGGCAAGCGGCGGCTGTTGCTGATCGCGCTGGCGGTGATGGCGACGGGTAGTGCCCTCGGCGCGCTTTTCAACACCTTCGCCGCAGTGTTGATCGCCCGTGCCCTGCAGGGTGCGGCGGTCGGAGCCGTACCACTCGGCATCAGCATCATGCGTGATGAACTCCCACCGAGGCGGGTGGCCGGTGGGATCGCGTTGATGAGTTCCACGCTCGGCGCAGGCGGGGCCATCGGGCTGCCCTTGACCGGTGTCGTCGCCGAACATCTGAGCTGGCATTGGCTTTTCGGCGGTGCCGCGGTGATCGGAGTGCTCGGAATGGGCGCGATCTGGACGGTGGTGCCCGAATCACCGGTCCGTTCCGGCGGCAAGTTCGACCTGCTCGGCGCCCTCGGGTTGACCGCGGCATTGGTGTGCCTGCTGCTCGCCATCATCCAGGGCAACGGATGGGGCTGGGGGAGCAGACCGGTACTCGGACTGTTCGCCGGGGCGGCAGCGTTGTTCCTGGTGTGGGGTAGTTACGAACTACGGCTCACCTCGGCAAGGCGTGCGGCCGGAGTTCGGCAGCCGTTGGTTGACCTGCGCGTGTCCGCACGCCGTCCGATACTTCTGACCAACATCGCCTCGATCCTCGTCGGGTTTGCCATGTTCACGTCCTTCATGGTGAGTGCCCAGATCTTCCAGGCCCCCCTCGAGACCGGTTACGGCTACGGGATGTCGTTGACCCTCAGCGGTCTCGCGCTGCTTCCCGCCGGTCTGATGATGGTCGCGTTCTCCCCGGTGACCGCCTACCTGTCCCACAGTTGTGGTCCCCGAAGGACCTTCCTGATCGGCACCACGATCCTCATGGCCACCAATCTCGTCCGCGCAGTCACCCCACCTCATCTCGTCGTCGTGATTGTGGCGGCAACGGTGACCTCGGTCGGTGCTGCGTTCGCCTACGGCGCGATTCCTGCGATGATCATGCGCGCGGTCCCCACCACGGAAACTGCCGCGGCGAATAGCCTCAATACCTTGGCTCGGTCCCTCGGTACGTCGACGTGCAGCGCGGTCGTCGCAGCTCTGACGACCGCATCGGTGATGCACATTGCGGGAGTCGAATATCCCACGGCCGCGGCGTACGCGGCCGTCTTCGGGATCGCCGCGGCTGCCGGATTGCTCGCTGTCGGCATCGGCATGTTCATCCCCCGCGACGGTGACCTCCTCGTCGAAGGACCACCCGCCGCCGAGATGTGGGAATCGGCCGAAAAGGAGACAACCGCGGAGGCCCACACCGATCTCCGTTAGGGATATCCTCGAGAGGGCGCCATCGAAAGGTGAGTCCACGGGTGAATGGGCGCTGGACGTACCGTCGGGTCCAGTGCCTTATGACTCGAGCGACGGGGTGAGTAGTCCGTCCGATGGGTGAAGGTGATCCGCTCGACACTCAACGGTATCCGCCGTCGCCCGCCGCGGAGCTGGCGCGCATCGGCTTCGATGATGCGCAGGAGATCGGTCGCGGTGGTTTCGGCGTCGTCTACCGGTGCATCCAGGCGGACCTGGACCGCACGGTCGCGGTGAAGGTTCTCACCGTCGAACTCGACGAGGAGAACCGGGCGAGGTTCTTCCGGGAGCAACAGGCGATGGGCCGGCTGACCGGTCACCCGAACATCGTGGGCGTTTTGCAGGTCGGCGCCACCGACGGCGGTCGTCCCTACATCGTGATGCCGTATCACCCGCAGGATTCCCTCGAGGTGCAAATCCGTCGCCATGGTCCGCTAACTGTGAGTGAGGCACTGCGGCTCGGGGTGAAGATGGCGGGTGCGATCGAGACGGCGCACCGACTCGGCATCCTCCATCGCGACGTCAAACCAGCGAACATCCTGCTCACCGACTATGGCGAACCCGAGTTGGCGGATTTCGGTATTGCGCATATCGCCGGTGGATTCGAGACCGCCACCGGTGCGGTCACCGGGTCGCCGGCGTATACGGCGCCGGAGGTCCTCAGTGGTGATCCGCCGAGCCGGGCCGGCGACGTCTACGGCCTGGGCGCGACCCTGTTCAGTGCGCTGACCGGTCATGCCGCGTACGAACGTCACAGCGGGGAGCAGGTGATAGCCCAGTTCCTGCGGATTACCACTCAGGAGGCGCCCGATCTGCGAGAGCACGGGATCCCCGACGATGTGTCCGACACGATTGCCTGGGCGATGTTCCGGACTCCTGGTCAGCGTCCCGCCAGCGCCGCCGAGTTCGGGGAGGAACTGCGCACCCTCCAACGGCAACACGGTCTGCCGGTTGACGAGATGGCTTTGCGCGGCGAGTCCGATGCCCAGGGAAACGGACGGCATGTGTCCACGCGCAGCGGACACGTGTCGCCACCTTCCTCCGTGAGGGGGGCGACGGGACATCTGCCCCTGGAACTGAGCAGTTTCATCGGCCGCCGACACGAGCTGACCGAGACGAAGAACCTGCTCACCGGGTCCCGGCTCGTCACCTTGACTGGGATCGGGGGTGTAGGCAAGACGCGGCTCGCACTTCGGGTCGCGGCAGCGGTGCAACGCGACTACGCCGACGGTGTACGCCTGGTCGAGTTGGGGGAACTGCGCGACGAGTCGGCGCTGATCGACGCCGTCGCCGGAGCAGTGGGATTGCGGGACCACTCGACGAGGCCGCTGCGGGAGGTGCTGATCGAGTTCCTCACCCCGCGAGAACCTCTGCTGGTCCTCGACAACTGCGAACACCTGGTGGACGCCGTGGCGGAGCTGTCCAGTCTGCTGCTGCAGACCTGCCCTGGTGTGCGGATTCTCGCCACCAGCCGCGAACCCCTCGGTATCGGCGGGGAGGCGGTGTTCCGGGTGCCCCCACTGTCGGTCCCTGATCCCGAGCGGCAACCCTCGCTGCGAGGGTTGCCCAGATACGATGCGGTGACGCTGTTTACCGAGCGCGCTGCCGCCGCCGTCCCCGGATTCACGCTCACCGAGGACAATGCGGCGCCGGTGGCCGGAATCTGTCACCGCCTCGACGGGCTTCCGCTGCCGATCGAACTGGCCGCGGCCCGGTTGCGGGCGATGTCGCCCGAACAGATCCTGCAGCGGCTGACCGACCGCTACGCCCTGCTCACCCGCGGCAGCCGAGGCGCGCCGACGCGGCAGCAAACCCTACGATGGTGTATCGACTGGAGCTTCGAGTTGTGCAGCCCCGGCGAACAACTGGTCTGGCGGCGGGTAGCGGTGTTCGCGGGTAGCTTCGAACTCGACGCCGCCGAGCATGTGTGCGGCGAGGGCCTCGACCGGGACGAGCTCCTCGATACCCTGACCTCCCTGGTGGACAAGTCCATCCTCATCCGGGAAGAAACCGGGTCGGTGGTGCGGTTCCGGATGCTCGAGACCCTCCGCGCATACGGCTACGACAAACTCGTGCAGAGCGGCGAGAGCAACGCATTGCGTCGCCGGCACCGGGACTGGTACGAGGCATTGGCGCTGGAATCGGAAGCCGACTGGATCAGCGCCCGCCAACTCGACTGGATCGCCCGCCTGCAGCGGGAACAACCGAATCTGCGAGAGGCCCTCGAATTCAGCCTCGACGACAATCCCGCCGCCGGTCTGCGTACCGCTGCCGCCCTGTTTCTGTTCTGGGGAACTGAGGGCTTCTACAGCGAGGGGCGGCGCTGGCTGGGGGATCTGCTCGTCCGCCAGAGCGGCCCACCGACGCTCGAGTGGGCAAAAGGACTCTACTGCGCCAGCGTGACGGCGATCATGCAGCGCGACCTTCAGACTGGAGCGAAATTTGTCGAGGAGGGACACGCGCTCGCCGCGCACACGGGTGACCCGATGATACGGGCGTTGAGTCTCTTCGCCGAAGGAACGCTGGCACTCATCAGTGGCGATCCCGACCGCGCGTGCACTCTGCTCGAAACTGCCCTGCCCACATTCAGTGAACACCCAGAGCGCACCCTCGAAGTCAGCCTGCTGTACTCGTTAGGGCTTGCCCGTGGAATGCGCGGTTTGACGGAGCAGGCGATCGAGACCCACGAACGAGCTCTCGCGATCACGGAAGCCCACGGTGAGTTGTTGTTTCGATCCCTCTCACTGTGGGCCCTGGGCATCGCCGTGTGGCGCCAGGGCGACACCGATCGCGCAGTGCGGCTGCTGAGGCAATCATTGGAGCTGACCCGGCGCATCCACAGTCCACGCGTCGCCGTGTCTTCCCTCGAGGCGCTCGCTTGGATCACCTGCGAACAACGTGACGCAACTCGGGCCGCAGTTCTGATGGGAGCCGCAGACGGGTTGGCGCAGTCGATGGGAAGTGATGTGGTCATACATTCCAACCTACTTCTCCACCAGCAGGAATCTAGACGGAATGCCCGGCAGAAACTGGGTGACAAAGCATTCTCAGCGGCACACCACAAGGGTGAACAGTTCGGCTTCGACGCGGCAATCGCCTACGCCCTCCGCGAGCAACCGCCCGGTAACCCGGCCCCCACCTCCGAGGCGTCGACGCGGCTGACCAAGCGGGAACGCCAAGTCGCCGATCTGATCGCCGAAGGCCTGACCAACCAGGCCATCGCCGACCGCCTGGTGATCTCCCCCCGCACCGCGCAAGGGCATGTAGAGCACATCCTGGCCAAACTGGGTTTCACCTCCCGGACACAAGTGGCAGCCTGGGTCGTGGAGCGGACGCGCGATTAGAGCCCGGCAGTACCCGCGCAAGACGAGAAATCACCGGCCATCAACGATCTAGACATTCCGCGTTGCAACGCTAGCAGCGCGACGCCGTAGCTACCGCAGCCCGGTGGAATTCGGCGGCCTCGGGCTCCCGGCTCGTCCATCGCCCGTCGAGGGCAGGGAATCAACGCGAAGCCTTTACAAGACCGGTCAGATGCATTAAATTACAGCGTAAAGTAATACGCTATCCGCTCTAAGTCTCCCGCGCCCCGTTCGTGCGCCGCCCGCGTTCGCTGTGTGAAGGACGGGTGTTTCGTAGGACAAGGGCAGACACAACTACCTCAGGAGGTACGTAATGCCGACCAAGATCTGGGCAAACTCCGCCGATTCGCATTTCCTCGAGCCTGAGGATCTTTGGCGGGATAATCTTCCGGCGCGGCTTGCCGACCTGGTTCCTCGAACCGTCAAGGATGCCGATGGTCAGTGGGAAACCGTGCACATCGATGGTATGTCGTTCCGGCGCAAGCTCCCGACGATGAAGGCTCAGGAGTTCATCGAATCGTCGATGCGCGCTCCAGGTGCTCGTGACGTGGACAAGCGGATGGCCGACCTCGATCAAGAGGGCATTTGGGCAGAACTCGTGTTCCCTTCACTCGGCATGTGGAGTTCATCGTTCAGGACCCCGGAGGTGCTGCGTGAAGCTCTGCGAGTGAGTAACGACTGGGCGTGGGAAACAATCGAGAAGCCTTACGATCGGCTGGTTGCAACTGCGCAGGTGTCGACGTTGGATGTGGGCGACGCGGTAGCTGAACTCGAGCGTGTTGCTGAAATGGGTTACCGCGCAGTCTTCTTACCGGTCACCCCGCATCCCCTGCAAAAGGACTACCACCACGAGGATTGGGAACCGTTCTGGGCTGCCGCAGAGCGGGCGCGTATTGTGATCGCGTTTCATATCGGTACTGACCCGGTTGATCTTTCGACCGGAAACACCAACGGTGAGATCAAGTACCGTGGTCCGGGCGGGTTCATCCTCAACTTCACCGAAACTTCTTTCGGCGGGCAGCGGGCTGCGATGAAGATGGTCGCCAGTGGAGCACTTGATCGTCACCCAGACCTGAAGGTTTTGGTCGCCGAGGGCGGTGCCACGTGGGTGCCGTTCATCGCAGACAGGATGGAGGAAGGCTATCGGCAACATGACTCCGCCATCCGGCACAAGCTGAAGCGCTCGGCGCGCGAGATCCTTTACTCGCAGGTTTATGCGTCTTTCCAGCATGACGCAACCGCAGTAATGGCCGCCACCCATATGGGCTACACCAATGTGTTGTGGGGCAGTGACTATCCGCATATGGAAGGCACCTACGGCCACACGCAAGAAACGCTTCACGGACTCTTCCGCGATGCCGACCCAGTGGTCAGGGAGAGGATCACGGTCGGGGCGTTCAACGAGCTGTTTCCCGGACTGCCAGCAGTTCCCGCGGCATGACAGGCGAGGCTGACATGTCCGAGAACGTCATGTACGACTCTCCACTCGAGATGATGCAGGACGCGATCGCCGACGGCAGTTGCGACGTGCAGTCGGTTGTGCCGCTCACCGAGGGAGGTTTTCGGTGTGCGTGCTCGTGCGAGCGGTGGCAAACAGTCGCACCGACTCGCGACGAAGGGCTTCGGCTCGCGAGGTTGCACGCCAACTGAGAGTTGCGCAGATAATCGGTGCGGCCGACCGGATCGGATTCGTCGGTCCTGTTCGGTGGAGCGAGATTCAGCTCGTCGTCAAAAGTCGCGAAATATGATTGTTTGCGCGGACGTGGGGCAGGATGCAGCCATACCCCCGTCGAGCACGTCGGGCCGGCCCCGAGACGTTTGCCTCGTCACCACCGCTCGTCGCTGCATCGTCGCCGACGAGCGGTGGTGGCGGGGCATCACTCGAAAGTCTGTGGGAGCAGCTTTCGTCGCTCGACTGCTTCTGACCCCGCGCGAGGAAGAATCACTGCCACGCGGCGTGCAGCGCTTCGTTGCGAGCGTGAACCCCGCGGTGTCAGGTCGCGCGTGGTATCGACCCAAGAGCGCGGAGCCGTTCTTCGGTGACGGCGGCCCGGCCATCGCTGGGGGAATAGCCAGGTAAGGAGATGACGCTCAGCCAGCCCACTGCCCGGTCCTGCGTGATGGATCGTAGTCCGTCTCCGGGCTTCGATGCCGGGAGCGGCGGCCATGGGCGACTTCCCGCCACAGCATGGTGGCCAGCTGCGCCATCTCGAGTTCCTCGAGCCGAGAGGTACTGCTTGTACTCGACAACATCGAACACATGAGGCTCTTCTGACCCCTTGATGGGTGATCTCCGCGAGCCTGAACGACGCAACGCCCCCTCTTGCATAGGTTTTGGTTTGCGAAGACAAGACCTAAG
>NZ_JBIRXS010000036.1:0-67343 GCF_044389235.1 Rhodococcus sp. NPDC019647 | reverse complement strand
GCGTGAACAGTGCTCACCGGGCCGGCGGCTCAGTGATCAGCCTGCCGTGGACGGGCAGTTACCTGTCGTAGGCTCGCTGATCGACTCCCATTAGGTGTGGTCATGGATCCAGTCGACGACCCGATCGACCGTGTCGACTGGCTCCCGGATCCACCCGTTGTGACCCTGCGGTCGCGGGTTGTGCCAGATGGTGACGTCCGCATGTGGGAGTTTGGCGACGAGATTCTTCGCCGAGGGGCCCGGCGCGAGGTCGTCGCCCTCGATAGTCACCGACAGGACGGGCAGCTTCAATCTGCCGATCCGTTCCTCGTAGTCGATGTCGGCGCCGTCGGGTTCGATCTTCCCGGTGCGCGCGAAACGGGACCAGTCGGAAATCAGCACCTTCGACTGCCTGCCGAACCCGCCGATGTCGAGCCTGCCGCCCGGCCAGAAACCGGCGAGATTGGCCGTCATCGACATCGCGGCCGCACCGACGAGCATTCGCGGCGAGTGCATTCCGGGAAATCCCCGGTGATACGGCGACCCCGACGCGACGAGCACGATTCCGCCGAGCCGGCCGCGTATCCGCGCCGCGTACATCACGCCCAGCTGACCACCCATACTGTGCCCCAACAGGAACGGCGTCGCAGCCGGGAAATGTTCGCGCACCACCTCGAAGATGGCGGGAAAGTCGACCGACACCAGCTCGTGGTAGCCGTACCTGCTGGCACTGCTCGGGCGGGGGCGGCTGTCACCCTGTCCGCGTAGTTCGCCGATGGCCGCATTGAAGCCGCGGGACATCAGCTCCTCGGCGAACGGCTCGTAGTAGCCGGCAGGAATTCCCAGGCCGGGAAACACCACGACTACGGGTGCCTCGTCCCGCCCGGCGAACAGGCGAACCGGAGTGGTCGTTCCGTCGGGCATCTGGATCGGTACTGTCTCCACTCCGCCAGACTAGACGGCTCGACCCCCGCGGATTCGCGATCCGCAGGGGTCGAGACAGAAGTCAGTGCACGAGGACGGTGGTGTCCGGGCCGGTGGCTACAGGCCGATCGACGACGCGAGGAGCGGCCACGACTTGTGGAGGTCCTCCTGCCAGTACGGCCACGAGTGGGTGCCGACGGGACGGAAGTCGAAAGTGGCGGGAATCTGCAGCTCGTTCAGCTTGTCCGCCAGCGCGCGGGTGCACTGATTGGTCGCCGCCTCGATGGCACCGCCGAGGATGATCTGGTTGGCGAACGTCTCGACGTTCCCGTTGATCCCCGGACCGTCGAGGCGATCGTTCGGGCCCGGAAGGCCGGAACCGTTGCTGACGTAGATGTCGAGGCCGCGCAGCTTCTCCGCATTGAGGTACGGATCGTTGGCCGTCCAGGCCGGGTCGTCCACGGGGCCCCACATGTTGCTGGTGTCGCCGCCGCCGCGGGATTCGACGACCATCCGGACATACGTGCGACCGGGGTCGGTGCTGGTCATCGCGCAACCGCTATAGGCGCCGACACTCTTGTACAGCTCGGGTGCCGACTGCGCGAGGCTCAGGACGGAACTGCCGGCCATGGAGATTCCGGCGATCGAGTTGACGCCGTTGGTGCCCAGCTCGGCGTCGACGATGGGCGGGAGTTCCTGGGTGAGGAACGTCGTCCACTTGTTGTTACCCAGTTCGGGATCTTCCTGCCGCCAGTCCGTGTAGTAACTGAAGGCGCCCTGCATCGGCGTGACGACGTTGACATTCTTGTCGGCGAAGAAATCGACCACGTCGGTCTTCGCCTGCCAGGTGGCGGAGTCCTCCCCGCCACCCGCGCCGTTGAGCAGGTACAGCGTGGGCCTCGGAGCGCTGGTGTCCGCGGGCGTGATCACCCGGAGCGGAATGTCGCGGTCCATCGACGCCGAGTAGACGTGCATCGTCAACTGCCGGTCGTCGATCTTCTCGGTACGCAGGAGTCGCGAGCTGCCGTCGGCGACGGTCGCGTCATCGACCGGGTCTGCGGACACGGCCTGCGCCCCCACCCACGGAAGAGCCGCTGCCAGAGCGAGCGCGAGTGCCAGCCGAACCCCGTACCTACCCGCTGCCGTGCGGTTGCCCATTATTCTCCTTTACTGCGAAGCCGCCTGCCCGACTCCGAAGAGACGAGAACTGGAGCCCACAGTGTGTCATGTGGGCTCCAGTTCTCAACTGGATGTTGGTGGAGACGCGCTTTCTACGCCTCTGATGACCCCGTCAGCAAGTCGAGAAGTCCGGTGAGTATATCGAGCAGGCCAAGGATTTGAGTGGACATATTTTTCTCTCCCGATCGACTGTGTTGGTTTTCGATCTGCGCCATGGGTCGGCGCTTCACTCTTTGTACCCGACCGAAGGCGAAGACCAAAGAAATTTCTCGGACATATTTCGAATAGTTACCTGGCGTTCGGAAGAAAGGCCATCCGGTTATTCGCCAATTACCTGGCTTGCACGGCCCACGACCAGCGGATCTACGATCCCGACCACATCGAAGTCCTTGTTCCCGTAATCGAACAGCGACAGAACATACTTCATTGCATTGATGCGCGCTCTTTTCTTGTCATTGCTCTTGACTACCGTCCACGGAGCAATATCGGTGTCCGTGAAGCGAAACATATCTTCCTTGGCCGCGGTATAGGCGCCCCATTTATCCAGTGAGGCAATGTCCATCGAGGACAATTTCCACTGACGAACCGGATCGACCTGACGGATGGCAAACCGGGTCCGCTGCTCGAGTGGTGAGACAGAAAACCACAGCTTGGTGAGGCTGACACCGTCGTCGACGAGCATGCGTTCGAAGAGCGGCGTCTGATGCAGGAACCTGTCGTATTCGTCTGCACTGCAGAAGCCCATGACGCGCTCGACGCCGGCGCGGTTGTACCACGACCGGTCGAACAACACGATCTCACCGGCCGCAGGGAGATGCTGCACGTAACGCTGGAAGTACCACTGGGTCGACTCACGCACCGACGGCTTCTCGAGTGCCACGACACGCGCCCCGCGCGGATTGAGGTGTTCCATGAACCGTTTGATGGTGCCACCCTTGCCGGCGGCGTCGCGTCCCTCGAACACGATGACGTGACGGCGTCCGGTGTCCTTCACCCAGTTCTGGAACTTCAGCAGTTCGATCTGGAGCAACCGCTTGGCAACTTCGTATTTTTCGCGGGGCATCCGCTCCTCGTACGGATAGCCCTCCCGCCAGGTATCGACGACCAGACCATCGGTGAGCGTGACGAGCACGGGATCATCGTCGTCCTCGTCGTCGACCCTGAACGCGGAGGTGTCGCGGAGGTCGACGGCAGTAGCCAGATCCGCGTACGCGCTGAGGAAGCCGGGGCGTTCGTCGATGTCGGTCATGGGGCGGAATCTAGCGGCGCGAGGCGTCCTCGAAGTGACCCGGGCGTGAACGGGAAACGCGCTCTCAGCACGATGTCGGGGTGAAAGACCAGGGTGGAGATCGGGGTACATCCCGATGTGCACTACCAGCCGGCTGAGCAGACTGGACGCATGACATTCGACAGCAATACTCCTCGCCAGTTCACCCGCTCCGACAACCAGAAGATGCTCGCCGGCGTCTGCGGCGGCATCGCCGAATACTTCGGTGCCGACGTCAACCTCGTCCGACTCCTGGCCGTCGTCGCCACACTCGTCACCGGCGGCACCGCGGCTCTCGTCTACCTCGCAGCGTGGATGCTGATGCCCGCCAAGTAGGCGCTCCGCGCCCGTGCACCAGAGGCGCTCCGCGCCCGTGCGCCTTTGTGGTAGCCCTGACTACCAGAAAGGCGCACGGGGCCGAAGGCCGAAGGCCCGGAACTCCCTTGCTGGAGTCCCGGGCCTTCGGGGTGTTCGGGTGGAGCGGGGTGGTACGGACTCAGAAGTCCATGCCGCCCATGCCGCCGGTCGGGTCGCCCGCGGGCGCTCCGGCCTTCTCCGGCTTGTCGGCGACAACGGCCTCGGTGGTGAGGAACAGAGCCGCGATCGACGCTGCGTTCTGCAGCGCGGAGCGGGTGACCTTGACCGGGTCGTTGATGCCTGCTTCGAGCAGGTCGCCGTACTCGTTGTTCGCAGCGTTGAGGCCGTGACCTGCGGGCAGGTTGCGGACCTTCTCGGCGACGACGCCGGGCTCGAGGCCGGCGTTGAAGGCGATCTGCTTCAGCGGAGCTTCGAGGGCGACGCGAACGATGTTCGCACCGGTGGCCTCGTCACCTTCGAGCTTGAGGTCGTCGAGCGCGGGGGCCGACTGCAGCAGGGCCACGCCACCACCGGCAACGATGCCCTCTTCGACGGCGGCCTTGGCGTTACGCACGGCATCTTCGATGCGGTGCTTGCGCTCCTTGAGCTCGACCTCGGTGGCGGCACCGGCCTTGATGACTGCAACGCCACCGGCCAGCTTGGCCAGGCGCTCCTGCAGCTTCTCGCGGTCGTAGTCGCTGTCGCTGTTCTCGATCTCGGCGCGGATCTGGCTCACGCGACCGGCGATGGCGTCGGAATCGCCGGCACCCTCGACGATGGTGGTCTCGTCCTTGGTGATGACGACCTTGCGGGCCTGGCCGAGGAGCTCGAGTCCGGCGGTCTCCAGGGAGAGGCCGACCTCTTCGCTGATGACCTCGCCACCGGTGAGGATGGCGATGTCGGCGAGCTGCGCCTTGCGGCGGTCACCGAAGCCCGGGGCCTTGACGGCCACGGACTTGAAGGTGCCACGAATCTTGTTGACCACCAGGGTGGACAGGGCTTCGCCCTCGACGTCCTCCGCGATGATGACCAGCGGCTTGCCCGACTGGATGACCTTCTCCAGCAGCGGCAGCAGGTCCTTGACGGTGGAGATCTTGGAGCTCACGAGCAGGATGTACGCGTCCTCGAGGACGGCTTCCTGACGCTCTGCATCGGTGGCGAAGTACGCCGAGATGTAGCCCTTGTCGAAGCGCATGCCTTCGGTGAGCTCGAGCTGCAGGCCGAAGGTGTTGGACTCCTCGACCGTGATGACGCCTTCCTTGCCGACCTTGTCCATGGCCTCGGCGATGAGCTCACCGATGGACGGGTCGCCGGCGGAGATACCAGCGGTAGCAGCGATCTGCTCCTTGGTGTCGATCTCCTTGGCGGTCTCGAGCAGACGCGCGGTGACGGCCTCGACGGCCTTCTCGATGCCGCGCTTGAGGCCGAGCGGGTTGGCGCCGGCAGCAACGTTGCGGAGGCCCTCACGCACGAGAGCCTGAGCGAGCACGGTTGCGGTGGTGGTTCCGTCGCCGGCGACGTCGTCCGTCTTCTTGGCGACCTCCTTGACCAGCTCGGCACCGATCTTCTCGTAGGGGTCCTCGAGCTCGATCTCCTTGGCGATGGAAACGCCGTCGTTGGTGATCGTGGGAGCTCCCCACTTCTTCTCGAGCACGACGTTGCGACCCTTGGGGCCCAACGTCACCTTGACTGCGTCGGCGAGGGCGTTGAGTCCTCGCTCGAGGCCGCGACGGGCCTCTTCGTCGAACGCGATGATCTTGGCCATTGCGAAGTGATCCTCCGGATTGGGGGTGACACACAGGACGGCCGCTTGCCGGGTCGCCCCATTTACGCCTTGGGCCGGGGTCAGTGCCCGCGACGGACGACCAGGGGTGTCTAGGTTCCCGGTCTCACCATCCCGACCTGGCACTCACGTGTCGCGAGTGCCAAGTGCATTTCTAGCACTCGACCAGGGTGAGTGCAAGGTCGGGACGAGACGGCCGGGTCAGAGGATCAGCGCATGGCGCAGACTTGGCCCGTGTTGAGGTTGAACGCGAGCGACAGGGCACCGACGCAGTCGACGCCGTTCGCGTCGGAGGTCGCGCCCGACCCCCAGCCGGCGATCGCCACGGTGGTGGTGCCGTCAGCCGCCCCGGACCGCGCGATGCCGCCGCCCAGCGACACGGCATACGCCTGACCCGAACCCGTCGACGCGCCCAGAGATGTTCCGAACCCGTTGGCGTAGGTGGTGGTGGAGCCGTGCCCGTTGGCGACGCTCACCGCGGTCCCGCTCTCCATGGCCGTCGCCCGCGCGACACCGGCCTCGGTCGCCTTGGCACCACAGCTCGCCGTGTCCGACACCTGGATGTCGTTGACGGACGGCGGGGAGACACAGGTGACGGGGGCGGCACCGGCGACACCGGCACCGGCCACCGAGAGTCCCGCCGCGACACCCAGACCGACGACCATCGCCGCTCCCGCACGCGCCAGCCGGCGGCCGAACAAAGAAGAGATGCGGGTACGAGTGGCCGAGGCGGTGGAGGTGGCGGGCGTGGAGACAGCGAGCATGGAAGCTCCTTCTGGGAACGTCTAATTGGAGGATTCGCCGCGAGACTACCCGCTCCCGGCCGGTTAGTCCCGGACCGTGTTTCAGGCGAGTCTGTCGAGCAGCTCGGGGAGCTGAGCGACCGAGTCGATGACGTGGTCTGGGCGCTGCACAGCGAGGTCGAGAATCGACTGCCGGAACTTGCCGGTACGCACCAGCGCACCGGTCAGGCCTACCCGTTGCGCGGCGAGGACGTCCCCCGTCAGATCGTCACCGACCATGACGGCCGCTTCGGGGTCGGTGCCCATGAGCTCGGTTGCGGTAAGGAAGGCGGCCAGCGAGGGCTTGCCGACCGAAACGACGTTCGTTCCGGCAATTTCTTCCAGGCCCGGAAGGTAGGCGCCGGTGTCGATGCACAGTCCGTCCCTGGTTGCCCACGTCGTCCCCCGATGCATGGCCACCACCGGAACCTCGTCGAGCATCAACTCGACCACCCGGCTGAGCGCACGATGGGTGAACTCGGGGCCTGCGCCACCGAGCACGACGACCTGCGGATCGTCCTCGTCGAGTTCGATGCCGGCGAGGTCGGGCGTGATGTCACCATTGTTGAGCACCCAGGCCCGCGCGCCCGGGTAGGTGGTGCGGAGGTACTCGGCGGTCAGGCGAGCGGCAGTGACGATCTCGCCGGGCTCTGTGTCGATACCCGCGTTCCGCAGCGCGCCCGCTATCTCGTCACACGTCCGCGACGTTGTATTCGTGAGATACGCACACGCAAGTCCCCGATCCCGCACCTCCCGCACGGCGTCGGCCGCGCCGTCGATGGGATGCCAAGAAGTAACCAGAACTCCGTCTATATCGAACAGGATTCCCTCGACCGCAGTCATGGGGTCGAGCCTATCCGGGCGACCGCTGGGCGTGACAGACCACAACGGGGCAGGGAGCGTGGTGCACGAGGTTCTGGCTGACCGATCCGAGCAGGGCACCGAGCACCTTGCCCCGGCCGTGGCTGCCCACCACGAGCAATTGCGCGGCAGAGGCGTGCCGGATCAGGACATCGGCAGGTGCGCCCTCGGTGGTCGTCCCGGTCACCTGCACGTCGGGGTAGTCCCCGGCCCAGGTGGCGAGGCAGTCGGAGACGACGGCCCGCTCCGCTTCTTCGTACGCCGCCCAATCCACGTATTTCGACGCGTGTGCGAGCCCGTGCCGCCTCTCGCTGCTCCAGGCGTGCACGACCTCGAGTCCGACGCCGAACGCCGAGGCGAGGGCGAACGCCTGGCGGACGGCGAGTTCGCTGACGCCACTGCCGTCCACACCGACGACGATCGGGCGCTGGTCCGGTGACGGGGCTTCGCGGGCACCCCGGAACACGGCGACCGGGCACTGCGCGGAGTTGATCGTGCGCAGCACCGTCGAACCGAGCAGGTAATCCGTGATGGCACCCGCACCCTGCGCGCCGACAACCACCATCCGGGCGGCGCGTGACAACTCGATCAAGTGGGCGGCTGCGGTCCCGGTCCGCAGGTCTGTCTCGACAGGAAGTCCGGGGTGCTCTTCCAGCACGGCCGTGCGGGCGGTGCCCAGCATCGCGTTTCCGTCTTCCCGAAGTTCCTGGATGAACTGCGCGTCGATCATCATTGCGGTGCCGTTGTAGAACGTCGCCCCGTCCGGGTAGGTATGCGCGAGCAGGAGCGGGGCACCGAGCCGGACTGCGGTCGCCGCGGCCCAGCGCGCCGCGTCGAGAGCAGGCCGTGATCCGTCGACACCGACCACCACCGGTGGGCCCGCGTATTGACTCATGTATCTCTCCCTCTATGGTTCGAGAACTGCTGCACCGCTGAACTTTCCGTCCGCGAGATCGCGCAGCGCCCGATCTGCGTGGTCGAGCGGATAGGGATGGGTGTCGACCCTCAATCGATGGTCCGCCGCGAATCGGAGGAACGCGACGGAATCTGCCCGGGTGTTGGCGGTGACGCTGCGGACCTGCCGCTCCCGGAACAGATGCTTCTGGTAGTCGAGCCGCGGAATATCTGTCAGATGGATGCCCGCGACGGCGAGCGTGCCACCGTCGGCGAGCGCCTCCAACGCCGTGGGCACCAAGTCTCCGGCGGGTGCAAACAGGATCGCCGAGTCGAGCGGTTCCGGTGGGGTGTCGCGCACCCCTTGCACCGACGCCGCGCCGAGTTCCTCGGCAAGTGCCCGTGCCTGCGCGCCTCGCGTCATGACGTGCACGCGGATACCACGGGCGAGCGCAACCTGGGCGGTGAGATGGGCGCTGCCCCCGAAGCCGTAGATGCCCAAGGCACCGCCGTCCGGCACCTCGGCACGTATCAGGGCCCGGTAACCGATGATCCCGGCGCACAGGAGTGGTGCGAGCTCGGCGTCCGGATAGCCGTCCGGGAGTCGCAGTGCGTAGTCGGCGGGCACCGTCGTGAATTCCGCGTATCCACCGTCCGCGTCCCACCCCGTGTAGCGGGACTGCCGGCAGAGATTCTCGAGGCCGCGACCGCACGCCGGGCACCGACCACAGGTGTGGCGCAGCCAGGCGACACCGACGCGATCTCCGGCGGCATAGGCCCCGGAGACGGAGTCGCCCACTGCGACAACCTCTCCCACCACTTCGTGACCGGGAACGACCTGCGGTCGGTGCGCGGGAAGATCACCCTCGGCGATATGTAGGTCGGTTCGGCACACCCCACAGGCCAGTACCTTGACCAGCAATTCACCCGCCTGGGGCTCGGGGAGCGCTTCGATGTCCCACTGCAGCGGAGTGCCCGCGATCGGTCCGGGGCTGACGGCGCGCCACGCACCCATCGTCCGGATTCCGCGTCGCGTCGCCGCCATACCCACAGGATGCCCGCGGCGCGGCGCCGACACCACGAAATCCGCAGTGTCGCGACCGCACGCCGCGCCGGGATGGTTACCTACAGCCGCATCGGCCCCGGTCAGCCCGGGCTCTGCGTATGCTTGCCCCCCGCCGGCGGAGAAACGGGCGAGTCCGTGGGCGCCGGCGTGGGAGTGGGAGCCGGCGTGGGAGTGGGACCCGGCGTGGGTGCTGTGGCTTCGACGGGCGGCGCACCGGTGGTGGGCGCGGTGGCCGTGCTGGTGTCGGTGTCGCGGTGGGTGGCCTTCTTCGCCAGCTCACCCACCTTGTGCTGCACGTGCGGGGCCTTCTCCTTCACCGCCTCGGTCGCGCCGCTCACCTTCTCCTGCACAGTGGGGTTGTGCCAGACTTCGAGGGATTGATCCCTCATCTTCTCGTAAGTTTGCCTGCCGGACCGGGTGCCCAGGACGAAACCCACGGCCGCCCCCGCTGTAAAAATTAACGCTCTCTCCATGACCTCTCCTGACTGTTGTGCGACAAACGTGTACGAATCACCGTCGGAATGTCCTGCTACACAGCTATGCCCTCAGCGCCCGAGCCCAAACTTCCTTCACGACGGACGACCCTTCGGCCGCGCCGGATGAAACACCTCTCGTCGGAACCAATCGAGTCGGTCCCGGCCAACTAGGCTCCGAGAATGGACCTGCGCGGTGAAGACCTGTTCACGGTTGCGGGGTCTCTGGCCGAGCTGATCGGCGCCCCGATCACGATCGAGGACGAGAACTCGACGGTGCTCGCGTATTCGAGTGGTGAGCAGGCGGTGGACGAAGCGCGAATCGGGACCATCCTGGGCCGGCAGGTGCCGGGACGGTACCGGCAGTTGCTCACCGAGGCCGGTGTGTTCGAACGCCTTCACCACGACACCGACGTCATTTATGTCGATCTGCACGTTCCCGACATGCGACCGCGGGCGGCGATCGCGGTGCGTGACGGCGGTCGCCCGGTGGGGTCCATCTGGGCAGCCGTCACCGCCTTTCCGACGCCGGAACAGGAAGCGATCCTCCGGTCCGCCGTACCGGTCGTGGCCGAACATATCGCCGCGCAACGCGAACGAGTCGATGTCACACGACGATTGCAGGTCGATCGGGTCCGTGCCCTCCTGACCGGCGGCGAGCCCGCTTTCCGGGCCGCCGACGACCTGCGGTGGAGCGGTCCGATGACGGTTGCCGCGGCGGCCCCGGTCACGCTCGGCTCGTCGCTGCCGTCCGGACTGCTGGCCTCCCTCGGTCTCTACCTGGACACGCTGGCCGTCGAATCCGTCGCAGCCCAACTCGACGACACCATTTATGTGGTGATCGCCGCCGGGGAGAAGGAGGTTCGCCGTCTCGCCGAGAATTTCCTCGGACGTGCGCGCAGTGGACATGCCTTCGTCGTCGCGGTCGGGCGCGGGGTCGACACGGCAGGACAGGCGCATCTGTCGCGCGGTGACGCCGACCGGATACTCGCGGCGCTGCAACACGCCTCCCACGGCGGTGTCGTCGGAACCATGCGCGACACGCTGGCGTCGGTCCTCGCGCTGCGCGTGGCCGACATCTTCGACGGGTTGGGCACGCTCACCCCGCTGGCCGCCCTCCTTGCGCACGACGAGCAGCACGGCACCGACCTCGTGGCCACGGCACGCGCGTTCCTGGACCATGGCGGCGACGTGGCCGACGCCGCCGCAGCCCTGCACGTCCACCCCAACACCCTGCGCAACCGGCTCCGGCGCTGCGTCGAATCGTGCGGGGTGGACCTCTCGGACGCGGACACCCGACTCGTCCTGATGCTGCATCTGAAACTGCGCGGACTGCGCGGGCACTGAGCCGCGGACCCACCCTGGCCGATTGCACAACGTGGACGGTCCGGCACTGGCCGAACGGCTACTCCCCCCGCGTGATCGTCGATCGATGATGGACACATGAGCACAACTGCGCGCCCGGAGCATGTCGCGATCGTCGGAGCCGGTGTCGTCGGCCTGTCCACAGCCTGGTTCCTTCAGGAGCGTGGGGTCCACGTCACCGTCGTCGACCGGGAAGGTGTTGCGGCCGACGCCTCGTGGGGGAATGCGGGGTGGCTCGCTCCTGCCCTCACCCTGCCGCTCCCGGAGCCCGCCGTCCTGAAGTACGGCCTCCGCGCGATGCTGAATCCCTCCTCCCCCGTGTATGTTCCGTTCACCACCGACCTCCGCCTCCTCCGTTTCCTCGTCGGTTTCGCCCGGCACTGCACTCCCGCACGATGGGAGGAGGCGATGAAGGTCTACGCCGAAGTGAACCGGATTTCCCTGGGCGCCTACGACCAACTCGCCGAGGGCGGCGTCGCCGAACACACCCACCTCGCCGACCCCTTCCTCACTGCGTTCACGTCGGACGCGGACCGGGAAGTGCTCGTCGACGAGTTCCGCCACGTGGCGGCAATCGGCGGCGAGGTCGAGTACGACCGGCTCGATACCGACGAGATTCATTCCCTCGAACCGAGTCTCGGGGAGGGCGTGCACTGCGGTCTCCGCCTGCGGAACCAGCGCTTCATCGATCCGCCGCGGTTCGTGCATTCTCTCGCCGACGCCGTCCGCGCGCGGGGTGGCGACATCGTCTCCGGATTCGACGTCACCGCAGTCAAGGACCGTGGCGCGTCCGGCGTTCGGCTCGCCTCTGCCCGCGGAGATTCGGTGTCGGCCGATGCGGTCGTCATCGCGAACGGCGCCCGGCTGGGCACACTGGCACGTCCCTTCGGCGTCCGGGCACTGGTCCAGGCCGGCCGTGGCTACAGTTTCAGCGTCCAGCCACAGCAGATGCCCAAGAATCCCGTGTACTTCCCCACTCAGCGGGTGGCGTGCACCCCGTTGCACGACCGCTTCCGTGTCGCCGGAATGATGGAATTCCGGAGTCCCGACGCACCGCTCGATCCCCGACGGGTCCAGGCCATCATCGATGCCGCGACACCCCTGTTCACCGGTATCGACTGGAATGTCCGCCAGGAGGAATGGGTGGGTTCACGGCCGTGCACCACGGATGGGCTGCCCCTCGTCGGGGCCACCCGCTCGCCTCGCGTGCACGTTGCCGGCGGCCACGGAATGTGGGGAATCGCGCTCGGCCCCCTCACGGGCCGACTGGTGGCCCAGTCGATGACGGGGGGCGAACCGTCCGCGGTGCTGCGGCATTTCGACCCTCTACGCTGAGCCCGTCCTTCGTCTCAGGCCAATGCGCCGACCACCGCCTCGGCGCGGGCCAGGAGGGTGCCCGACGACGCGAGCGCCACCACCGCGTCGATCTCGGGGGCCAGGTACCGGTCGGTTCCGGGTCCGGCGACGTGCTCCCGGATCGCGTCGCGTACGGCACCCGTTGCAGGCGAAGGCTCGAGCGGCGCACGGAGGTCGAGTCCCCGTGCGGCAGTCAGTGCCTCGACCGCGAGGACCCTGGTGAGCCCGTCGAGGGCGCGGCGAAGTTTGCGGGCCGCCGACCACCCCATCGACACGTGATCCTCCTGCATCGCCGACGACGGAATCGAGTCGACACTCGCAGGCGCGGCCAGGCGCTTGAGTTCGGACACGATCGCGGCCTGCGTGTACTGGGCGATCATGTGGCCGCTGTCGACGCCGGGGTCGTCGGCGAGGAACGGGGGCAGCCCGTGGTTGCGGGCGACGTCGAGAAATCGGTCGGTGCGGCGCTCGCTCATGCTCGCCACATCCGCGACCACGATCGCCAGGAAATCGAGGACGTAGCCGAGTGGGGCTCCGTGGAAGTTGCCGTTCGACTCGACGCGGCCGTCCGCGGTCACTACGGGGTTGTCGACGGCGCTCGCGAGTTCGCGCGCCGCTACCTGCTGGGCGTGGGCGAGGGTGTCGCGCGCGGCGCCGGCGACCTGGGGGGCGCAGCGCAACGAGTAGGCGTCCTGGACCACCGTGCACCCGGGCCCCGCGTGGCTGCGCACGATGTCGGAGCCGGCCAGCAGCCGAGTCATGTTCTCGGCCGCCGCGGCCTGCCCGGGATGCGGCCGTAGCGACTGCAGGTCGGCGGCGAAGACCCTGTCCGTGCCGAGCAGACCCTCGACGCTCATCGCTGCCGTGATGTCGGCCAGACGCAGCAGGTGACGCAGGTCTTCGCAGGCCAGCAGCAGCATGCCCAGCATGCCGTCGGTGCCGTTGACGAGGGCAAGGCCCTCCTTCTCCTCCAGCGACACCGGTGCGATTCCGGCGACCCGCAGCGCGTCGGCGGCGGGGGTAGGACAGCCCTCGGCGTTCCGTATGGTGCCCTCACCGATCACGGCGAGGGCTACATGTGCCAGCGGCGCCAGATCGCCCGAACAACCCAGGCTCCCGTACTCGTACACCACCGGAGTCAGACCCGCCGACAGCAGGTTCGCGTACACCTGCGCGACCTCCGGCCGAACGCCGGTGTGGCCTGTGGCGAGAGTCGAGAGCCGCAACAACATCAGCGCACGCACCACCTCGCGTTCCACCTCCGGCCCGTTGCCGGCGGCGTGGGAACGGATCAGGCTGCGCTGCAGCTGCGCGCGCTTCTCGACCGGAATATGACGGATCGCGAGGGCACCGAACCCCGTCGAGACGCCGTACACCGGTTTCGGATCCTCGGCGAGAGCCTCGATCCACCGACGACTTTTCGCCATGGTGGACAGAGCCTCTTCGGAGATCCGCACCGGGGCGCCGAGCCTGGCCACCCGGACCACTTCTTCGGCGGACACCGGGCCGACACCGACGACGACAGGCTCTTCGGTACCCACAGACCCAGTGTCCACCCCGGCGCGGGGTGTAGGTCGGGAATGCGGGGTGCCAACGGCGATTACACGTCGCCGCGCAGAACTTCTTCGATTTCGCGTGGCGTCATGAGACGTTCGAGTTTTTCACTCGGCCACGAGGACGGACGTCCTTGCAATCGGGCAGATTCGAGTAGAGGGAGAGGGCTGCGGTCCCGCCGCAGGATCGAATGAACATTCACGACGATCACTTCCGAACACCGACTCGACGACGTGCCAATGCGCTGGCACCGAACCATTGCACTGATTTTTCTATCGCTCATCGTGCCTCGTGAGTTACACAGTTTCGGTGAGGCGCGCGGAGCGAAGCGACAAACCGGTTCCGGAGCGAAGCGACAACCTGTCCGGAGCGAAGCGGCGAGCCCATCGGGGTACAAAGAAGTGACCTGCCGCACATCCGCGTTCACCGAGCGCCTACGATGACGGCAAAGTAGTTGTAACTACCCGTACCACCTTCCCTGACTGGAGACAGCCGATGGCAAACACCCTCGAAGCAAGCATCGAAATCGACGCCACCCCGCAGGACGTGTGGGCGGTGGTGTCTGATCTGAAGCGGATGGGCGAGTGGAGCCCGCAGTGCCGCACGATGCGCGTCCTGGGCGGTGTGGTCGAAGAAGGCACGAAGACGATCAACATCAACCGCAAGGGCATGCTCGTGTGGCCGACCACCTCGAAGGTCGTCAAGTTCCAGCCGAACAAGTCGATCGCCTTCCGCGTCGTCGAGAACCGCACCATCTGGTCGTACGAACTCCAGCCCACCGCCGGCGGAACCAAGGTCATCGAACGCCGGGAGGCGCCGACCGGAACGACCAAGGTGTCGCAATTCCTGATCAAGACCGTGCTGGGTGGCAACGACGACTTCGAGGTCGAACTGATCGAGGGTATGAACACCACCCTGGCCCGTATCAAGGCAGCCGCCGAAGCGAAGTAGCCCGCTTGACTCTCGACCTGGTCGAGCCTTCACCGTGAACCGCATGGAGAACTCGGATGACGTGATGGCGCAGATCGGTCGAGGCCAGGAACTCGCGACAGCAGGCGACGCCGAGGGCGCCCGACATCTCTTCGCCGAGGTGTGGGGCGCCCTCGAGGCGTCTCCCGAGGGCACTCGCGATCCGCTTCACATCGTGACTCTCGCCCACTACATGGCCGACGTTCAGATCGACCCCGCCGAGGAACTGCGCTGGGATCTGCGTGCGCTCGAGGCCGCGGACACGCTGACGGATGATCGCGCGCAACGGCACGACGCCTCACTGCAGGTGGCGGCGTTCTACCCTTCGCTGCACCTCAACGTCGCAGCGGCCCATCTCGCGCTGGGGCATGTCCCGGAAGCCCGTTTTCACCTCGACCGGGCCGACGAGGAATCCCACCACCTCGCCGAAGACGGCTACGGCCGCACCGTTCGCGGTGCCATCGCGCGGTTGCGTCGCCGCATCGACGAGACCGCACCTGTCATACCCCCCGGCAAAAGTGAACGCCGTGCTGAGCATCGGTGAGCTGTCGCGGGCGTCCGGCCTGTCGGTCAGTGCGCTGCGGTTCTACGACAAGGCAGGCGTGTTGGCACCGCACACTGTCGACCCGCACACCGGCTACCGCCGGTACACCGACCAGCAGGTCGACGCGGCCGTTCTCCTCGCTGCGATGCGGCGTGTCGGGATGCCGGTGAAGGAGATGACGGCGGTGCTGTCCGGTACCGATCCGCACGCTCTGCTCGACCAGCACCTGTGCAGACTCGAGCAGGGCCTTGCTGATGCACGACGCGAGCTGATCCGGATACACCGTCTCGTGGACGGGCGCGTGGAGCGAGGAGGCACCGTCGTAGTCGATGCCGATGACCTCGCCGATGCTGTTGCATCGGTCCGGTTCGCCGTCGACCCGAAGTCCGAGTTTCCGGCGTTGCGCGGAATCCATCTCGAGACCGACGGTGACGTGCTGCGGCTCGTCGCCACCGACCGCTACCGGCTGGCGGTCGCCGAGATCGCCGCAGTGCACTCGCCGCAGAAATCCATCGCGGTGACAGTTCCTTCGACGTTCCTGACGGACGCTGCACCCCGACTGCGCCGACATGGGCAGGTTGCCGTCACCGTGGACGCACGCACCGTCACGCTGCGCTGTGGGGAGGGAGAGTTCGTCAGCGAGGCACTGGATGGAGTGTTCCCCGATCATCGCAGTCTGTCGAGTGCGGTTCCCGGAACCGAAGCGACGATCTCGGCGACCGAACTGCGGGCAGTCCTTGCCGGGACGGGCGAGCGGGTGGACCTCGGCGTCCTCGACTCCGGTTCCATCGTGGTCGGCGCGCAGCAACGTGGTTTTACCGATCCCTGCCGAGACCGGCCGGTGCTCTTCCACGTACAGGTGAACGCGGGTTTTCTCCTCGACGCGGTCGCCGCCCTCCCCGGCGATCAGCTGACGTTCCGCTTCGGCGGCCCCATCGCACCGCTCGCCATCCGTCCGCGGTCCGTTTCCTCCTCCGCCTCGGTGAGTGCGTACTCTCTCCTGATGCCGTTACAGCCGGCCGCGCTCACGTAACCTGTGAGGGCGCCGCAACGGCAGGTAGCCGTCCCGCCCGACACAGTTAGAGGAGCCCGTGGCCCGTAAGCCCAGACCACCCGGAACCGCGCAGACCTCAGGGATCGGCCACTTCGTCGATCTCGCCCGGGGAGCCGTCCCACCGCTTCATCCGGCCGGACTGCCCTTCGTTCTCGCACCGCTCGGTGTGGCCCTACTCGGCCGCAACCGCAAGTGGGTCCGGCGTGGTGCGCTGACCTCTGCCGCGGCGTGCGCCGCGTTCTTCCGGCATCCGCACCGTGTTCCGCCCAACCGGGTGGGCGTAGCGGTCGCGCCTGCCGACGGTGAAGTCGCACTCGTCGACACCGCCGTGCCGCCGGCCGAACTCGACATGGGTTCCGAGCCCCTGCCCCGGGTCAGCATCTTCCTGTCCGTGCTCGACGTCCACGTCCAGCGCAGTCCCGTCGGCGGAGTGGTGCAGAAAGTCGTGCACCGGTCGGGTCAATTCCTGTCCGCCGACCTTGCCGATGCCAGCGAGGTGAACGAACGCAACAGCATGCTGCTGCACACCTCGGACGGCCACGACGTCGCAGTGGTGCAGATCGCCGGCCTGCTGGCCCGGCGAATCGTGTGTGACGCCGCGGTCGGCGACACCCTCCCCATCGGTGACACCTACGGTCTGATCCGGTTCGGCTCCCGCGTCGACACCTACTTCCCTACGGGCACCACCTTGCTGGTGGAGCGTGGCCAGCGGACGATCGGTGCCGAAACCGTCATCGCTCAACTGCCGTGATCGCCAGTACGAAGCAGCGGAGAGGGAGACCACGGCAAGCGGTGCGCTTGCTGCCGAGTGTCGTCACGATTCTCGCGTTGTGTGGTGGGCTGTCCGCGGTGAAGTTCGCGCTCGACGGCGATCTCGGGACCGCGCTGGCAATGATCGGTGCCGCCGCGGTGCTCGACTCCCTCGACGGGCGGATCGCCCGGCTCCTCGACGCCACCAGCAAAATGGGTGCCGAGCTCGATTCGCTGGCAGACTCCATCTCGTTCGGTGTCGCCCCGGCCCTCGTGCTCTACGTCACCCTGCTGGACGGGCAGAGTTTCGGCTGGATCATCGCGCTCATCTATGCAGTGAGCATCGTGCTGCGGCTCGCCCGCTTCAACACTCTGCTCGACGACGACGATATGCCCGGTTACGCCAGCGAGTACTTCGTCGGCGTCCCGGCACCCGCGGGAGCCTTGGTAGCGCTCACGCCCTTGGCGGCGGCAGCGCAGTGGGGCGATGGCTGGTGGTCGTCGTATCCGGTCGTCGTGGCGTGGACGGTGTTCTCCGCGGCCCTGATCGTCAGCCGCATTCCGACTCTGGCGCTCAAGACCGTGTCCGTGCCGCCTCGCATGGCAGCAGGTCTGCTGGTGCTGGTGGCGCTCGCAGCGGCAGCGTTGGTCACGTATCCGTTCATTCTGTTGATGGCCCTCGTCGCCGTGTACCTGGCGCACATTCCGTTCGCCGTCCGCTCGCAGCGATGGGTGGCGGCGCGGCCGGAGACCTGGGAGATCAAACCGGCCGAACGGCGAGCCATCCGGCGACAGCCCGACACCCGCGGACGGCGCTCCGCGGCGCGGCTCGGGTTGCGCCGTCCACGAGCCCGATAGTGCACTCGCGCACGTAGGCTCGACGCGTGACCTCACCGGAACTCGCGCTCACAGTCCGACTGAACACCTCGGCCGCGGACACGCGACGCGGCGTCATACGGCTGCATCCGGAAGCGCTCGCCGCGCTCGGTCTCCGCGAGTGGGACGCGATCGCGTTGGTCGGGGCGCGCCGGACGGCAGCGGTGGCGGGTATCGCGCCGACCGGAACGCCCACGGGCACCGCGCTGCTCGACGACGTGACGATGTCGAATGCCGGCCTCACCGAGAACGCGACCGTCGTCGTGACGCCGGTGACCGTGTACGGCGGAAGAGCGGTCACGGTCAGCGGCTCCAACCTGGCGGTCACCTCGATCTCGGATGTCACCCTGCGGCAAGCCCTCCTCGGGAAGGTCCTCAGCGTGGGTGACGCGGTGTCCCTGCTCCCCCGCGACCTCGGCCCCGGGACCAGCACAGCGCCCGCAACTCAGGCCCTGTCCCGGACCTTCGGCGTCGCATGGACGTCGGAACTGCTCACCGTCACCGGGGTGGACCCGGCAGGCGGCCCGGTGAGTGTGCAACCCAACACCGCGGTCGGGTGGGGTGCGGGAACGCGCACCGTGGTCTCGTCCGCACCGGCGCGCCTGTCGGCGACGGTGACCGAATCCGAGTCCGTCCCACCCCTGCCCGTCGAGGACCTCGTCGGGGCGCAGACCCAGGCCGCCAAACTGACCGAGTGGCTGGGACTCGCGCTCGACGAACCCGAACTGCTCCGCAAGCTCGGGGCGTCACCTCACCTGGGTATCCTCGTGACCGGGCCGGGTGGCGTCGGTAAGGCCACCTTGGCCCGCTCCGTGCTGGCGTCGCGGCGCGTCGTCGAACTCGACGGCCCCAGCGTCGGCGCCCTCGAAGCCGGTGCACGACTGCAACGGGTCACAGCAGCAGTCGACGCGATCAGCGGCGGCGGGGTGCTACTCATCACCGACATCGACACCCTGCTGCCCGCGACTCCGGAACCCGTCTCCGCCCTGATCCTCGACCAACTCCGCCGTGCCGTCGACACTGCCGGTGTCGCATTCGTCGCGACCACCGCTCATCCGGAATCGACCGACACCCGGCTGCGCGGCCAGGAACTGTGCGACCGCGAACTCGCCCTGACATTGCCCGACGGCGCCACCCGAAGAGCCCTGCTCGAACTGCTGCTGCGCAAGGTGCCCACCGACGGGATCGCCCTCGATACCATCGCGGCCAGGTCGCCGGGATTCGTGGTGGCCGATCTCGCAGCACTGTGCCGGGAAGCAGCGTTGCGGGCTGCCTCTCGCGCCACCAAATCACCGGCCGACCCGGCTCTGACCCAGGAGGATCTGCTCGGCGCCCTCGACGTGATCCGCCCCTTGTCGAGGTCGGGAAGCGAGGAGCTGGCCATCGGCAGCCTCACTCTCGACGACGTCGGCGACATGGTCGAAACCAAGCAGGCCCTCACCGAGGCGGTGCTGTGGCCGTTGCAGCATCCGGATTCGTTTGCACGCCTGGGTGTCGACCCTCCGCGCGGAGTCCTGCTGTACGGACCTCCCGGCTGCGGCAAGACCTATCTTGTTCGGGCCCTTGCCAGTACGGGGCACCTCAGCGTGCATGCCGTCAAGGGCGCCGAGCTGATGGACAAGTGGGTGGGCGCGTCCGAGAAGGCGGTGCGCGAGTTGTTCCAGCGGGCCCGCGACTCTGCGCCGTCCCTCATCTTCCTCGACGAGATCGACGCGCTGGCCCCGCGCCGCGGTCAGAGTTTCGACTCCGGTGTCTCCGACCGCGTGGTGGCCTCGCTGCTGACCGAACTCGACGGCGTCGAGCCTCTGCGCGATGTCGTGGTGCTCGGCGCCACCAACCGACCCGACCTGATCGACCCCGCCTTACTGCGGCCCGGACGCCTCGAACGACTGGTGTTCGTGCCGCCGCCCGACGCGGAGGCGCGCAAGGCGATCCTGCGGACCGCGGGCAGTTCGGTCCCGCTCGCCGACGACGTCGACCTCGACGACCTGGCCGACAACCTCGACGGTTACTCGGCCGCCGACTGCTCGGCGCTCCTCCGCGAAGCCGCGCTCGCCGCGATGCGGCGGAGCATCGATGCCGCCGACGTCACCGCCGGTGACGTGGCCGCAGCACGCGAGAAGGTGCGCCCCTCGCTCGACCCCGAGCAAGTGGCGCACCTCAAGGCCTATGCGCTGTCGCGCCCGTGAGTACTTGTTAACCGCCCGCGGTTAACAAGTACTCACGGGTCATGACCAGCGGCCGAGCAACGTCGCGGCGTGCGCGGCGAGGCCAGCTTGGAAGAACGGACCGAAGCTCACGCGTGCGACGCCGAGCGGCCCGAAGGATGCCGGGTCGTCCTGGTCGGGCAGGCCGATCGCGTTGACGGGCAGCGGAAGCTCCGAAGTGAGACGTTTCTGGGTGGCGTCGTCGTGGCGGCCTACCGGGTACAGGACGTCGGCGCCGGCGTCGGCTGCGAGCTTCAGCCGGGAGATGGCACGGTCGACGCGATCGGCATCGTCACCGACCTTCTTGACGAACAGGTCGGTCCGCGCATTGACCACGACGTGCACGCCTGCGGCGTCGGCGGCCTGGCGTAGCTTCCCCACGAAGTCGGCGTGCTCCTGCGGCTCACGCAGCCGGCCGCCTTCACTGTGGACAGTGTCCTCGATGTTCAGCCCCACGGCGCCGGCGCCGATCAAGCCGTCGATGAGGCGAGCAGGTTCCTCCCCGTAGCCGGATTCGATGTCCACCGAGATGGGCAGGTCGACGGCGGAGGTGATCTGGGCGATCCGATGCAGCAGCTCGTCGAAGGTGATTCCCTCGTTGTCGGGCTTGCCGATCGAGTCCGACACCGGATGGCTACCGACCGTGAGTGCTCGGAACCCCGCGGAGACAGCCAGATTCGCGGACCACGCATCCCATACCGTCGGCAGGATGACCGGGTTACCGGGCTGATGCAGCTGCAGCAGCGTTGTGGCCTTCTCGTGGATCGACGTCATGGGTGGGCTCCTCGCCTCGGAAAGTGTTGGACGGAGTCGTGCTCGGTACGCCTTCGTTGGCAACGCGAGGTGGGTGCCGTCCATTCCTCGCTGCTCGAGTACCGTGAGTGAATGGACTTCCGCGAACCCCTGTCGGCGGCGGCGGCCCTCGCCTCCGGCGCACTGGCCGGGTTCGTTCTCACCAATCCCCGCAATCGCGCGTGGGCCATCTATGCGTCGGATCGTGAGATCGACCGGTGGCTCAGCAGCCAGCCGACCGGTGTCGTGGTTGCCCTCGTCCTCGCCGTGATCGCCGTGGCCGGACTGCAGCGGTCGGGCTCACGCCGCGCCTCGTGGATCGTCGCCGCGGCGTGTGCACTCGTCCTGATCGCAACCCGCTCGGCGGTGGCCGGGGCAAGTGGTGTCGACACGCTGATCGCGTTGCACTTCGCGAAGACCGCGACCGCGGGGATTCTTCTCGGAGCCGCGGTCGCCGCAGTGTGGGGACGGTGGGGTCCGCAGCTGACGCTGACGCTCGGCGCGGCGGGAGCGTTCGTTCTCGCGAGCGTCGCGCGACTACCACGCGGTGACACCGAGTATCTCGAGCCGGCAAGCCGGAGTACGTCCGCGATCGGGGAACCACCGATGTGGTTGCTGATCGGGACGCTGGTACTGGCCCTCGTGTCGACCGCCCTGGCCCAGAAGCAGTTCCGGGTGCAGCGTCCCGAACGTCGAACCCTCCAGACGGCATTGGCCGCGGCACTGGCTCTCGCTCTCCTCAACCGGCTACTCGGCGCGTGGATCGACGACCACGAGTTCGGTGAACCGCTGACGGTGTGGCTGATCATTGTCTTCTGCCTCGTGGTGGTGCTGGTGTGCACGGAGGTGTCCGCACGCTTGCTTCCCCGTGCCGACGGGCATTTCCTGCTGGCCGCCACGGCAGTCACCGCCGCGGCCATGCCCGTCCTCGACGACCTCCGGACCCCGCGCGTGACAACCCCCGCCTCCGCCCTCCTGATCGTCGGTATCGCAGCGTTGGCACTGGGCATCGCGGTCGCGGTCCGGGTTCCTCCGACGTTGCGACGACCGTACTGGGGGCTCGGGCTCGCCGCCCTCGTTCCCCTTACCACCGCCATACAGCCCGACTTCGGCAATGACGGCGTCCTCCTTCTCGCCCGGCTCTTCGTCCTGTGCACCGGGATGGGTTTTGCGCTGGCCGCCGCGCTCCCCGCGTCGGCGCCGGTCGCGGTTCTGGGTCTGGCGTTGCCGTTCGCCTCGCTCGTCTTCGTGGCGGCAACCACCATCCCGGGCAGCCGGGTCGTGTACGCCCGCGCCCAGGAACCGCTCGGCGCTGTGGCGGCGTTCACCGGCGAGGCCGACGGCCCCTCGCCCGTCTCGGCGGCATCGGACAATCTCGCCGGGATCGCGATGCTGGCCGTCGTGGCGTACTGCGCCTACTCGATACGGTCGCGTCACCCACCGCTGGAAACGACCGCACCGCTCACCTAGTCGAGCAGACCCAGCGACTGCAGCCGGCGAAACACCAGCATCGAACCGGGCGCGACGTCGGGCATCGCCGCGTACTCGTCGACCGTGAAGTACCGCAGTTCCGCGATCTCGCTCGTGGGCCGCGGCTCAGCGCTCAGTTCCGCAAGAAAGCACGTCATGTGCAGGGCGGTGCCTTCGGGATGCCCGTACGCCGGCGCTTCGAAGACTCCCAGTTGCTCGAGGGTGCCGTCCACGATCGCGGCGTCGAGTTCTTCCCGAATTTCCCGGTGCAGCGCCTCTTCGGCGTTCTCGCCGGGATCAATCTTACCGCCGGCCATGTAGAACGCCGACTTTCCGACCGATCTCGTCTGCAGAAGCCGCCTCCGGCGGATGTGAGCGAGGGCTGCGGTTCGGATCTCGGCGGGCACGCCTCACAAGATAGAACAGCCCGCCGCGGCCCTGAAATGACGCACGGTGACAGGTCTGCCCGTTTCGTCCGGTTTGCCGGCACTCGAGGCCGAAACCTGGAACCAGTAAGATGTACGTCGTAGACCAACTCGCTAGCTTCGCGAACGGTCTACACCGACTCGGTTCGCTGCGTTCCGACACCCCGCCGCCCGCTGACCAACGACGGAGTGCCTTTTGCTCGCTGTTCTGCTCGCCCATGCTGTCGCCGCCGTTCTGGCTCCGCTTGTGGTGCGCATGTTCGGCCGCAACGCGTTCTATCCGCTCGCGCTCGTCCCGCTGGTATCACTCGGTTGGGTGATCGCGCACTGGGGGACGGTGCAGACCGTCTCACTCGAGTGGATCCCCGGCCTGTCGATGAACATCGACTTCTGGTTCGATCCCCTGGCCGCCATCATGTCGGTGCTCGTCCTCGGGATCGGCGCCCTGATCTTGATGTACTGCGCGCGGTATTTCACCGACGACGAGCCGCGGCTGGGTATTTTCGCCGCGCAGATGGTGGCGTTCGCCGGCGCAATGTTCGGACTCGTCGCCAGCGACAACATGTTGTTGCTGTACACCTTCTGGGAGCTGACGACGGTCCTGTCGTTCCTGCTGGTCGGCCATTATGCCGAGCGCGCCTCGAGTCGCCGGGCCGCGACGCAGGCGCTGCTCGTCACCACCGCGGGTGGGCTGGCGATGCTCGTCGGCATCATCATCCTCGGCCAGGTCGGTGGCACGTACAACCTGTCGGAACTGATCGAGGTCGCACCTCGCGGCTGGCTCGCCGGTGTCGGCGTTGTGTTGGTCCTCATCGGTGCGCTGTCGAAATCCGCGATCGTCCCGTTGCATTTCTGGCTGCCCGGAGCGATGGCAGCCCCCACTCCGGTCAGCGGTTATCTGCACGCCGCCGCCATGGTGAAGGCCGGCATCTATCTCGTGGCCCGGCTGTCGCCCGGCTTCGCCGACGCCGCCCCGTGGCGATTCACCATCGTCACGCTCGGGCTGCTGACGATGGTGCTGGCGGGGTGGCGTGCGCTGCGGGCCTTCGACCTCAAACTCGTCCTCGCGTTCGGCACCGTCAGTCAGCTCGGATTTCTCATGGTGCTCGTGGGTCTGGGTACGCGGGACGCCATGCTGGCGGGGCTGACCATGGTGGTCGCCCACGCGATGTTCAAGGCGGCGCTGTTCATGGTGGTCGGGATCATCGACCACTCCACCGGCACCCGGGACATCCGGAAATTGGGCCACCTGGGCGCCCGCGCACCGGCGCTGACGGTGTTCGCGGCCCTTGCCGCGGCCAGCATGGCCGGACTGCCGCCGTTCCTGGGTTTCGTCGGCAAGGAAGCAGCCTTCGACTCGTTGCTGAGCACCACGGCGCTCGCGGACCCCGCTCGCCTCGTGGCTGTGGCCGTGGTGGTGGTCGGATCGATCCTGACCTTCGCCTACAGCGTGCGGTTCATGTGGGGGGCATTCGGGCGCAAGCGGCTCGCGAATCCCACCGTCGCCGTACAGAAGATGCACGCCCCCGGCCCGATGTTCCTGGCCGCGCCCGCGGTGCTCTCGGTGCTCGGTCTGGCCGCGGGTGTGGCGTCACCCCAACTCGAGAAGCTGCTGGTTCCGTACTCGCAGACTCTGCCTGCCGAGGGCGCTTCCGACTACCACCTCGCGCTGTGGCACGGCGTCAACACCGCCCTGCTGTTGACGGTGGCCGTATTCGCCGTCGGCACCGCCCTGTTCGTGGCGCAGCGGTGGGTCATCCGGTTGCGGTTCGAACATCCACCGCTCGGCAACGCCGACCGCATCTACGACGCGACACTCCGCTTCATGGACGCCCTGTCGATGCGGCTGACCGGCGCCACCCAGCGCGGTTCGCTCCCCCGGACCCAGGCGATCATTCTCGCCACGCTCGTCGTGCTGCCGCTCGTTCTGCTGTTCACCGGCAGCCGCACCGACGCCGACCTCCGACTGTGGGACTCGCCGGTGCAGTTCGCGATCGGGCTGATGATGGTGGCCGCCGCGCTCGCGGCGACGGTGATGCGCAACCGGCTGGCCAGCGTCATCCTCGTCGGCCTCAGTGGATACGGCTGCGGTGTCCTGTTCGCGCTGCACGGCGCCCCCGACCTGGCGCTCACCCAGTTCCTCGTCGAAACGCTGACTCTGGTGATCTTCGTGCTGGTGTTCCGCAAGCTTCCCGCAGAGGTCGACGAGAGCAGGGCGATCGGTTTCAAGCTGCCCCGGGCACTGCTCGCGGTCGCGGTCGGCGCCACCATCACCACGATCGGTGCCTACGCGATCAACGCCCGCAACACGGTGCCCATTCATGGGTTGCTTCCCGACGCCGCGTACTACATCGGAAACGGCAAGAATGTCGTGAACGTCCTACTCGTCGACATCCGAGCCTGGGACACGCTCGGTGAAATCTCGGTTCTGCTCGTCGCCGCGACGGGTGTCGCGAGTCTGGTGTTCCGCAATCGCCGCTTCGGTAGTGCGCCCCGCGTGTCGGACGCCCCTGCGGTCACCGTCGAACAGGCGTCCGCGCAGTCGGAGACGACCTGGCTGCTCGGTGGAGATCTCATCGATCCCCGACACCGTTCGCTGGTTCTCGAGGTGACCACCCGGCTGATCTTCCCGACGATCATGGTGCTGTCGGTGTACTTCTTCTTCTCCGGGCACAACGCACCCGGTGGCGGATTCGCCGGCGGTCTCACCGCGGGGCTCGCCCTTGTGTTGCGCTATCTCGCGGGCGGTCGGTACGAGCTGGGAGAAACGGTCCCCATCGACGCCGGAAAAATTCTCGGGCTGGGCCTCACACTCGCCGCCGGAACGGCCCTGGTGTCGTTGTTCCTCGGCGCACCCGTGCTGTCGTCCGCAGTGTTCGAGGTGACGGTCCCGCTGCTGGGACACATCAAGCTGGTCACCGCACTGTTCTTCGACCTGGGTGTGTACCTCATCGTGGTCGGTCTCGTCCTCGACGTGCTCCGCAGTCTCGGCGCACGTCTCGATGCACAGATCGAGGTGAACCAGAAATGAGCGCAAACATCGGATTCCTCGTCATCATCGGCGTCCTGGTCTCGGCAGGCGTCTACCTGCTCATCGAGCGCAGCATCACGCGCATGCTCCTGGGACTGCTGCTGTTCGGCAACGGGATCAATCTTCTGATCCTCACGTCGGGTGGCTCGGACGGCAATCCCCCGATCGTGGGCCGCGACTCCATCCACGAGTCGATGGCCGATCCCCTCGCGCAGGCCATGGTGCTCACCGCGATCGTCATCACCATGGGCATTGCGGCCTTCGTCCTGGCTCTCGCGTACCGGTCGTTCAAGATCACCACCGCCGACCTCGTCGAGAACGATCCCGAGGACACCCGGGTCCTGCTGCGGCGTTCGCCCTCGGAAGCTCCCGACCGCGACCGCTCCGACGACCCCGTCACCGGCGAGCCCAGTTTTACGGGTGACGCCTTCGACCGGGACGGTAATCCCATCCCCTTGGAAGCACTACGGAACCTCGAAGACCTCGAGGGTTACGAGGAGCTGCACACCGGCGATTTCGACGACGACGAAGACGACAAGGCCACGATCGGAAAGAAGCCGTGACCCTGTCCCCGCACCTCGTCACCACACTCGCGCCGCTGCCCGTTCTCGTGCCCATGCTCGCCGCCGCCGCGACCCTGGTACTCGGCCGGCGTCCCCGGGCCCAGCGGGTGATCACCCTCACCGCACTGATCGCCGTGCTGGTCGTGTCCGCGCTGCTCCTGTACCTCGCGGACCGCGACGGTACGACGGCGATTCAAGTGGGCGGCTGGGACTCCCCCATCGGCATCACCCTCGTCGTCGACCGTTTGTCCGCGATGATGCTCGTCGTCTCGTCGATCGTGCTGCTGGCCGTCATGGCATACGCGGTCGGTCAGGGCATCCGCGACGGAAGTGAAGACCAGCCCGTCTCGATCTTCCTGCCCACGTACCTGGCCCTCACGGCAGGAATATCCAACGCCTTCCTCGCCGGTGACCTGTTCAACCTGTATGTCGGTTTCGAGGTGTTGCTCGCGGCCAGCTTCGTCCTGCTGACTTTGGGAGCGAGCGCCGAGCGGGTCCGCGCGGGCGTGTCCTACGTGATGGTGTCGATGGTGTCGTCGCTGATCTTCCTGGCCGGCATTTCCTTCGCCTACGCGGCCACCGGCACCCTCAACCTCGCCGACATGGCCACCCGGCTCGACGGCATCCCGTCGGGCACCCGCACCGCCATCTTCTGTGTCCTGCTCGTGGCGTTCGGGATCAAGGCCGCGGTCTTCCCCCTGTCGACGTGGCTCCCCGACTCCTACCCGACCGCGCCGGCACCGGTCACGGCCGTCTTCGCGGGTCTGCTCACCAAGGTGGGTGTGTACGCGATCATCCGCGCGCACACGCTGCTGTTCCCGGAGGGCGAACTCGACAACGTTCTGATGGTGTGCGGCCTGCTGACGATGCTCGTCGGCATCTTCGGTGCGATCGCGCAGAGCGACATCAAACGCCTGCTGTCCTTCACCCTGGTCAGTCACATCGGCTACATGGTGTTCGGTATCGCGCTGTCCACGCAGTCGGGACTCTCGGGTGCCATCTATTACGTGGCGCACCACATTCTCGTGCAGACCACGCTGTTCCTCGTCGTCGGTCTCATCGAACGACAGGCCGGGTCGTCGTCGCTGCGCCGGCTCGGCGGGCTCGCCGCCGCCAGCCCCGTCCTCGCCATCGTCTTCCTCGTCCCTGCGCTGAACCTCGGGGGCATCCCGCCGTTCTCCGGGTTCATCGGCAAAGTGGCCCTCCTGCAAGCAGGTTCCGCAGATGCCGGGGTACTGGCCTGGATCCTCGTCGGCGGCGGCACCCTCACCAGCCTGCTCACCCTGTACGTGGTGGCCCGCGTCTGGACCAAGGCGTTCTGGCGGGCCCGCGCCGACGCCCCGGAAGGTGACCTCGCCGATGTCAGCCCGTCGGCACTGATCGACGAGTCCGAGGCCGACATCCCGTTCGACGATCGCGCCGACGTGGGGCGCATACCCGCGATGATGTTGCTACCCACGGTCGCGCTCGTCGGGGTCGGCCTGGCCATGACGGTCTTCGCCGGGCAGATCATCTCGATCAGCGACCGTGCTGCCACCGACCTGCAGGACCGCTCGATCTACATCACCGCCGTCCTGGGCGATCGCAGCGCGGCCGAAGCGCAGGAGGCGCCGCGATGAAACGCGAGAGATTTCTCCAACTCAGCGCACTGGTCTGGTTGACGGCCGTATGGATTCTCCTGTGGGGAAACCTCAGCATCGCCAACGTGGTCGGCGGAGCGGCGGTCGGTGTGCTGATCATGGTGCTCATGCCCCTGCCGGGGGTGCCGGTCCAGGGGCGCGTGCACGTCCTGTCGCTCCTCCGGCTGGCCTGGAAATTCGTCTACTACTCGCTCGAATCGAGCCTGCAGATCGCCTGGCTGGCGGTACGCCCCGGTCCACCACCGGTCACCGGCGTTCTGCGGTACCAACTCGGAATCAAATCGGATCTGGTCCTCACCCTGTTCATCGACGTCGTGAATCTCATCCCGGGAACGATGGTGCTCGAGATCGATCAGGTTCGACGGATCGTGTACGTCCATGTACTCGACATGGGTTCGGCGAAGGCGGTCGGCCAGTTCTATCGCACGGTCGCGCAACTGGAACGCTTGTTCATCGCCGCCTTCGAGCGCGACTCCGAATGGAAGCCGAGTGCCTGGCACTTCGGTGACGAGCAGTACGAGGACCCCACTGAGAAGGGCACCACATGACAGTCGTCTCCGTCATCTCCGGGATCGTTCTGGTGATCGCCGGCGTGCTGACCACCTTTCGGCTCCTCGACGGGCCCAACTCGCTGGACCGCCTCGTCGCCCTCGACACCCTGATCGCACTCGCCATGTGTGGTCTCGCGGTGTGGGCCGCCTACACCGGCGACACCACGATCGTCCCTGCCATCGTCGCCCTGTCGCTGGTCGGCTTCATCGGTTCCGTGTCGGTGGCCCGCTTCCGAGTGAGTGACAAATGACCAGTGTCCTGAACTACATCGGCGCCGGTCTCATGCTGGCGGGCTCTCTTCTCGCGCTCACCGCGGCCATCGCCATCGTCCGTTTCCCCGACACTCTGCGGCGCATGCACGCCGCCACCAAACCGCAGGTGGTCGGACTGAACATGGTGCTGGTGGGCGCCGTAATCGAACTGCGGGGCAACGTCGACATCTGGATGTTGATCCTCGTCGGCGTCTTCACTCTCTTCACCGCGCCCGTCATCGCGCACAGCGTCGGCCGCGTCGCGTACCGGGAGCAACGCGATCAGGACGGGCTGATGATGATCAACGAGCTGGAGCCTCCAGAGCGGCCGTGACCACAGGCCGGGAGCCGACGGTGCCCCAGCGGTGCAGCGCGCTGTCCTCGCGGGCGAAGAAGGTCGCGTAGAACCCGAGAATCACAGCGGCGAGGACACCGATCACGATCGGTCCCGAGACCTCGGGGAAGCGGCCCATCGGCACAGCCAGATAGCGGTAGCTGAGCAGCAGTACGACGAGTGCGATCGTCCCGCCCCCGACGAGCCGAATCCGGAACCAGCCCCACCCCCGTTCGGGGTCCCGCAGGGCCGACTCGATGGTCAGGCAGAGCACGGCTCCCGCCACCAGGTCGACTCCGTAGTGATAGCCGAAGCCGAGCGTCGCGGTGAGAGTGCATACCAGCCAGAACGTGCCGCCGAGCCGAAGCCACCAGGTGCCGCCGCGCGAGTGGATGAACAGCGCGAGCGCCCAGGCGGTGTGCAGACTGGGCATGCAGTTGCGGGGTGTCACCGCATCGAACGCCATCGGCGCGGGGGTGAAGTCGGGAGTCGGAACGAAATTCGGCCAGAAGTTGCCGGCCTGGAAGCCCTGCCCGTCGGTGCCGAATGCGAAGATCGGCCCGACCACGGGGAAGAGAAGGTAGAAGATGGGCCCGACGAGGCCGATCAGCAGGAACGTGCGGACGAGATAGTGCGTGGGCCATCCGTTTCGCAGCTGATAGATCGCCACCGCGATCGCGGCGACCGGGAGTTCGATGTAGACCCAGTGCAGAACCCCGTAGCCGACCGAACCGAGAGCATCGACCAGCTGTCCCATGTGCCACGACGGGTTTCCCAGCGCATGGTCGGCGAGCTGCGCGTATTCGTCGAGAACCATCGGGCCGGCCATGATCGTGATCTGCAACCACGCATCGCCGAACTTGGTCGCGAGAATGAGCAGGGCACCGAGCGCCACCCCCTTCAGCGCGCTGTGCCGCTGCTCGCCGGTCCACCGGACCGCCGCGTAGACACCCACCGCGGTGAGGACCCACGTCGCACCGTTTCCGACGGTGAGAGGGCCTCCCGCCGCGTACCGCACAGCGGCAACGGACACATCGATGCCGGCCGCGGCCGACATGGCCACGATCCGCTGCCGTGACGTGAGCCCGACCATCGCGAGCGCGAGCCCCGCCCAGGGGACGGACGCCGACTTCGGTGTCAGAACATAGTCACGGACAAGGCTTTCGAGTGGCCCCTGGAATCCCTGCGCCGACGCGAGCAACTGCACCGTCACCAGCGCAGCCACGACCCCCAGCACGCCACCGGCAACGAGCGTGGGCGACTGGTCGACGGACCTCCCCGGCCGTGCAACGGCTACTTCGTCGATCGACACCCGGCAAGTGTAAACAACACATGAACAGAAGGTGGACAAGCGTCCGACCCCGGTACCGCGGTGTCAGGTGCCCAGCTCCTTCACGAGAGCATCGACCACGGCCACCAGATCGCCCCCGGTGGCCTCCGCAACCTGGCGTTGGCGCTGATAGGAGGCCCCGCGGCGCGGGATATCGGCCACAGCCGCCAGTTCGTCCGCACACCCGATGCGCGCAGCGGTGGGTGCGAGCTTCTCGAGCAGATCGTTCAGGTCGTCGGTGACGAGCCTCTCGTTGCTCTCCGAGTCGAGGATGATCTCGGCGTCGAGCCCGTACCGCGCCGCCCGCCACTTGTTTTCCTTGACATGCCACGGCTGCAGGTTCGGCAGGTTCTCGCCGGCCTCGAAACGCCGGTCCAGATCGACAATCAGGCAATGCACGAGCGCCACGAGCGCACCGAGTTCGGCCCGGGTCGAAATGCCGTCGAAAACCCGCACCTCGATGGTGCCCCAGCGCGGAGCCGGGCGGATGTCCCAGTGCATGCCGCCGATCTTGGTGATCACCCCGGTTTTCATCTGATCACTGATGAAGTCCTCGTACTGCGACCAATTCGCGAACTGGTAGGGCAACCCGGCCGTGGGCAGCTGCTGAAACATCAGCGCACGGTTACTGGCGTACCCGGTGTTGACGCCCGCCCACATCGGTGACGACGCCGACAACGCCAGGAGATGCGGATACCGCTGCAGCAGAGCATTGAGAATCGGGAACACCTTCTGCGGTGACGACACACCGACGTGAACGTGCACACCCCAGATCAGCATCTGCCGCCCCCACCACTGCGTGCGTTCGATCAGCTCGTCGTAGTCGGGTGTGCGGGTGACCAACTGGGTGGACCACTGGGCGAACGGGTGGGTGCCCGCGCAGATCAGGTCGACACCCAGCGGGTTGGCGGCCCGCCGCAGCAGATCGAGCGACTCGTCGAGATCGCTCATCGCCTCGCCGACGGTGGAGTGGATGCCGGTCACGAGTTCGACGGTGTTGCGCAGCAACTCCTTGGTGATGCGCGGATCCTCCGGGCCCGCCAGATTCGCCACCGCATCGAACACCTCGGCGGCCGTATTGGAGAGATCACGCGTGACCCTGTCGACCAGCGCGATCTCCCACTCGACACCCAGCGTCGGCCGCGGCGAACCGGGAAAGGGAACTACCACGATTCCGATCCAACCACAGGCCGCACGGTGCGGCAGTACACCGACATCCCGGCGTCAACCGGGATGTCGGTGATCTCAGCTTTCGCCCAGGACACCGCAGGCCACACGTGAGCCTGCGTCCCCGGTGCTCAGGGTTTCCTGATCGGGAGCGGGTGCGTATCGGGTGGGGATGTTCGCGAAGTTGTCGGCGCCGGAGTGGATCATGACCGCGGTCCCGGCATCGCTGTTCTTCAACTCCTCCACCGTGAACGCGTCAGTGGTGGTGACCAATTCGCCGGTACCGTCTTCGAGAATCTGCAGCGAGGTGAGGTCGCCGCTGGCCGGATGGCCGGAGTGTCCCTCGACCTGGAAGTGTCCACCGGCGGAGAGGAAGTTACCGGGTGCACCGCCGGTGGGGGCGACGGAGTTCGTCTCACACTTGCCGACCGAATGCACGTGGAACCCGTGGAATCCGGGAGTCTGATCCTTGACCGACACGGTGACCTCGACGTGCTCGCCGGACTGCGTGAAGGTGGCGGTGCCGACGTCGTTACCTTCGGCATTCTTGAACGTCGCAGTGAGGGTTTCGCTTCCGCTTCCGCTCTCGCTGTGCCCGCCGGCCGAACCGTGGCCTGCGTCGCCGGGAACGTCTGCGGCACTGGGATCGGCGGCTCCGGTCCACACGGGGGGCGTGGTGCCCGAGACGTCGGACGGCTCCTCGTTGTTACTGCAGGCGGTCAGCCCCAACGCAGCGATGGCCACCACGGGGGTGACAATGCGCCAGGACATCCGACGGGTAGTACTCGAGGCCATCAAAACCGCTCCTTTGAGGTGGCGAAGAAGTGCAACTGATCATAACCACGACGCCCCTGGACCGGCCTTCCGGTCCAGCCTGCACCGGCGCTCGCGCTACCCGGCGGCGGTGACGATGACGATGACGCCTGCGGAAGAGTTCGCGATACCGGCGAATCGGGGTTTGGCCGTAGCCCCCAGTTCGGCGGCGATCTGCGTCGCCGCTTCCTTCTCGGCAGGCGAATTGCCGTAGTAGACGGTGGTTTCGGAGATCGTTCCGTCGCTGTAGTTTCCCGTTTCGGCCACCGTCCAGCCGGCCTCGGTGAGCTCGGTGGCCGTCTGTCCGGCGAGTCCGGTGACGTTGCTGTTGTTGAACACCCGCACGGGCACCGACGACGCGTCGGCGGACACGGATGTACCCGAGGGACCGGACGTCGTGCTCGCCGACGCGGACGTCGAGGTGGCACCGGACGCCGGCGCGGTCGCAGTCGTCGTGCGCGCCGCGGCAGAAGCCGGCGGGGCCGCGGAGGCGGTCGTGACGGTGGCCGCAGTGTTCTCCGAGTCCGAATCACCGAGTGAGGCGAACCCGAGACCGGCGAAGAGGATCGCGAGAGAAATCAGCACCATGGCGAGGGCACGTAACGGCGGGCCGGACGATTGCGGATTCTGATTGCTCACGGTGTCGACCTTAGCGACCGGGCTGCTAGGTGACGTCGAACCCGAGGCGACGAGCGGCGCGGGCCTTCTGCCTGCTGGCGCGCAGACGCCGCAGCCGCTTCACGAGCATCGGATCTGCCGCGAGGGCCTCCTGGCGGTCGACCAGGGCGTTGAGCACCTGGTAGTACCGGGTGGCCGACATGTCGAAGAGCTCCTTGATTGCCTCTTCCTTGGCCCCGGCATACTTCCACCACTGACGCTCGAAGGACAGGATGTCGTGTTCCCGACGGCTCAGTCCGTCGGTCCCGACCTCGTCGACACCTGCGGAGTTGTCGTTGTCGGTGCGCTCGGACTGGTTCCGACTACGCGCTGTTGCGCCGTCCATGTCACTCCTCGACTACTAGCTCTCGCTCGAATTCAGCGAAACCACGTTCCCCCGGCTCCTCGATCGCGTGGGCCGACCGAGCAACGAATTACACAGCTGTACTTCAGCGACTATTCAACCATGAGGAAGGCCGCAGGCAGTGCCGGCGACGCGGGCGCGCCGCACTATCCTTGACAACCATGGCCATCCTCCCCATCCGGATCGTGGGCGACCCGGTACTGCACAAGCCGACCGAGCCGGTGTCCCAGTCACCCGCAGAGCTCGCCGAACTCATAGCGGACATGTACGACACGATGGACGCCGCCAGCGGTGTCGGGCTCGCCGCCAACCAGGTCGGCGAGTCGCTGCGCGTGTTCGTCTACGACTGCCCCGACGTCGACGACAGCGGCAAAGCCTTCCGCCGTCGCGGTTGCGTCGTCAATCCGGTGCTCGAAACGTCCGAGGTCCCCGAGACCATGCCCGACCCGGACGACGACGTCGAAGGCTGCCTCTCCGTCCCGGGCGAGCAGTTCCCCACCGGCCGCGCCGACTGGGCCAAAGTCACCGGCACGGACGCCGACGGCAATCCCGTCGACATCGAGGGGCGCGGATTCTTCGCTCGGATGCTGCAGCATGAGGTGGGGCACCTCGACGGCTTCCTCTACGTCGACATGCTGATCGGCCGCAACGCGCGGGCCGCGAAGAAGACGATCAAACGCGCCGGCTGGGGCGTCCCGGGCCTGAGCTGGGTGCCGGGAACGGTCGAAGACCCCTTCGGGCATGACGACTGACATTCCTGTCGGTAGCCGGGTGGTGCTGCGTTACGCGTTGCCTCCCGGCCACAGCCACCCGATGACCGACGTCGTCGGGATTCTGGAGGGCGTCGCGCCGTTCGTCACCGTGCGTGCGTCGGACGGTTCGGTCGTCGAGGTGGAACCGGACCGGGTGATCGCACTCAAGGCCGTCCCCGCGCGGCCGGTCCGCACCAGCGAGATCCGAGCGCTCGAACTGGCTTCCGCCGACGGTTGGCCGGGAGTCGAACACGCCTGGATCGACGGGTGGCTGGCCCGGTACGGTCACGGATTCACCGGGCGCGCGAACTCGGCGGCCCCACTCGGTGACCCGGGCACGGTCGGCGACCTGGCAGACAGCTCCCCCGGCAGCACGCTCGATCGTCTGCGCCACTGGTACGCCGAGCGCGAGCGCCCGTTGCGGCTTCTGCTTCCCGATCGGCTGGGCGCGGTGCCACCAGGATGGAATCTCAGCGACGAGGTGGTCGTGATGGCCGCCGATATCGCGAATCTCATCCTTCCCCAGGGCCCTCGCACTACCACGATCACCGATCGTCCCGACTCCGATTGGCTCGCGCTCTACCGGTACCGCGGGTCCGCGCTCCCCGACTTCGCGGTCGACGTGCTCGACGCCGTCCGCGGCGGCACGCTCGGCTTCGGCCGGATCGGCGCCGCCGACTCCACCCTCCTCGCAGTCGCACGCGGTTCGGTGACCTCGGCCCCGGACGGCCGCCTGTGGGTGGGACTCACCGCGGTCGAGGTGGCGCAGGCCCACCGCAGGCGCGGTATCGGCAGCCTGATCTGCGGCGAGATGATCGCGTGGGGTCGCGAGCAGGGAGCCACCCATGCCTGCCTGCAGGTGGCCGCGGAGAACGAGGGTGCTCAGGCGATGTATCGCGGCCTCGGCTTCGTTGCCCACCATCGGTACCGGTACGCGACGGAACCTGTCGGCGGCGGGCACTAGGTCGGCGGCGGGCACTAGGCTGACGGCGTGCGCATCGCTACCTGGAACGTGAATTCTGTTCGTGCCCGTACCGACCGGATCCTCGACTGGCTTCAGCGGACCGACACCGACGTGTTGGCCATGCAGGAGACCAAGTGCAAGGACGAGCAGTTTCCGTACGAGCGTTTCCGCGAGCTCGGTTACGAGGTGGCGCACGTCGGTATCAGTCAGTGGAACGGGGTGGCCATCGCGTCCCGCGTGGGGCTGACGGATGTTCGGATCGGTTTCGACGATCAGCCCGGGTTCCACAAGGATCCAGAGGTTGCCCCTGTCGAGGAAGCCCGCGCGATCGGTGCCACGTGCAACGGTGTCCGCGTGTGGAGCCTGTACGTTCCGAACGGACGCGAGCTGGCAGATCCGCACTACACCTACAAGCTCGAGTGGCTGTCGAAACTGCGTTCGGATGCGGTCCGGTGGCTGGAGAAGAATCCCGAGGAGCAGATCGCCTTGGTCGGCGACTGGAACATCGCGCCCACCGACGACGACGTGTGGGATCCTGCCCTCTTCGAAGGCAAGACGCACACATCCGCACCCGAGCGGGAGGCCTTCCAGTCCTTCCTCGAATCAGGTTTCACCGATGTGGTGCGGCCGCACACACCGGGTCCGGGCGTGTACACCTACTGGGACTACACGCAGCTGCGATTCCCGAAGAAACAGGGAATGCGGATCGACTTCATCCTCGGCTCGCCCGCTTTCGCCGGCCGGGTCGACAAGGCGGAGATCGACCGCAACGAACGTAAGGGAAAGGGCGCGAGCGATCACGCGCCGGTCATCGTCGACCTCGGAGACTGACGCACCTGCACGAGCGCGGAGGCGTAGAGACGTTCAGTCCTCGACAAGGATGTCGAGGGACTCCGGGTGCCGCGAGAGATAGCGCTGGACGTAGGTGCAGATCGGGCGTACTTTCCAGCCGCGAGTGCGTGCCTCGTCGAAGGCTGCGCGGACGAGTGTTTCCGCCAATCCCCGGCCACCGAATTCCTCTTTCACCACCGTGTGCATGAACGCCACCACCTCGCCCGGTTTCGCCGTGAAACCGGGGATGTCGTCCTCGTCGCGATAGCCGAGAATCCCGACGAGTTCGTCACCGAGCCACAAGTCGAAGCGTTCGTGAGCCGGATCGTCGAGTACACGAACATCGGCGGCCGAGACACTGCCCGACGGGGAAGCCTTCGAAATGTGATCCATGCCACCATGGAACCAGTAAGTCGCAGACTGGGGGAGCACAAACGCCGTAACCGGGATCGATTCGTTGCCGGGTTTTCCGCGTCCAGCAGTCAGCGTTCGATCGGTACCACGAGATCGCGATACTCCGGATGTGCCGACAGGAAGCGCTGGACGTAGGTACACACCGGTCGCACCTTCCAGCCGTATTCCCTGGCCAGGTCGAGGGAGCGCCCCACCATCATCGACGCAAGTCCGCGATGCCCGAAGTCCTCGACGATCACCGTGTGCATGAACGAGACGATCGGAGCCGGGACGCTGGGCGGGCGCCGACCGGCCGTCACCCCCACCCCGGCGCCGGCGCCGGTCGGCGGCCCCGAGAGGTCGTAGTATCCGAGGATTCCGACCAGATCCCCACTCAGCCGCAGCTCGAAGCGGTTCTGATCGGCATTGTCGATCACGTCCACAACCTGCGAGTCCGTCAGCACTGCGACCTCCTGGTGTTTGCTTCGTGATCAAAACGTGATGTACGTCACCATTTATACCGACTCTCCGGGCTGCTGTCCAAGGTTCCCCCGAATGATTTCTCACAGACATGTCGGTTACAGTCTGTGCGACAACTACACATCCACGGGGGCTCGCACCAGCGGGCTGAGAGGACGGCTAGGGCCGTCGACCGTCGAACCTGTCCGGGTAATGCCGGCGTAGGGAGCATCTCGATGAGCAGAACTGTATCTACGGCCACGTCCGTCACGACGGGGCCGATCGCGGGCAGCACCAAGGAATACGTGCAGTGGAGCGACGACATCCGCGTACCGGTCCGGCGCGTCCACCTGACCAACGGTGAGCATCTCGACCTGTACGACACGTCCGGCCCGTACACCGATTCGAACGCCCAGATCGACGTTGCGGCCGGACTGCCCCGCATCCGCGAGCAGTGGTCCGGGGATCGCGGGCAGACACAACTGGACGCCGCCCGGGCGGGCGTCCTCACTCCGGAAATGCGTTACTGCGCTGCGCGCGAGGGTGTCTCACCGGACACCGTGCTCGCCGAGGTCGCTGCGGGACGGGCCGTGATCCCGGCCAACCGCAAGCATGCAGAACTCGAGCCGATGATCATCGGCAAGGCGTTCGCGGTGAAGATCAATGCGAACATCGGCAACAGTGCGGTCACGTCCTCGATCGCCGAAGAAGTGGAGAAGATGGTGTGGGCCACCCGTTGGGGCGCCGACACCATCATGGACCTCTCGACCGGCAAGAACATTCACGAGACACGCGAGTGGATCCTGCGTAATTCCCCGGTCCCGGTGGGCACCGTGCCGATCTATCAGGCACTCGAGAAGGTGAACGGCGATCCGACCGCCCTCACCTGGGAGATCTACCGAGACACCGTGCTCGAACAATGCGAGCAGGGCGTCGACTACATGACGGTCCATGCCGGGGTGCTGCTCCGGTACATTCCGCTGACCGCGCGTCGCGTCACCGGCATCGTCTCGCGCGGCGGCTCCATCATGGCGGCCTGGTGCCTGGCACATCACCGGGAGTCGTTCCTGTACACGCACTTCGAGGAGTTGTGCGAGATCCTGCACCGCTACGACGTCACATTCTCGCTCGGCGACGGACTCCGGCCGGGGTCGATCGCGGATGCCAACGACGAGGCGCAGTTCGCGGAGCTTCGCACCCTGGGTGAGCTCACGAAGATCGCGAAATCCCATGGCGTGCAGGTCATGATCGAAGGCCCCGGACACGTGCCGATGCACAAGATCGTCGAGAACGTACGCCTGGAGGAGGAACTGTGCGAAGAGGCACCGTTCTATACTCTGGGCCCATTGGCCACCGATATCGCCCCGGCCTACGACCACATCACTTCGGCCATCGGGGCGGCGATGATCGCGCAGGCGGGCACAGCCATGCTCTGCTACGTGACGCCGAAGGAGCACCTCGGGCTGCCGAACCGCGACGACGTCAAAACCGGCGTGATCACGTACAAGATCGCCGCGCACGCCGCCGACCTCGCCAAGCAGCACCCTCGGGCGCAGGAACGAGACGATGCTTTGTCGAAGGCGCGCTTCGAGTTCCGCTGGCACGACCAGTTCGCGCTATCCCTCGACCCGGACACCGCCCGCGAATTCCACGACGAGACCCTGCCTGCGGAACCCGCGAAAACAGCCCACTTCTGCTCGATGTGTGGCCCGAAGTTCTGCTCGATGCGGATCTCCGCCGATGTCCGGGAGTACGCCGAGAAGAACGGCCTCGATTCGGTGGAGGCCATCGAGGCGGGCATGGCCGAGAAGCCGGACGAGTTCGTCGGCGCAGGTGGCCGTGTATATCTGCCCGTCGAATCCGTCACCTCAGAGAATCGGTAAGGTCCCCTCCGTGAAGCTGCTGCCCCTGGCCCCCGACGGCCAGACCCCCGTCCGAGTCCTCACCATCGCCGGCACCGATTCCGGCGGAGGCGCCGGAATTCAGGCCGACTCACGGACGATGGCTCTGTGCGGTGTCCACGCATGCGTCGCGGTGGCCGCCGTGACCGTGCAGAACTCCGTCGGTGTGAGCGGGTTCCACGAAATTCCGCCCGAGACGGTGGCGGCGCAGGTCCGCTCCGTCGTCGGTGACATCGGCGTGGGAGCGGCGAAAACGGGCATGCTGGCGTCCACCGCCATCATCGAGGCCGTCGCGGGTGTCTGCACAGAAGTGGGGATCGGGCGCGGCCATCCGGTCCCGCTCGTCGTCGACCCGGTCTGCGCGTCGATGCACGGGGATCCGCTGCTCCACGCCGAAGCGCTCGATGCCGTACGGAACACATTGATACCGATCGCGACAGTGGTGACGCCGAACCTCGACGAGGTCCGGCTCATCACGGGGATCGAGGTGGTGGACGACGCCACCGCGCGCCGCGCAGCCGAGGCTCTGCACGCGCTCGGGGCCCAGTGGTCGATCGTCAAGGGTGGGCACCTGCGTACGTCGGAGGTCAGTACCGACCTGCTCTTCGACGGGGACACTTTCCGGGAGTTCAGCAGCCCCCGGATCGACACCGGCAACGACCACGGAGGCGGCGACACCCTCGCGGCGGCCATCGCAAGCGCACTCGCCCACGGGTGGTCTGTGCCCGACGCCGTCGCGTTCGGCAAGGAATGGGTCACCAAGTGCCTCGAGGCGTCGTACGACCTGGGAGCCGGTCATGGCCCCGTCTCCCCCCTCTGGCGACTTCGTCACCCGTGAGTACTTATTAACCTGCGGCGGTTGATAAGTACTCACGGGCGGCGGAGCCGCAGCCGCCAGATACCGAGGTCGGACGGCACCCCGCTGGGGGCGGGGGCGAAGAAGGCGCGGCGCCACGGTTTGACGCTGATACCGAGTTCCTCCAGCGTCCCCGGCTGAAGCGCCGAGAGGGTGGCGGACGACGCCATGACGTTGCCGTCCCCGCCGAGCTCCATCATGCGGGCCGCGATGGTGACGTCGACGCCGAGCCAATCGCTGCCGATCTGCCGGGGAACTCCCGTGTGGATTCCGACCCGCATCCGCGGACGGTAGCCGTCGACCTCGACATTCCGGAGCGCGTCCTGCGCGGCGAAGACAGCGTCGACGGCGCGATCAGGGCTGGGGAAGACGGCCATCACGCCGTCGCCCATCCGCTTCACCACGTGTCCGCCGCGGTCGACCATGGGTGTCTCGATTGCTTTGGCGACGTCTCGTAGCAGCGCGAGGGTGGCGGTATCGCCGGCGGGGAGGGACCAGCTCGAGAAGCCGACGAGGTCGGTGAACACGATGGTCACTTCCCGGGTTCCCCGGCCGCGACCGGTGCGCTCGAGCAGCGCTTGCCACACCTGCAGGGCGCCGAGGCTCATCTCCCGGGACGCTCCCGGCTGATGGTCGAGGAAGCGGTCCGCCACGCGGGCCACGGCGCGTGCGGTGCCGGGGCCTGCAGTGGACAGCGGGTCGCCGAATGCCGGATCTCCCGGCAAGGCACGGCGGACCCTGCGCAGTCCCTCGATCAGCTGGGGCCGACGGTTCAGTGCTCCCACCCAGCCCAGAACCTTGTCCTGTCTACTCTCCTCCGACGCAGCGTCGAGTTCGGCAGCGCTGTCGTCGGCCGGGTCTTCGCTCACGAGCGCAAGAGTAACCCAGCGTCACAGGCAGAAGCCCGTGACGAATCGGACATCACTGCGCTGCCCGAGCCTTCTCCCGATCGGCGCCGGTGGGGACACCGTTGGGACCGGCCAGTGACTCCGCGTAGACCCCGACTGCGTAGGCCACCGCGGACGCATTCTTCGCAAGAGCTGCCCGGTCGATGTTCGCGAGGGTGTCGGTCGGGCTGTGGTAATGCTTGTCGAACACGGCGTCGGGTGTGCCACCCCATTTCTGGGCCTCCTCGGCGGTCTTCTTGTCGTCGGCACCACTGAACACCCCGCCCGACGGAATCTTCTGCTCGATGAACGGACCGTAGTCGGAGCGGCCGTCGAAATCGGTGCCGTTCGCGGCAATACCGTTCTTACCGAGGTAATCGACGAAAGTGCGCTCGATTCCCGCCGAACCTTCGGGGCCGGGCCCTTCGCCGACGTTGTCGGAGTTGTCGCCGTCGTAGGTCAGGTAGCCGGCGTTCTCCGAGCCGAGCATGTCGAAGTTCAGGTAGAGCGCAATGTCGTTACGCTCCTCCTCGCTCAGGCCGGTGACGTAGGCCTCGGAGCCGAGCAGGCCCAATTCTTCGGCGCCCCAGAAGGCGAACCGCACCGCGTTGTCGGCGTCCGGGGAACCGCCGAGCTGGACCGCCGTTTCGAGGATCGCGGCCACGCCTGTGCCGTTGTCGTTGATGCCGGGACCCTCGGGAACGCTGTCGAGATGAGCGCCGACCATGACGACATCGTCGGTGGAGCCCGTCGTGGTCTGGGCGATGACGTTACGGGACGTGCTGGTCTCGGTGCTGGTGTCGAGCGTCAGCGTGACGTCTCCGCCGCCCTGCCGGAGCGCGTCGCCGTCGGCCCTGCTCACCCCGCCGGTGGGAATTTTGCCCGCCGACGGATCGCCGAGAGTGCCGCCGCTCATCGGCCCGTCTTCGTTGTTGACCACGATCACGGCCGAAGCGCCGCGCTCGGCCGCTATCTGCTGTTTGGCCGAGAACGGGCAGATACCCCGGTCGACCAGCACGATCGCTCCGTTGACGTCGAGACCGTCGTAATCCGTTGCCTCACACCCCGGGGTCTCGTCCTGGCGAGCCGGCACCAATCGCGCCGTCAGTCCCTCGGGTCCGGTGGACGGGCTGTAGGACAGTGCTCGTACCTCGACGTCACGATCGCGCGACCTCAGTTTCTCGGCGGCGACATCGAAATTGTGGAACTCGAATTCCGGGGTCTGGACGTCGAAGCCGTTGTCCGTCAGAACTTGTGCCACGTAGTCGACGCTGGCTTCGTATCCGGGGGTGCCTGCGGCGCGGTTGCCGTCGTTGTCGTCGGCGATGGTTTGCAGTTCCCCGAGATGCGCCACCAGCGCGTCCTCGGTGACCGATCCGGCGAGTGCGCTCGCGTCGACCGGCGGCGACTCCGGTTCGCTCGTGGACGAGCACCCGGCCAGCACCAGCGCACCGGTCACTCCGACGGTGAAAAGTCCCCGTAGTCGCATGTCGGGAGCCTAACGCAGAACCACCTGTGGGCCGGTGCGAATGGATGTCGCACCGGCCCACAGGCTCCCCGCCCTGCCTACGATCCCAGCCAGGTCTCCCGACGTTCACCTGGCGGAGGGGCAGGGCGAAAGTACTCTATCGGTCTCACGCGTCGCGCTTGTTCACCACCACCAGGCTGGCCCCGAAGATCACCAGGACGAACACCGCGAAGTACACGAGACTGCCCCACGGTCCCCAGTGGAAGTCCACGCCTTGCGGTGCCCCGAGGAAGTGGTTGGCATTGAGGAACGGCAGGAACGGCATGATCTTCTCACCGAATGATCCGAACAGGTTGAACAGGCTTTCGATCAGTAGCGGCCAGAGCAGCAGTAGCGCGATCGCTCCTGCCGACTGGCGCAGCAACGCACCGATCCCGACGGCGAGCACGACACACAGGAACGCGTAGATCGGCACCCCGTAGATCGACCGCCACGCATCCCCACCGGAGAGTGTGAGGGCAGCACCTGCCTCGTTGCCCGCGGTCGCCTTCGCGATGGCGTACGCCCCGAAGGTGAGGACGAACGTCAGCACGGCACCGAACGCGCCGATCAGGCCGGCCTTGGCGACGAGGACGGAAGCGCGGTTCGGAATTGCCTGGAACGTGGTGCGAATGACCCCGAAGCGGTATTCACTGGTCACGGCCAGGGTCGCGAGGATCATCAGGACCAGGACTCCGAATCCGGAGACGCCGCCGACGGCATCGGCCATCTGCGGCAGGAAGGGTTCGAAATCGGGTTCCTTCCCGTCCGCCATCTGGTCGTTGAAGGAGTTGATGCTGGCCTTCGCGCTCAGTCCGATGACCGCGGCCAGGCCGAGACCCAGCACGACGATGATGACGGTGCACCACCACGGCGACCGGGTGGAGGTGATCTTGATGCGTTCCGCATTGAGAACAGCCATTACAGTGCACCCCTCATCACGTCGTCGACGCTTTCTGCGTGGTACTGCACGTCGTCTCCTGTCAGTTTCATGAAGGCGTCCTCGAGCGAACCGCGCTGAGACGCCAACTCGTGGAGGGTGATTCCCTGCGATCCGGCGATCGCGCCGATCACGTCGGTGGACGAATCGACCACGACGAGCGCCTGCTGCCCGTCGGATCCGTCCTCGCGCACCGTGAGCCCATTCGACGTCAGCGCGCTCCGCAGCGCATCCAGTTGGGGACTGCGCACCCGCACCGTCGATTCCGAGGACTTGCTCACGAATTCCGACACCGTCGTGTCTGCGATCAGGCGCCCACGGCCGATGACCACCAGATGCTCTGCGGTGAGCGCCATCTCGGAGAGCAGGTGGCTCGACACCAGCACGGTGCGTCCCTCGGCCGCGAGGCGCTGCATGAATTTGCGGATCCACACGATGCCCTCGGGGTCGAGACCGTTGACCGGCTCGTCGAACAGCAGCACCTTCGGGTCACCGAGAAGGGTGGCGGCCAGGCCGAGTCGCTGGGACATGCCGAGCGAGAACCCACCGGCCTTCTTGCCTGCCACCTCCGTGAGGCCTACGAGGTGCAGCACCTCGTCCACCCGGCTCTTCGGCAGCGAGTTCGAGGCCGCCATCCACTGCAGGTGGGCGCGGGCGGAGCGGTTGGGATGCACCCACTTGGCGTCCAGGAGTGCGCCCACGGTCCGGAGCGGCTGCACCAGCTCACGGTACGGTTTGCCGTCGATCAGCGCCGTGCCCGCGGTGGGACGGTCCAGCCCGAGGATCATCCGCATCGTCGTCGATTTGCCTGCACCGTTCGGCCCGAGGAAGCCGGTGACCATACCCGGCTGGACGGTGAACGTCAGGTTGTCCACCGCCTTCGTCGCACCGAAGGTCTTTGTCAGTCCCCTCACTTCAATCATGGTGACGAGGATGCCCGAACCATGGGGTGAGGCGCATCCGCCGTGGGTCTACTGTCGACTCGTCCCGTGGTACCACCCGTCCCCGGACCCACCCCGACAGAACCCTGAGAACGCCACCCGCACGGAAGTGGTCAGGACGACGCCTGTGCCCAGAATCGCTTGGGTATCCGGCCCGCGTGACGTGCCTCGTACCCCGCCACGACAGCGCCACGCATCGCCGACGCCATCAGCGCCGGGTCCTTGGCCCGGGTGACGGCGGTGGCCAGGAGGACGGCGTCACAGCCCAACTCCATCGCCAGGGTGGCGTCGCTCGCGGTTCCGATTCCGGCGTCGAGGATCACCGGCACCCCGGCCCCGTCGACGATCATTTCTATGTTGTGCGGGTTGGCGATGCCCAATCCGGTTCCGATCGGTGACCCCAGGGGCATCACGGCAACACACCCGATGTCCTCGAGCCGGCGGGCCAGCACCGGGTCGTCCGTGGTGTAAGGCAGGACGACGAAGCCGTCGTCGACCAATTGCTCTGCCGCACTGACGAGCTCGATCGCGTCGGGCATCAGGGTGCGTTCGTCGGCGATCACCTCGAGCTTCACCCAGTCGGTTTCCAGCGCCTCACGGGCGAGCTGCGCGGTGAGCACCGCCTCGGCCGCGCCCCGGCAACCCGCGGTGTTCGGCAGCGGCGCGATGTCGAGCCGCCGCAGCAGGTCGAGCACGCCGGTGCCGCCGGCCGCGTCGACCCGGCGCATCGCGACGGTCGTCAACTCGGTGCCGGATGCCACCAGCGCCTCTTCCAGCACGGTGAGGTTGGCGGCCCCGCCGGTGCCCATGATCAGCCGCGAGTCGAAGGTGCGGCCGGCGATGGTCAGGCCCTTCTGCGCCACCGGTATCACGTCAGCCACCCTGCACCGCCGTGAGGATCTCGATGTCCCAGCCGCGGTCCACGACTTCGTCCCAGCGGGCCTTCGGGAACACGGCACCGTTGACAGCTACCGCGATGCCCTTCGTGGGCAGGTTCAGCGTCTCCAGCAGCTGGGCGACGGTGGGCGCTACCGCGAAATCGTGGTACTCGCCGTTGACGGTGATGCCGACGGGCACCACGACTTGCTGCTCACTCATCTCTACCTCGCTACTTTCTCGAAACGTCCGGGGTCGGCAGCCTTCGCCTCGGCGAGAGCCGATCCCTCCAACAGTGCCACCGTCGCATCGGCGGTGACGGGGGTGAGCAGGACGCCGTTGCGTCCGTGTCCCGTCGCCACCACGACCCGATCCGACACTCGCCCGATCAGGGGCAGATTGTCGGGAGTCATCGGCCGCAGACCGGCCGAGGCCTCGCGCAGTTCGTACTCACCGATCGCAGGCATCAGTGCTTCGGCGTCGGCGATGAGATCGCGCACCCCGGCGACGGTGACCTGGGTGTCGTGGCCGGATTCGTGCTGGGTGGCGCCCACGACGATTCCGTCGGCCCGCGGCACGAGGTACGCGGGACGGCCGTGCACACTGCCGCGGATGGTGCGACCCGGCGCCGGCGTCACCCCGGGACGGGCACGCAGTCGCAGGATCTCCCCCTTCACCGGGCGAACCGGAAGCCCCGGCCACAGCGACGGCGACGCGACGCCTGCGGTGAGGACGATCTGGTCGGTGTCGAGCAGGCCGAGGTCGGACACACTCTCCTCGATCAACTCCACTCCGGCGTCGACTGCGCACGTCCGCAGTGCCGCCAGCAGCAACCGGTTGTCGACGGCAAGTTCCGCGACCGCGAGCAGTCCGAGCCGAACCCCACGCCCGAGCATCGGCTCGAGTTCGCGCACCTCGCTTCGGCTCAGGATCTGCAGATCCCGTCCCTGCGCACCGACCCATTCGGCAATGGTCCGCAGATCTTCGGCATCGGCGGCGTCGAGCGCGACGGTGAGTGAACTGGCCGAAGTGAACAGCTCGACACCGGCGGCGGCCTCGAGCTCCTTGCCGAAGTCGGGCCACCGGTCCAGTGACGCACTGCCCAGCTCGAGGACACTCTCCTCGCCGGGCCAGCCCTCGGACAGCGGTGCCAGCATTCCCCCTGCCACCCACGACGCACCCGAGCCGATCGCCGGGTCGTACAGGCGGACCGACCACCCGGCGTGGGCGGCGCGCCACGCAATCGACAGCCCGATCACCCCGCCGCCGACGACGGACACCGACCGTGGTCTCAGAACCGTTGACATCGAACACCACCTCACTTCCTGCGCCGGCATGATCCGGGTCAGGTATGACGGTCGGGCTCGGCGTGAGCCCCTCTCAGCCCCACGATCCCGGGACTCCCGTGTTGCACTTTCACCGTAGAGGCTACCGTCATGCCGTGACCACCTCGCATCACACCAGCCATGCAGAACGTCGGCGTCGCCTCGGAGCTGCGCGTTTGTACCTGTGTACCGACGCTCGACGCGAAAAAGGTGACCTGGCACAGTTCGCGGAAGCCGCGCTGTCCGGTGGTGTCGACATCATCCAGCTCCGCGACAAGGGCTCGGCCGGCGAGCGCGAGCTGGGTCCGATGGACGCACGCGACGAACTTGCGGCTCTGTCCGTGCTCGCCGCCGTCGCACGGAGGCACGGCGCCCTGCTCGCCGTCAACGACCGCGCGGACATGGCGCTCGCAGCCGGTGCCGACGTCCTTCACCTCGGCCAGGGCGACCTTCCGGTGCCGTACGCCCGGAACGTCGTAGGGCCAGATGTCCTGATCGGCCGATCCACCCACAGCCGGGCGCAGGCCAGTCTCGCGGCGATCGAGGACGATGTCGACTACTTCTGCACCGGGCCCGTATGGGCCACCCCCACCAAGCCGGGACGCACGGCGGCGGGCATCGAGCTGGTGCGGTCCACCGCCGATTCGCAGCCCACCCGACCCTGGTTCGCGATCGGTGGCATCGACGAGTCACGCGTACCGGAGATTCTGGCTGCGGGAGCCACCCGCATCGTCGTGGTGCGGGCGATCACGGAGGCCCGGGACCCTCAGGCGGCGGCGCGCTCACTCGCCGGAATGCTCCGCGGCAACAGCTGAGTTACGGCTGATCCAGCCAGCCCAGGACGGTCGACGGCTCCAGGGTGAGGACGGTGCCCGCGAGTTGGTCGACGAGTTCGGGGTCCGCGGTCACCACGGCGGTCACCGTTCCGACGGTGGTGCCATGGCCTGCCGGCTCCGCGGTGCCACCGATCACCTCGAGCGAGTCGAGCACCTCGACGCGCGGGAGCCAGCCGTAGGTTCCGTCGGGCAGGTGGATCGTGCGGGGCAACGCCTTCGACAAGTGTGTCAGCGAGGCGTGCTCCCCCAGAACGTCGTGCCCGGCGAGGACCAGCCGTACCTCCGTGGTGCGCAGCATCTGCCAGCCCGCTTGGAACCCCGGATGGAGCGGCAGCCCTGCGACGTCGGATTCACGAACCCAGCGCAGCTCCGTGCTCTCACCGTTGGCAACGGTGGGGAGCGGGCGCTCGGCGTCGGCGATCACCGTGGTGTAGCTCCAGCCGCTGGCGGCTTCCATCGTCACGACCTCGGTGCGCACCCGGATGGCCGCGCTCTCGATGCCGGTCTCCTCGTGGGCTTCCCGGACCGCAGCATGGGTCGTCGTCTCGTGGCTGTCCCGGGCGCCGCCGGGCAACGCCCACGTCCCGCCTTGATGGCTCCAGACCGCACGATGCTGGAGCAGCACCGCCGGCGTCTCGTCCGCGAGCGGAGCACGCAACAACAATCCGGCCGCACCGTGCTTGCCCCAATGACGACTGCCGTCCGGACCGGTTGCCCAGCCGTCCCCGTCACCACGCATCGACTACCCCTGTCCGACCTGATGGGTCACCTGCAGTTCCCTCACACTAACGGTTTCTCCCTGCCTCGCCAGCTCACGGCCCCGTTCGGGCTTCGTTCGGCGGGGGCACGATCCCGCACTCCGTCCGGTTGACCGCCTCCCGGCGCGGCAGCTTATATGCTCCCCACACAGTGCGGCCGGTTTCAGAAGGGGTGCGACGTGGTTCTGCGTGAGGCACCGTCGATCGAACCCCACGGTAGCCGAGCTTTGTCGGCCCTCGGGGACGACGAGGTCGATCCGGCGGTGGCTCGCCGCAGGGAGTTGCGCGCCTTCCTCCACTCGACCCCGGCCAGACTGACCGGTCTCGGCATTCTGCTCATGCTCCTGTGCGTGGCCGCCGGTCTGGTGGCCACCTCCACGGTGAACGGCAGGGCGGCCACGCTCGACGCCGTCCTCGTGGATGCCGAACCGCTGTCGTACTCGGCGCAGAATCTGTATATCGCGTTGTCGGTGGCCGACGCCGCAGCCACGACGGCGTTCATCTCGGGGGGTCTCGAGCCAGGCGACCTTCGGGACAGGTATGCGCAGGCGATCGGCACGGCGTCGGCGGATCTCGTCCATGCCTCCGGCGGGCTGGCAGCGAGCGAGGCGGACAGCCGCCGACTCCTCGCCTCCATCTCCACCGACCTCACGGTGTACACCGGGCTCGTCGAGACCGCGCGGGCGAACAACCGGGTGGGCAACCCCGTCGGGGCGGCCTACCTCGGGGAGGCCTCGACGCTGATGCAGACGAGCCTGCTTCCGATGGCACAGCAGTTGCACGCCGGGCACGAGGCCCGTGTGGCGTCGACGCAGAGTAACTATTCACGGCCTCCGTGGTTCGCGCTCGCGCTCCTGTTGACGGCCGCGGTGGGATTGGTCCTCACCCAGGTAGTGCTGGCCCGGCTCACGCGGCGCACGTTCAATCTCGGTTTGATCCTGGCATCGTCGGCTACCGCCATTCTGCTGGCATGGATGCTGGTAGCAGGGCTGATCTCGGCTCTCGACACCCATCGCGCACTCACCGAGGGTGCCCGGCCGCTGCACGAATTGACCACCGGCCGCATCCTCGCCCAGCAGGCGCGCACCGAGGAGACACTCAGGTTGGTGCGACGCGATTCGAACGGCGACTACGACGCGGTGTTCGACGACAAGTCCGCCCAGCTCGGTGCGGTGCTGTCGAATTATCCGCGCGAGGACGACAACCCGGTCGGTGACGCCGAGGTGACCCGGGCCGAGGAAGCATGGAACCGATGGTCGACGGCGCACGAACGGATGAACACCGTTCTCGCCGAGGGCGATTTCCTCGCCGGCGCGGCCATCGCCATCGGTCCCGGAGACCAGAACTCGGCCGCCCAGTTCACCGCTCTCGACGATGCGCTCACCGAAGGCATCGACTCTGCCCGTGATCATCTGCGCTCCCATGTGGCGTCCGCATCCGGGGTGCTGACGGCGTTGGGCCCGGGGGCCTTCGCCCTGACGCTGATCGCCGTGATCGGAATTATCATCGGACTGTGGCCGCGGTTGAGGGAGTATCAGTGAGGCGGCACCGGATAGCACCCGTGGTGCTGGCGCTGGCGATGCTCCTCTGCGGTTGCGCCCAGTCGACGTCGGGACACGTCGGTTCGCCGAGCATCTCGTACACCCAACCGCCGTTGCCCGCCGGCGTCGCCCCGGCACCGACGGACCGTTCGACACCGGCTCCCGCGCCGGGCGGCGACTGCGGCGATCCCACAGCCAGTCTGCGCCCCGTTTCCGACGCAGGCCCACCACCACCGAGCCCGACAGTCGACGCCATCCGCGCGCGGGGCAGGCTGATCGTCGGGTTGGATACCGGCAGTAACCTCATGAGTTTCCGCGACCCGGCCACCGGCACGATCGAGGGGTTCGATGTCGACATCGCCCGTGAGATTGCACGGGATCTGTTCGGTGACCCGGAGCGTCTGGAGTACCGAATTCTCACGTCCGCCGATCGTGAACGGGCGCTGCAGGAGTCGCTGGTCGATGTCGTCGCCAAGACGATGACGATCACCTGCGACCGGCGAGAGCGGGTGGCGTTCTCGAGCCAGTACTTCGAGGCGCGACAACGGGTCCTCGTCGTCAAGGGCTCGCCCATCCGCGGTCCGGCGGATCTGGCCGGACAACGGGTATGTGTGGTGCGCGGCACCACGTCGTTGGCGCGGCTGCAGCAGGTGGCGCCGACGGCCGAGATCCTCACCGTGCCGATGTGGTCCGACTGCCTGGTGGTGTTGCAGCAACGGCAGGTCGACGCGGTGACGTCCGACGACACGATTCTGGCCGGACTGGCATCTCAGGACCCGTACCTCGAGATCGTCGGGGACAGCATGGGCGCCGAACCGTACGGAATCGGCATCACCAAATCGAACGAGGACCTCGTGCGGTTCGTCAACGGCACCCTCGAGCGGATCCGCCGCGACGGAACCTGGACCGACTCCTACAACCGCTGGTTGTCGATGCTGGGACCGTCGCCCGTCCCTCCGGCCGCCGTGTACCAGGACTGAGGCCGATGTCCCAGGAGAATACGGGGTCGCCGGATCCGGAGGTCGCCACCCAGGCTGCGCCCCGCGAACCGGAACAGGCCACTCAGGCTGCACCCCGCGAACCGGAACAGGCCACGCAGGCTTCGCGTCCATCGGGAGCCTCGACGACAGGTCGCTCGACGAGGTCACCGCGCAGTCGCTCCGGTGGCCGCCTGCGTCTGGGTGGTGGGCTCGTCGAAGTGCCGGTGGTGAAGACGGTCGACCCGGCTTCGGCCGTGATGTCGGACCCGACGGTTCCCGAGAACAAGCGGTTCTGCTGGAAGTGCGGCAATCCGGTCGGCCGGAAGTGCGCCACTGCGGAAGAGTGCGAGTTCGGCACATGCCCTTCGTGCGCCGCCACTTTCGACTTCCGGCCGCTTCTGCGGCCTGGCGAGCTGGTGAGCGGCCAGTACGAGGTGCAGGGATGCATCGCACACGGCGGTCTCGGGTGGATCTATCTCGCAATCGACCGCAACGTGAGCGATCGATGGGTGGTTCTCAAGGGTCTGTTGCATTTCGGTGATGCCGAGGCGCAGGCGGTCGCCGTTGCAGAACGCCAGTTCCTCGCCGAGGTGGCGCACCCGAGCATCGTGAAGATCTACAACTTCGTCGAACACCCCCGATCCGACGGGACTCCGATGGGGTACATCGTCATGGAGTACGTGGGCGGGCACTCGCTGAGGGACGTTCTCTCGACGCACCATCGCCCCGAACGGATGCCCATCGAGCAAGCCATCGCCTATGTGCTGGAAATATTTCCGGCACTCGACTATCTGCACTCGACGGGCCTGGTCTACAACGACCTCAAGCCCGACAACGTGATGGTGACCGAGGATTCGCTCAAGCTGATCGACCTCGGCGCGGTCGCGGGCATCGAGGACTACGGCTATCTGTACGGCACACCAGGTTTCCAGGCACCGGAGATCGTGAAGACGGGCCCGACTGTCGCCTCCGACATCTACACGGTGGGCCGCACGCTGGCGGTGCTGACGCTCGACATGCCCTCCGACAAGGGCCGGTACCTCGACGGGATACCGACGCCCGACAACGCGCCGCTGCTGGCCGAATACGAGTTCTTCCATCGCCTCCTGCTGCGTGCCACCGATCCCGACCCCGCGAAGCGTTTCCGCTCGGCGCAGGAGATGGCCGGTCAGCTCACCGGCGTGCTCCGTGAGGTACTCGCGCAGCAGACCGGCGAGGAACACCCCGGACTCTCCACGGTGTTCAGCAGGCAGCGAACAACTTTCGGCACCGACGAGGCCATCGAACAGACCGACGTCTACGTCGACGGCGTGCACCGAGACCAGAAACTCGATGCGCGCTCGGTGGCGCAGGCCCTGGCGGTGCCGCTGATCGATCCCACCGACCCCAACGCTCCCCTGCTGGCCGCCGCCGTTCACAGCGAACCGCAGCAGAGGCTCGACTCCCTGCGACATGCCCGGGACAACGGCGTCGAACGCCTCGTCGGAACTCCCGATGTGTCGTTTTCCCGCGAACTCACCCTCGCCGAGATCAAGGCTCACCTCGACCTCGGCGACGCGGCCGCGGCACTCACCCTGCTCGGGGACGTGGAGGGAGACGTCGGCGACAACTGGCGGATCGACTGGTATGCAGGAATCGCCGCACTGCTCTCCGGCGACTACGAGGCAGCCTTCTCCCACTTCGAAGGCGTGCTGCAAGCGATGCCCGGTGAGACGGCACCCAAGCTCGCCCTGGCCGCGACCGCCGAGTTGATCCTGCAGCACTGGGATACCTCGGACCCGGCCCCGTGGCGGTCGTTCGCGGAGAAATACTACCGGTCGGTGTGGCGCACCGACCACAACGCGGTGAGCGCGGCATTCGGGCTGGCACGGCAACTCACCGAGCGCGGAGATCTTTCCGGTGCCCTCGCGGCGCTCGACGAGGTTCCCCCCACCTCCCGGCACTTCACCGTGGCCCGGATGACCGGTGTGCTTGTACTGCTGTCCGGGCGGCCGATCGACAAGATCGAGGAGTCCCAGCTGCGTGAGGCGGCGCTTCGGGTGGCCGCGCTGCCGCACGAAGAGAGCCGGGCACTCCAGATGCGCACCCTCGTGCTGGGTACCGCACTCGACTGGATACGCAGCGGCCACACGTCCACCACCGAACACAGACCTTTCCTCGGTGTGCCGTTCACCGAACACGGGTTACGCACCGGCGCCGAGGCGGCGCTGCGCGCACTGGCCCGCAAAGCACCCGAACGCACCCACCGCTATGCACTGGTCGACCGGGCCAACACCATTCGCCCGAAAAGCCTGTTCTAGCAGTCGGTCACCGGCTCAGCCACCCACCAAGTCGACTGCCGCCCGCGCAATCGCCAACTCCTCGTTGGTGGGGACGACGAGGATTTCCACCTCGGAGTCGTCCGAGGAGATGCGCCGGGCCGACCGGGATTCCGAGCTGTTGCGGGTGTCGTCGACGATGATGCCGAGACGTTCGAGCCCCGCCAGGCTGTCGCGCCGGACATCGACGTTGTTCTCGCCCACTCCCCCGGTGAACGTGATGACGTCGGCACCGCCCAGCTCCACGAGGTAGGCGCCGATGTACTTGCGGAGCCGGTGCACATACACGTCATAGGCGAGCGCGGCGTCCGCGTTTCCCTCACCGACGAGGGTCCGGAGCGAGCGGAAGTCGTTGACGCCGGACAGCCCTCGCAGACCCGACTGCCGGTTGAGCAGGTCGTCGATCCGGTCGACCGTCAGTCCTTGCCGATACAGATGGAGGAGGACTCCCGGGTCGATGTCACCACTGCGCGTACCCATGACGAGGCCCTCGAGTGGCGTGAATCCCATGCTGGTGTCGACGGCGCGGCCGCTGTGTATGGCAGACGCCGAGGCGCCGTTGCCCAGATGCAGAACTATCTGGTCGAGCTCGGAGGTATCCCTGCCGAGGAACTGGGCGGCACAGGACGACACGTACTGGTGCGACGTCCCGTGGAAGCCGTAACGCCGAATGTCGTACTCCTGCGTGATGCTCCGATCGATGGCATAGGTGGACGCCGCCGCGGGCAGGGTGTGGAAGAACGCGGTGTCGAACACTCCGACGTGCGGGACGTCGGGAAGCACTTCCCGGGCCACCTCGATGCCGATCACGTTCGCCGGATTGTGCAGCGGCGCCAGGCTCGACAGATCGGAGATGGCCCGCACTACGTCGTCGTCGATGATCGTGGGCTCGTAGAACACCTTGCCGCCGTGAACAAGGCGGTGTCCCACGGCGACGATCCCAGCCTCACCGAGCGGCCGGCCTACCTCGGCGACCACCTCGAGGACCGTCTTCAAACCCGCGCGATGGTCAGCGATGACACCGTGTCGTTCCTCCACGCCCGTGCGGTGCCGATACACGATGTGACCGTCCGGTTCGCCGATCCGCTCGATGAGCCCGGAGGCGATCGACTCGCCGGTGTCCGGCTGGATCAACTGGAACTTGATCGACGAAGAACCGGAGTTGAGTACCAGTACCGATCCTGCGGTGTCGTCGCTCACGTGTCTGCCCCCCGAGGTTCGAGCGCCGCGGCCTGAATGGCCGTGATGGCCACCGTATTGACGATATCCTCGACCAGCGCGCCCCGGGAGAGGTCGTTGACCGGCTTGTTCAGACCCTGCAACACCGGGCCGACGGCGATGGCACCGGCACTGCGCTGCACCGCCTTATAGGTGTTGTTGCCGGTGTTGAGATCGGGGAAGATGAACACCGTCGCCTTACCCGCTACCTGCGAGTCGGGCATCTTCTTGTCGGCCACACTCTGCTCGATGGCGGCGTCGTACTGAATCGGTCCTTCCACCAACAGATCCGGTCGTCGCTGGCGGACGACGGCGGTGGCGGAGCGCACCTTGTCGACATCTGCGCCGGTCCCTGAATCGCCGGTGGAGTACGACAGCATCGCGATGCGCGGGTCGATGCCGAACTGCGCGGCCGTCTCAGCGGACGAGATCGCGATGTCGGCCAGTTGCTCGGCGGTGGGGTCGGGCACCACGGCGCAGTCGCCGTAGGCGAGGACGCGGTCGGACAGACACATCAGGAACACGCTCGACACCGTGTTCACACCCGGCCGAGTCTTGATGATCTCGAACGACGGCCGAATCGTGTGCGCGGTGGTGTGCGCGGCGCCGGACACCATTCCGTCCGCTATTCCCCTGTGCACCATCATGGTTCCGAAGTACGAGATGTCGCCCATCACCTCCCGTGCACGCTCGAGGGTCATGCCCTTGTGCGCGCGCAGCCGGGCGTACTCCTCGGCGAACGAGGTGGTGTACTCCGAGGTTCGCGGATCGAGAACCTGCGCCTCGGACAGGTCCACACCGAGTTCGGCGGCACGCCTGCGCACCTGTCCCTCGTCTCCGAGGAGTGTCAGCTCCGCCACCTGGCGTTGGAGCAATCGGCCCGCGGCCCGGAGGATACGGTCGTCGTCGCCCTCCGGAAGGACGATGTGCCTGCGACCGCGCCGGGCCCGGTCGATCAGCTGGTACTCGAACATCTGCGGTGTGACCACCGAGGGGATCGGAAGTTTCAGCCGTTCGACGAGAACAGCGGGATCGACGTGCTGCTCCATGACGCTCAATGCGGTGTCGACCTTGCGTTGCGAGCCGACGGCCACCCGGCCCCGCGTCTGCGCGGCAACACTTGCCGTGTCGAACGTACCCAGCGACGTGGTGAGGATCGGGAGACGCGGTTTCAAACCTGCCATCAGGTCGGCGATCGCGGGATGCGGGAGCAGACCACCATTCATGATGATCCCGGCGAGCGACGGAAACCCTTCCGCGTCGTGGGCGTTGACCATCGCCAGCAGTACGTCGGAACGGTCGGCGGGCGCGATCACCACCACCCCGTCACTCAGACGCTCGAGGATGTGCTCGGCCGTCATGCCGCCGACCATCACCCGCAGCGCTTCACGGTGCAGAAGCTCGGGATCACCACTGAACAAGGTGCCGTCGACGGCGTCGAGCAGTTCTGCCATGGTCGGCGCCGTCAACAGCGGAATCTCCGGCAAGCTCCACGCAGGCACGCCGGTGGAGGACAGCGCGGACGTGACGGCGCCGAGTTCGTCCGGGTTGCACCGATTGGCAATCACCGCGATCAGATGAGCGTGATGTGCCTTCAGTTCGCCTATGCACAGCGCAGCGAGTTGGGCCACCTCGTCAGGACTGCGGCGCGCTCCCCGTAATGCGAGGAGCACCGGCGCACCCAGGTTGACGGCGATCCTCGCGTTGTACCCGAGTTCGCTCGGGCTGGCTACGTCGGTGTAGTCGCTACCGATGACCACGACGGCATCGCACTGCTCGGCCATCGTGTGATACCGCGCGACGATCTCACTGAGCGCGCCGTCGGGGTCGGCGTGGACGTGCTCATAGGTGACACCCAGGGACTGCTCGTAACCGACGTCGGCGGTGGTGTGCTCGAGCAGCAACTCCAGGATGTAGTCGGTCTCCTCCGTCGATCGCGCGATCGGCCGGAAAACACCCACCCGTGCCGCCGAGGCACACAGCATCTGCAAGACGCCCAGCGCGATGGTGGACTTACCGGTGTCTCCTTCCGGCGATGCGATGTAGATGCTCGACGGCGCCGACGGGTAGATGCTCGACGGCGCCGACGGGCCCGGCGGACTCACTGGTGCGGAGGTTCCAGGTGCAGCCATGGCCATAGCGTATCCGGCGGTCCGCGCCGGCGCCGTCGCCGTCGCCGTCGGCACCTCCGGCCACCACGATTGACAGGGGTCCTGCGAAGCGGTCAGATGACATATGGCCGAATCACCCTTCCCCGACGTGCGGTGGGGCAGCGAAAACAGCTTCCTCCGTGAGCCCGCCGCGGCCTTCGCCGCTACCCGGCCGGGGTCGTGGGTAATTCGGAAGCTCGCCGGAGTAGACCGGCGCCTACTCGAGAAGAGCGGTGGACGTTTCACCGTTCTCGGCCCGATCGCCGCACCGGTGGTGCTTCTCACCACGACGGGCCGCAAGTCCCGGAAGCCGAGGACCAGCCCGCTGCTGTACTACCGCGAGGGCGACCGAATTTACGTGGTAGGCAGTAACTTCGGGCAAGAGAAACACCCCGCCTGGTCCGCGAATCTCCTCGCGGAGCCGCACGCGACGGTGACCATCGGGGGAAAGGCGATCCCGGTGACCGCCACTCTCCTCACCGAACCGGAGCGAACCCGCATATATCGCGAATTCGATGCCATGGTCAGGGTCTACGGCGTCTACGAGACCCGCACCGATCGCAACATGCGGGTGTTCGCACTGACTGCCAACTGACCGGATCAGTGGACCAGAATTGGCCCCGCATCGGCGTCCTGCTGCGGAATCTCGTTGCGATACAGTGTTATCGACACCAACGCGCCGACAGCGAAGAATGCTGCGGCCACCCAGAACGCGGAGTGATAGCTGACCAGCGCCGCACCCTCGGCGAGTTGCTGCGCCACGACGGCCGGATCCCCGGACACGGCGTGCTCGGCGCTGTAGCTGTCTGCTGCTGAAGCTGCGACACTGCTGAGGAGGGCAATCCCGATCGAACCGCCGACTTGCTGCGCGGTGTTCACCGTGGCCGAGGCGACGCCGGCGTCGTCGGCCCGCACTCCCGCCGTGGAGGAGGCCATCGCGCTCGAGAAGACGAATCCGAGACCGAGCCCCACCGCGACAAGACCCGGCAGGATGCCGGTGAGGTAGGCGCTGTCGACATCGAGCGTGGTCAGGAATGCCATACCGAGTGCAGAGACGAGCAGACCGGACGTGACAAGTATCCGCGGGCTGTATCGAGTGGCCAGCACCGCTCCCGAGAACGAAGCGCTCAGGGCGATCGACGCGACCATCGGCAGAAAGGCGATACCGGTCGCGATCGGGCTGTATTCGAGCAGCTGCTGGAGGTAATAGGTGAGGAACAGAAAGATCCCGAACATGCCTACCGCAGAAATCAACATCACCAGATACGAGGCACCGCGCAGCCGATCGGTCAGCACCCGCATCGGCAACAGCGGATGGCGAACCTTGGTCTCGATCCACGCGAATAGTGCCAGCAGAACTATCCCCACCCCGAGGAACGTCAGCGTCGACGCGTCGGACCAGCCGTGGCTTTCCGAGTTGGCGAATCCGTACACGAGGAAGAACAGGCCGGCCGTCACCGATACCGTCCCCCACCAATCCAGGCTTTTCGATGTCGAGCCCTTCTGGTGCGCAGGCAGAAATACGAGTGCACCGACCAGCGCCACGACGGCGAAGGCGACGTTGACGTACAGGCACCAATGCCATGACAGGTAATCGGTGAGAACGCCGCCCATCAGCAGGCCGATCGCGCCGCCCGCACCCGAGATCGCCCCGAACACACCGAAGGCCCGGGTCCGATCCGCCGACCCCGCAAACGTTACGGTCAACAGCGACAAGGCAGCCGGGGCCAACAGCGCTCCGAATACGCCCTGCAATGCACGCGCGGTCACGAGAACGTCGAAGTTGGGACTCCACCCACCCAGAGCGGACGCGGCCGCGAAACCGATCAGACCGATGATGAACGAGTTCTTGCGGCCGAAGAGGTCGTTGATCCGGCCACCCAGAAGGAGCAGGCTCCCGAACGCCAGCGAATACGCCGTGACGACCCATTGACGCTGACCGTCGGTGAATCCCAGCGCATGCTGCGCCTCGGGCAGCGCGATGTTCACGATCGTCGCGTCGAGGACCACCATCAACTGGGCAATGGCCAATACGCCGAGGATCAACCATCGCCGATCGATGCCCTGCCCAGTCACCGCCGGTCGCTCGCGTACCACTGTCATACCTGTCACCCTCTCAGTTAAGCGGAATGCCTAATTCCGGATAGACGGTAGCATAAGCGGAACGGGCAATTCCGGATGAGCTAGACTGAGGAAATGGGCCCTCAGACAGACCGTGCTCTCCGCAGCGACGCCCGGGCAAACCTCGAACGCATCCTGCAGTCGGCGCGCGAGGTGTTCACATCCCGGGGTCTCGAGGCCACACTCGCCGAGGTCGCGGAGCATGCCGGTGTCGGCGTCGGGACCGTCTACCGCCGATTTGCGAGCAAGGATCAACTGATCGAGCACCTGTTCGCTTCGCGTCTCCAGGACGTCGTCGAGGTCTCGACCACAGCAGAAGCGATGCCGGATCCATGGGAAGGTCTCGTCTACTTCTTCTCCGAGAGCACCCGAATGCTGGCGCAGGACCGCGGCCTCCGCGACCTGGTTGTGGCGGGCAGGGCGCTGCCGCAGGGCCTCGCCGATCCGGAGACCCACGGGAAGCTCGCCGGGGCGGTGGAGGCGGCCCAAGGGGAAATTCACCGGCGGACAGCTGCCCTGGTCGAACGCGCCAAGGCCGCCGGGGCGTTGCGTGACGACTTCGAGAGCACGGATCTACCGTTGCTGACGCAGTCCGTTCAGGCTGCAGCCGACTTTGCCAGCGCAGAATCACCCGAGTTGTGGAAGCGCGTCCTCGGCTTCGCGCTCGATGGTCTCCGCGCAAACCGGGACGGCCACAGCACCTTGGGCGTACCCGCGCTCAGCGAAGACCAACTGCACCGAGCGATGAACCGCCTCCACGGCGTCGACTGACGTCGGTCACTATCCGCTCGACGCGGTGTCGACGTCGAGTTCGCCGTCGTGGGCGAACACGAGACGTCCGTCGTCGAGAGCGACCGCCCACCGGTGCACCGGAGCCCAGTCGCGGCCGAGTGACTGCCCCGACGTGGTCAGTTCCGCGAAATCCTCGATCACCACACCCTGCGCCGTCGTTTCCGTCTCGCGCCGAACCCGGACACGGGCTCCGACGACGATGTCGGGTTTCACAGGGTTCTGCTCGGGCATTGCTCATCCAACTTTCTTCCAAGAAGGGCCGCGGGCGGCCTGGTTGTTCCCACACCCGCCGGGGTGAGCGGGTGTGGGAACAGCCGACGACCCCGAGTCGGGGGAGGGACCGCCGGCCGATCCCGAACCCTGCGCGTTGCGGTTCGGGAGCTTGTTGCCGACTGCAGGCACACCCACTACAGACCATCAGCAAACATTCAGCAAGCCAACTCCGGACGCGTGTGGGAATCATCACCCACCAGAACGAAGGGCGGCGTATCCGTCAGAGAGTCCAGCATTTGTACACGAGGCGCCTTGACGTAAACCATTCTGAGGTCCATATTACATGTTACGTCTCGTCACACTGATATGGAGGACGCTCATGACCCGTTCTACGCTCGAGCTTCGCAACCCGAGGATCACCGATCGCCAGGACACGGGTACACGGCTCCTCGAATCCTCCGCGAGGATGTCGTACGACCCCATGGTCGAGGTCGACTGGGATGCACCGGTCCCCGACGACCTGTACGGCCTGACACCGGAATGGTCCACACTGTTCGGCACCCCGCTGTGGAACGAAATGACGTTCGAGCAGCAGATCACCCTGACCAAGCACGAAGTGTCCTCGATCATGGGCACCGGCATCTGGTTCGAGATGATCCTGCAGCAGATGGTCATCCGGGACATGTATGCCAAGGATGCCTCGCAGGCGCACTTCCAGTTCGCGCTCACCGAAGTCGCCGACGAATGTCGGCACTCCGTGATGTTCGCTCGTACCGCCGAGAAGTTCGGCTGCCCGTCGTACGTGCCGCGCCGTGCCGTGGTCAACCTGGGTCGCGGATTCAAAGCTCTCGCGTCGGGAGAGGTCGCCTACGCCGGCATCCTGGTCGCCGAAGAAATCCTCGACGTCATGCAGCGCGACTGGATGAAGGACACCCGTGTTCAGCCGATCGTTCGGGTGACCAGCAAGATCCACGTGGTCGAGGAGGCCCGGCACATGCGTTTCGCTCGTGAGGAGACACTGCGCCGTGCGGCCGGCACCAGCAAGGCCCGCCGCGCGGCCAGCCGCGGCGCCATCGCGATCGCGGCGAACCTCATCGTGTCGAGCATGATCAACCCCGCTGTCTACGCCGCCGCCGGGCTCGACACCGAGCGAGCGCTACGCGAGGCGAAGAACAACTCGTTCCGCGCCGCGAAGGTACGCGAAAGCTCGCAGCCACTGATGCGCTTCCTCGCCGACGCGGACCTGCTGGGCGGGCCGTCCAAGCGCCTGTACAAGCGGGTGCACATGCTGCTCTGAGGCGCTCCGCGCCCGTGCGCCTTTCTGGTTGCTCCAGCTACCAAAAAGGCGCACGGGCGGCGAAGCCGCCTAGCCGCGGAGCCGGGGTGCGAGGTCGCGTTCGAAGAGCTCCAGGAACCGCTTCTGGTCGTGTCCGGGCGCATGGAACACCAGATGATTCAATCCCGCGTCGAGATACGGGCGGATCTGCGCCACCGCCTCATCCGGATCCGACGCCACGATCCACCGCTTCGCGACCTGCTCGATCGGCAACGCATCCGCCGCCTTCTCCATCTCGATCGGATCATCGATCGAATGCTTCTGCTCCGCCGTCAACGACAACGGCGCCCAGAACCGAGTGTTCTCCAGCGCCAACTCCGGATCCGTGTCATACGAAATCTTGATCTCGATCATCTTGTCGATCTCCGTGACATCGCGCTCCGCCTTCGCCGCCCCCTCCGCCACCGCCGGCAACAACTTCTCCGTATACAACTCCATCCCCTTACCCGACGTACAAATGAACCCGTCCCCACTGCGCCCCGCATACCGGGCCACCACCGGACCACCCGCCGCGATATACACCGGAATCCCGTCCTCGGGCACGTCATAAATCGACGCCCCCTTCGTGGAAAAGAACTCGCCCTCGAAATCGACCCGATCCCCGAGCCACAACTCCCGCATCAACCGCACCGACTCCCGCAACCGCGCGAACCGCTCCTTGAACTCCGGCCACTGCCCCGCAAAACCCGTCGCGATCTCGTTGAGCGCCTCACCGGTACCCACCCCGAGCATCACCCGACCCGGATACAGACACCCCATCGTCGCGAACGCCTGCGCCACCACGGCCGGGTTGTACCGGAACGTCGGCGTCATCACCGACGTCCCCAACTGCAACCGCTCCGTCCGCTCCCCCACCGCCGTCATCCACGCAATCGAGAACGGCGCATGCCCACCCTCGTGCCGCCACGGCTGGAAATGATCCGACACCGTCGCCGAATCCATCCCGTGCGCCTCCGCCAGCACACCCAGCTCCACCAACTCCCGCGGACCGAACTGCTCCGCCGACGCCTTGTATCCCAGCTTGAGCTCGTGGGCCACCGTGTACTCCTTCATCGTCACGTCCGGTTCGCGTTATGCAAACCTCTTCTGCAGGTTAGAGAACGGCGACGACGCTGGCGAGCCCCGCTCCCAGCGCCACCACTGTCAGAGCCACGGCGAACAGCCTCAACTCGTGGGGCGGGGGCATCGGCGCGCCGTCGCGTAGGGCCTTCTCGACCTGAGACCACCGTCGCAGTCCGACGAGGGCCGCTGCCGCGGCGAGAACGATCAGAATCAGGCCGAGGGTCGTCCGCACCCATCCGGTGCTGAATTCGGGGACCAAGTGGATCATCGCGAGACCACCCGCGAGCAAGGCCAGCGAACTCCGCATCCATGCCAGAAACGTCCGCTCACTGGCGAGTGTGAATCGCTCGTCGGGCCGGTCGTTGTCCGTCATCGATCCATCTATACACCGGTTCCGTGGAACCGCGACAAGCAGGTAGCCCGGCGTCTTAGATTGGACGAGCAGGCCACAGGCAGGGGGCATCATGCGACCGTTCGACGTTCTGCGACGCTCGGCCCCTCTGCGTGGACTGGTGGTGACGATCCTGCTGTTGTCGGCGTGGCTGGCGCTCGGACCGCCGCCTGCCTCGGCGGAGCCGCGGATCGCCCGGGTGGACGTCTACTCGGAGGCGATGGGCCGCTGGGTTTCGAACGACGTCATCTCGCCCGCTTCCGGGGCACCCGCGCCCACCTTCTACCTGCTCACCGGGATCGGCGGCGGATCGGACGGCATCTCGTGGTTCAACAACACGCGGGTCCGGGACTTCTTCGCCGACAAGCATGTGACCGTCGTGATGCCGATCGGCGGCCAGTACAGCATGTACACCGACTGGGCCGCGGACGATCCGGTGCTCGGGCGTAACAAGTGGCAGACGTACCTCACCCACGAGCTTCCCGCCGCAATCGACAGCCGGTTTTCGACCACGGGCTCGAAAGCCATCGGCGGAGTCTCGATGGCGGGCAGCGCGGTGCTCGACCTGGCGGCGCAGGTACCGGGGTTCTATCGTGCGGTGGGTTCGTACAGCGGGTGCGCACAGACCAGTGGCGTGCTCGGGCAGGCGATGGTGCGGTCGATGGTCGAACTGCGGGGCGGCGGTAACGCCGCCAACATGTGGGGCGGCCCCGGGGATCCCGCGTGGGCGCGGCACGATCCGATGCTGAGCGCCGAGCGCCTGCGCGGCACAACGCTGTTCGTGTCGACCGGCAACGGGATGCCGGGGCCCGTCGACAACCACGACCCACTACTGGCCGTGCCGCAGACGATCGGCGGCAGTGTCGTCGAGATGGTCACCCATGTGTGCGCCGGCGCGTTCGAATCAAGGCTTCGGCAGCTCGGAATCCCGGCCACGTTCGCCTACCTACCGCAGGGCACCCACTCCTGGGGCCTGTTCGAAACCGAGCTACGCGACTCCTGGCCGGTCATCGGCAGTGCACTCGGGGCATAGCGGCGATCGGGGGGATAGCGGCGACCATCAGAGCGTGCGCCCCAGTGCGCGTTCCAGGATCGGCCCGATCACCGCGAAAGCCTCCGGTGTGGTCATCCGCACGTGCTCGCACTCCACCTCGTTCACGGTGATCACGCCGGTCACCACGGGCTGCCACACGCTCGGCGAGGGTCGTTCACCTTCGTCGTCGGTGCTCTGCGCGGCGGCGAAGAACAGCACGTCGCCGTCGAACACGCGGGGCCGATGTTCGGCCGAGATCCGCTTCGAGTTCTCGAGGCCCGCGCTGATGCGGCCCAGGAGGGTCGACGCGAACGCCGGGTCGCGGCCGAACGATCGGCCGAGCATCTCGACCAACTGCTCTCGGTACGACCTGTCGTCGTCGCCGCTGCCCTCGAAGTCGACGCCCAGTCCGTGCAGCCATTGCTCGGCGTCGACCTCGAGGTCACCGAAGTCGCCCTCCTCTGCCAGGTAGCTGTCCATCATCGCGAGCGTGCCGACGTCCGCACCGGACTCCCGCAATTCGACGGCGATCGCGTGCGCGATCACGCCACCGAGTGACCATCCCAGTAGGTGGTACGGGCCTCGGGGCTGCACCGCCCGCATCTCGACGACGTACCGGTGTGCCAGTTCTTCCATCGAGTCGAACGTCGCGCCTCCGCTCAGGATGGGCAGCTGCAGCCCGTACACCGGCCTGTCCGGCGCGAGGTGCTGGATCAGTCCGGCGTATCCGAGGGCGAGTCCGCCCGCGGGGTGCACGCAGAACACAGGGGGACGTGTTCCACCGGACCGGAGCGGGACCACGACACTCAACACGTCGTCGGTCGCCGCGGCGCCGGGCATGGACGGGTCGACGATGCGGCGCGCCAGCCCTTCGGGAGTGGGGTTGCGGAAGATCCACTGCAGTGCGACGTCCGTGCCGAGCCGGTCCCGCAGTGCGGACGCCAACCTGGTCGCGACCAGGGAGTTCCCACCCAGTGCGAAGAAGTCGTCGTCGGCTCCGACGCGTTCTACCCCGAGTACGTCGGCGAACACCTCCGCGACTGCGTGCTCGAGCGGAGTGGCTGGTGTCTTGAACGGCCTGGGCGAGACCAACGGCGCGGGAAGTGCCCGCCGGTCCAGTTTGCCTGTGCGCCCGACCGGCAGCTCGTCGAGCACCACCAGCTGGGAGGGCACCATGTAGGGTGCGAGATGAGAGGCGGAGTAGCGCAGCACTTCCGCGGGATCGATGCTCGCATTCCCCTCAGGGACAACGTAACCTACCAGTCGATCGATCGCGCCGGCGTGTGTGGTCACCGCCGCCCGGCCCACCCCGTCGCAGCGGGCCAGTACCGACTCGATCTCGCCGAGCTCCACCCGCTGTCCTCGAATCTTCACCTGGAAGTCGTTGCGGCCTACGTATTCCAGCCGGCCTATCTCGGTCCAGCGCACGAGGTCACCGGTGCGGTACATGCGGGAGCCCGGACCTCCGAAGGGGTGCGCCACGAAGGACGCTGCTGTCATACCCGGGCGCCGATGGTATCCACGGGCCAGTCCCGGTCCCGCCGCATACAATTCGCCCATCACACCCACCGGGACCGGCTGCAACCACGGATCGAGGACTACAACGTCGACGCCGCGGCCGGGACCCCCGACGGTGACCGGCTCGTCCGGCGACAGCGCCTCGCTGGCCGTGGTCTGTATGGTCGCCTCGGTGGGGCCGTATCCGTTGAAGACAAACCGGCCCGGTGTCCAGCGGTTCGCAAGCTCGGGCGCGAACCGTTCACCTGCCACCGCCAGAACACGCACGGACGGGAGCTCTTCGGGGCTCACCGTTTCCAGGATGGTGGGGGTGAAGAACGCGTGTGTGACGTGTTCGGCCTCGAGGAGTTCGGCGAGTTCACGACCACCGAGCACGGTGGGGGGCACGATCACCAGCGTCGCCCCGACGGTGAACGCCATCAGCAGCTCGAAGACGGACGCGTCGAAACTCGGGGACGCCAGGTGTGACACCCGTGCCCCGTGCGTCGCTGCGAAGCGTTCCCGCTCCTCGACTACCAGGTTTGCCAGACCGCTGTGCGAGACGACGACACCCTTCGGTGTGCCGGTCGAGCCGGAGGTGTAGAGCAGGAAGGCGGCGTGCTCGGTATGCAACGGTCGCACGCGGTCGTCGTCGGTGACCCGGTCCCCGGGGTACGCGCTGTCGACCTCCGGGTCGTCGAGCAGCAGCCACTGCACCGCGCCGGGCAGATGCTCGCGGTGCGCCGATACGGTCAGTCCGAGGATTGCACCGGAATCCTCGAGCATCGCCGTGATGCGGGCGGCCGGGAGTGCGGGATCGATCGGCATGTACGCCGCACCCGACTTCGCGACCGCCCACACCGACAGCACCGATTCGATCGACCGCGGCACCCCGACGGCGACGAAGGAGTCGGGACCGGCGCCCCGGTCGACGAGCGCTCTGGCCAACCGGTTGGACCGTTCGTCGAGCGTCCGGTACGAAACGTCGATGCCGTTGCTCGACAGTGCGATTGCCTCCGGGTCCACGGCGGCGCCGGCGACGAGCACGTCCGACAGCGTCCGTTCCGGAACCGCGGGTGCACCCCGGACCGGCGCGAGTTCGTCCCCTTCGAGGGCGTCCAGTATGTCGAGGTTTCCCAGCCGCACCGAGGGGTCGTTCACCACGGCGTCGAGCATGCGAACGAAACGGTCGGCCAGCTCGGCGACGGTGTCGGCATCGAAAAGGTCGGTGGCGTAACTGAATGCGGCCCTGATACCCGACGGTGACCCCTCGTCGTCGTACTCTTCGGACACGGTGAGCTGCAAGTCGAATCGTGCGATCGTCGCACCGAGGTCGATGCCGGTCACCTCGACGCCCGGCAGCGACAGGTCGGATTGCTCCACATTCTGGAATTCGAGTAGTACCTGGAACAGCGGTGAATGCGCCGTCGAGCGAGGTGGGTCGAGCGCTTCGACGACCTTCTCGAACGGCACCTCGGCGTGGGCGTATGCCCCGAGGTCGACGACGCGTACCTGCTCGAGCAGTTCGGCGAATGTGCTCGCGGACCGGATGACGGTGCGTAGCACCACGGTGTTGACGAACATTCCGACCATGTCGTCGAGTGCGGCCTCACCCCGTCCGGCGACGGGGGTTCCGATGGCGATGTCCTCGGAACCGGACATCCGGGCCAGGAAAGCGGCCAGGGCGGCATGCGCGACCATGAACAGCGTCGACTGGTGCGCCGACGCCAGCGCCGTCAGCCGACGATGCAGGTCGGCGTCGATTTCGAATCCCACTCGGCTTCCACCCGGTGACCGTTGCATCGGACGCGAACGATCCGCCGGTAGATCCAGTGCGGCAGGAAGACCGGCCAGCGCGTTCCGCCAGTAGTCCAGCTGCGCCGACACCAGCGACTGCGGATCCTCGTCGGAACCGAGGAGTTGCCGCTGCCAGAGTGCGAAGTCGGCGTACTGCACCGCCAGGGGTTCCCATTCCGGGGCACCCCCGTGGGTGCGGGCCGTGTAGGCCACCAGCACGTCCCGGGCGAGCGGGACCATCGATGCTCCGTCCGCGACGATGTGATGCACCACCACCAGGAGCACTCGCTCGGCATCGGAGGTCTCGAACAACGCGGCTCGCACCGGCACCTGCTTGGTGACGTCGAAGCCTTCCGACACCGACGCCGAGAGCCGCTCGCGCAACTCGGTTTCGCTGGTCACTGTCACCTCGGGCAGGTCCGGTGCCGCGTCGGGGAGGATCACCTGCACCGGCTCACCGTCGCACATCGGAAAGCTGGTCCGGAGCGATTCGTGCCGCGCCACCACATCGGCCACCGCAGCGCGCAACGCGTCGACATCGAGTGTGCCGGTGAGCCGGAACGCCATGGCGATGTTGTAGGCGGGCGAGGAGGTGTCGAACTGGTTGAGGAACCACATGCGAGTCTGCGCCAGCGACAACGGGATTCGTTCCGGACGCGGTCCTGCCTGCAGCACCGGTCGGTCGGTACGCACGGTGGCTTTCGCGGCACGGGCCGCAAACGCTGTGACGGTCGGCGCCTCGAAGAGGGCGTGCAGTCCGACATCGACGTCGAGTGCCGCGTCGACCCGGGCAACCACGCGGGTGGCGGACAGTGAGTCGCCGCCCAAGCGGAAGAAGTCGTCGTCGGCGCCGACCTGTTCGATTCCGAGGACGTCGCCGAACACACCGGCCACGACGGCTTCGAGGGGGGTGGCGGGAGCCCGGAAGCGACGCGTCCCGGCGCCGGGTTCGGGTAGTGCTGTGCGGTCCAGCTTCCCGCTCACCGTCACCGGCAACTCCCCCACAACCACCACCACCGACGGCACCACCCACCCCGGC
>NZ_JBIRXS010000035.1:0-69334 GCF_044389235.1 Rhodococcus sp. NPDC019647 | reverse complement strand
CGCCACCACACCCACTACGACGAACACATCGCCTGGGACCACCGCCGCATCGCCCAAGCGGCTTGACAACTTACGGCCCTGGGATGTCTAGCCGTGAGTACTTATTAACATGGGGTGGTTGAGAAGTACTCACGGGCGGGTGAGTGTGCGCCACAGGAACATGAACGTCAGCGCCGACTTGAACGCGGCCTGAGCGTTGTCCGCGGCCCCGCCGTGTCCACCTTCGATGTTCTCGTAGTACCAGACTTCGTGGCCCTGCTCCTCGAGGAGGGCGGTCATCTTGCGGGCATGGCCGGGATGGACCCGGTCGTCCCGCGTGGAGGTGGTCACCAGGATCGGTGGGTACTCGGCGGTGGCACTGGTGTTCTGGTACGGCGAGTACTCGCTGATGAACTTCCAGTCCTCGGGATCGTCGGGGTCGCCGTACTCGGCCATCCACGACGCCCCGGCCAGCAGCAGGTGGTACCGCTTCATGTCGAGGAGCGGCACCTGACACACGATCGCCCCGAAGAGTTCGGGGTAGCGGGTCAGCATGACGCCCATCAGGAGACCGCCGTTGCTTCCACCTTGAGCCGCGAGTTGCTTCGTGGTGGTGATGCCGCGCGCGACCAGGTCGCGCGCGACTGCGGCAAAGTCCTCGAACACTTTGTGACGGCCTTCGCGGACGGCCTGGGTGTGCCACGACGGGCCGTATTCACCGCCACCGCGAATGTTGGCGACGACGTACGCACCCCCGCGTTCGAGCCAGGCGAAGCCGACCGACCCGCTGTATCCCGGCACCATCGAGTTCTCGAACCCGCCGTATCCGTACAAGAGTGTGGGGCAGGGACCGTCGGCGTCGTCGCGGCGTACGACGAAGTACGGGATCTCCGTTCCGTCGTCCGAGGCGACGAAGTACTGGGACACCGAGATACCGTCGGCGTCGAAGAACGAGGGCGCCTGCTTGACAGGTTCCAGCGGTCCGCCGACGGTGCCGTAGAAAAGAGTTGCGGGAGTAGTGAATCCGCTGCTGTTGACGAAGAAATTGTCCCCGCTGCGCGCATCCGTGCTGATGACACCGCTGGCCGTGAGTTCGGGCACGCCGTCGAGCGGCTTCTCGTCCCAGCCGGTTTCGGTGGGCGTGAGCACCGACAATCTGGTCTGCACGTCCGAGAGGGTGACCAGAAGCAGGTGGTTGCGAGTCCACGTGCCCTGTTCCAGGGATGTGTGCTCGTCGGGTGTGAACAGCGGCGTCAATTCCCGCGAGCCGGCGAGATAGTCGGCGTAGTCGGTGACGAGCAGCGAACCCGCGGGAAAGATGGTGCCGTCCACCTCCCAGTCGGTGCGCGGGCGGACGGTCAGCCAGTCGCGGTAGACGGACGTTCCGGCGTCGTCGGGCGTGTCGATGCGCAACAGCGAACCGTCCGGCAACAACTCGTACCGTTCGGAGTTGTAGAAGTCGATCGATCGGCCGACGAAGTGCCGCTCGTATCCGGGAGTGTCGTCGTAGGAGGCGCCCACCGACACGTCGGTGCTCTCGCCCTCGAACACGGTGACCGCCTCGGACAATGGGGTACCGCGATGCCAGCGCTTCGCGATCCTCGGATAGCCGGAATCGGTCATCGAGCCGTCACCGAAGTCGGTGCCCACGTAGACGCTGTCCTCGTCGATCCAGCTGATGCTGGTCTTGGCTTCCGGGACGTCGAAAGGATTGTCTGTGACGAATTGCCGTGTGTCCAGATCGAACTCGCGAACCACGGACGCGTCGGCGCCACCCCGTGAGAAGGACAGCAACGCGCGCGTCTGTGCTGGGCGCAGGACACTTGCCCCTGCCCACACCCAATTCTCACCCTCGCGCTCGGCGAGTTCGTCGACGTCGAGCAACACGTCCCACTGCGGATCCTCGGAGCGGTATTCCGCCAGGGATGTGCGCCGCCAGATTCCGCGCTTGTGCTCACCGTCGCGCCAGAAGTTGTACAGATAGTCACCGCGCAGGGCGACGTAGGGAATGCGCGCGTCGGTATCCAGCAATTCCAGGATCCGGGCCTCGAGCTTGGAGAACTCCGAGTTCTCGGTGTACTCGCCGACGGTCCGCGCGTTGCGTTCCCGCACCCAGTCGAGAGACCGGTCAGCGGTGACATCTTCGAGCCAGAGATAGGGATCCGTCATGACGGCCATTGTTGCAGGAAGGCCTCGGATAGCCTCGGCGGCGTGAGTGCACCCGGGCAGTACCCGTTGTGGGAGCAGCACTGCTGCCTGCCGCTGACGCCGTCGGCAACTATCGACGAGCTCCGCCGTTACCGTCGTCCGGCCGGCAGCTACGTGTCGGTGAACATCGGGTACTCCCCGCAGGACAGGGCGGCGTCGACGGCGATCGCCGAGAACTTTCGTGCCCAGTCCGGCGGTGACATCGAGTTGGTGACGCGGCTCGACGACGTCGACGCGATACGCGGTGCCGGTGGTATCGCGCTCGCCTTCGACCTGGAAGATTCCGCCCCGCTCGACGGCGACCTCGCCAACGTGGCCCATTTTCACCGTCTGGGCACACGATCGCTGCTGCCCACGTACAACCATGCGAATGCCGCCGGGTGCGGTTGCCTCGACGCCCACGACACCGGGCTGACCGGCTGCGGCCGCGACCTCGTGCGGGAGATGAATCGGGTGGGGATGACTGTGGACGGCTCCCACTGTTCGATACGTACCGGACTCGACCTTGCCGCAGTTACCGAGCGCCCCATGATCTACAGCCACTCCAACCTGCGGCGATTGTGGGATCACCCTCGCAACATCACCGACGATCAGGCCCGCTCCTGCGCGGAGACGGGTGGCGTGATCGGGATCAACGGGGTCGGCATCTTTCTGGGTGTCAATGGGCCGGACGACCATGCCCGACGGTTGTCGGCGATGGCCGACCACATCGAGGAGGCGGTCGATCTGGTGGGTCCCGCGCACGTTGGCATCGGCTCGGACTACTCGTTCGACGCCGCGGACTTCGTCGCCGAGATCACGAACAATGCGGGCTCGTTCTCCGACGCGTATACGGCGTGGGGTCCGCTGCAGTGGGTACCGCCGGAGGATGTGCTGACTCTCGATCGCGTTCTGCGGAATCGGGGGTTCGACGAGCCCTCCATCGAGGCCGTATACGGGGGAAATTTCGCCCGTGTCGCGGCGGCAGTCTGGGCTACTGGCGGGTAACACGACCGAGGTGAGACACCGAATCCGGACGGGACTACCCTGAACAACCGTGACCTCACACTATGACGTCGTTGTCCTCGGAGCCGGTCCCGGTGGGTACGTCGCTGCTATCCGCGCGGCACAGCTGGGATTGAGTACCGCCATCATCGAGCAGAAGTATTGGGGTGGTGTGTGCCTGAACGTGGGCTGCATCCCCTCGAAGGCTCTTCTCCGTAACGCCGAGCTTGCGCATCTCTTCACGAAAGAGGCCAAGTTGTTCGGCATCACCGGTGAAGCGTCCTTCGACTTCGGCGCTGCCTACGACCGCAGCCGCAAGGTCGCGGAGGGGCGGGTCAAGGGCATCCACTTCTTGATGAAGAAGAACAAGATTCCCGAGTACGACGGCAAGGGCACCTTCACCGACGCCAACACCATCGAGGTCGCACTGACCAAGGGTGGCACCGAGACGGTGACGTTCGACAACGCCATCATCGCGACCGGTTCGACCACCAAGTTGCTGCCGGGTACCTCGCTGAGCGAGAACGTCGTCACCTACGAAGAGCAGATCATGACGCGGGATCTTCCCGGGTCGATCCTCATCGTCGGGGCCGGGGCGATCGGCATGGAATTCGGGTACGTCCTGAAGAACTACGGCGTGGACGTGACCATCGTCGAGTTCCTCGACCGGGCGCTGCCCAACGAAGACGCGGACATCTCCAAGGAAATCGAGAAGCAGTACAAAAAGCTCGGCGTCAAGGTCAGAACCGGCGCCGCGGTGCAGAGCATCGACGACGACGGCAGCAAGGTCACCGTCTCGATCAAGGACAACAAGAGCGGCGAGATCGAGACCGTCGTGGTCGACAAGGTGATGCAGTCGGTCGGCTTCGCTCCCCGCGTGGAGGGCTTCGGGCTCGAGAAGACCGGTGTCCAGCTCACCGATCGTGGTGCGATCGGGATCACCGACACGATGGCGACGTCGGTGCCGCACATCTACGCGATCGGTGACGTGACGATGAAGCTGCAGCTCGCCCACGTGGCCGAGGCGCAGGGTGTGGTGGCGGCCGAGACGATCGCCGGCGCCGAGACGCTGCCGATCGAGGACTACCGGATGATGCCGCGCGCCACGTTCTGCCAGCCGCAGGTGGCCAGCTTCGGTCTCACCGAGCAGCAGGCGAAGGACGAGGGCTACGACATCAAGGTGGCGAACTTCCCGTTCGCCGCCAACGGTAAGGCGCACGGCCTCGGTGACTCCACCGGCTTCGTCAAGCTGATCTCCGACACCAAGTACGGCGAGCTGCTCGGCGGCCACCTCATCGGCCCCGACGTCTCCGAGTTGCTGCCCGAGCTGACCCTCGCGCAGAAGTGGGACCTCACCGTCAACGAGCTGGCCCGCAACGTGCACACCCACCCCACCCTCAGCGAAGCCCTGCAGGAGGCCATCCACGGCCTCGCCGGGCACATGATCAACTTCTGATCCTCGACACGAAACGAGGCCCGCACAGATCCTGTGCGGGCCTCGTTTCGTGCATGTGCGCCTAGTTCTGGTCGGTCCGGCGTTCGGCGTACTTCTGCTGCGCCGCCCACACTTCGGGCATCCGCGACTCGACCAGTTCGATCAGGCCGACGAGTCGTCCGGCGATCTCGGCACCGAGCGGTGTCAGGCTGTATTCCACCTTCGGGGGTATCGCCTCGAGTACGTCGCGGACCACAAGTCCGTCTCGTTCGAGCGCTTGGAGGGTCTGCGACAGCATGCGTTCACTGACTCCGTCGACACGTCGGCGTAGTGCGCTGAAGCGGTAGTTGCCCTCGGCCAACGCCGCGAGCGCGAGCACACCCCATCGGCCGGTGATGGTCTGCAGGGTTTCGCGAGAGGTGCACCCGCGGGCGAAGACGTCGGCTTCCAGGTTGTCTGCGCCCTCGCGCGGTGTCTGTTCGAGCTCGGACATGCACACCACTCTACCCCTCAACGGAGAAGTGCTTACCGCCGAGCTTGCACTTACAAATAGTTAGTGCATAATGGGACGTGCGCGCTTGAAACAACAACCCTCACGCTAGGAGTTCCCATGACCATCGCCGTCACCGGTGCCACAGGACATCTCGGCCGCCTCGCCGTCGAGGCTCTTCTCGACAAGGGCACCCCCGCCGGGGAGATCGTGGCGCTCGTTCGCACACCGGCCAAGGCCGCCGACCTGACCGGCAAGGGCGTCGATGTCCGGCAAGCCGACTACAGCGACCGCGCCTCGCTCGACAAGGCGCTCTGTGGTGTCGACAAGCTGCTCCTCGTGTCGGGTTCCGACGTCGGGCAACGAGTGATTCAGCACGGCAACGTCATCGATGCGGCGAAGGCAGCCGGTGTCGGGTTCATTGCCTACACCAGCGTCCTCGATGCGCAGAAGAGCCCGCTCGGACTGGCTGCCGAGCACCGCGCCACCGAGGATCTGCTCGACGAATCCGGAATTGACTTCGCCTTGCTGCGCAACGGCTGGTACTGGGAGAACTACCTGGGCGCTGTGGCAACGGCCCGGGAGACGGGTTCCTTGTTCGGCAGCGCAGGGAACGGCATCATCGCCGGGGCCGCGCGGAAGGATTACGCCGAGGCGGCCGCCGCCGTCTTGATCGCCGACGGGCAGGCTGGAGCGGTGTACGAGCTCGGCGGTGACGAGCGGCTGACATGCGAACAGCTGGCCGAGACCCTCTCCACGGTGGTCGGTAGCCCGGTGTCGTACAAGGACCTCCCGCAGGACGAGTACGCCGCCCTCCTCGAAGGCGCCGGCTTGCCGGCACCGGTGGCGCAGATGCTCGCCGATTCCGATGCGGGAATAGCCACCGGCGCCCTCGACACGCAGAGCGGCGATCTGCAGAAGCTGATCGGCCGCCCGTCGACCCCGGTGGCCACCGTCCTCGCTGTGAGTACTTCTTAACCGCCCGCTGTTAAGAAGTACTCACGGGGCGCGAAGCGGCAAGGTAGGCCACCCAACTACCGAATTCGGTGATGTCCGTGGCCCCGTCGACCGCGTCGTGGGTGCAGCTGAAGCCCACCACGGCGCGGCCGTCGGACAGTTCGACACTGGTCAGTGCCATCGGCGCCGGAAGTGCCGCCAGGAATCGTCCCAATCCGGCGGGGGAGACTCGGAACAACTCTCCGACGATGGGTGCGCCCGCGCCGGGGCCCCGGCGCACCAGCCCGGGTTTGGGGGGTGTGGTGGCAAGTGCGGTGAGCCGGTATGCGTCGGTGGTGGTGACGGTGTCCACGAAACGGGCACCGAGGTCCTCGAGTTGGAAATGGAGAGGCTGCCCGCGCAGGTGGGCGCCGAATACGGCGAGCTCGACACCGTCCTCGACCAACGCCGGCGCGGGAACACCGGTGAGCCGGGCAGCGAGGTCGACGGCCACCTGATCGGCGAACCCGGGCACCACGAACATCACCCCGAATGGTGCACCCGCCGCCGTGGGCATGCCGGGTACCGCGACGGCCGCCATGTCGAGCAGGTTGCAGAAGTTCGTGTAAGTGCCCATTCGCCGGTTGATGTCGATCGGCTCGGCCTGGACCGCTGCGATGGTCGGGTGCTCGGTGGTGGTCGGCAGGAGCAGCCCGTCGAAGCCGGCGAGGAGGTCCCGGGTCTGCGCCTTGACGCGAACCAGTGTGTCGAGGTCGGCCACCAACTCGTGCCCTGCCGGCCGCCTCGCGGACCCGACGATGGCGGTCACCACCGGATCCGCCCCGTCAGGCGCCGTGTCGAGGAACCGTCCGACGGCGGTGTACCGTTCCGCGACGACCGCACCGTCGTAGAGTAGCCGGGCAGCGTCGAGCAGTGCGGAGATGTCTACCGTGTCGACGCGAAAGCCTTTGTCGGTCAATGCTTGTACCGTGTCGTCGAATGCCTGCCGGTAGTCGGCGCCGAGCGCGGTGAGGTCCTCGTCGCGCGGGATGGCGACCCGTGGCTGCGCGGGTGCCGCCAACCTCACGTCGGCCGGCCAAGCCCGGCTGCGCGGGTCCCTCGACGCCGGCCCGGCCATGATCCGTGCCGCGGCGGCGGCGGTGTCGAGTTCGGTGGCGAACACCGTGACACAGTCGTAGTCGACACAGGCGGGGACGACGCCGTCCGCGGGGATCACACCCAGTGTGACCTTGATACCGACGAGACCGTTGAAGGCCGCCGGCACCCGACCCGAACCGGCGGTGTCCGTGCCGATCCCGATGTCGGCGATGCCGAGTGCCACGGCGACGGCCGAGCCGGAGCTCGAGCCACCGGACACCCGCTCGGGGTCCCACGAGCAGCGCACCGCCCCATAGGGACTGCGCGTGCCCACCAGGCCGGTGGCGAACTGGTCGAGGTTCGTCTTCCCGAGGACGATGGCACCCTGATCGACCAGTCGGCGGACGGCGGTCGCGGTGTGGTCGGGCAGGTAGGCGAACTCGGGGCACCCCGCGGTGGTGGTCAGTCCCGCGACATCGATGTTGTCCTTGACTGCCAGGATCTGTCCGGCCAGCGGGAGGTCCTCGCCTGCAGCGAGTCTCGATTCGATGGCGGCCGCGTCGGCATAGACGTCCTCGGCGGGCCGAAGTGTGATCCAGATTTCCGGACGGTCCACCGCGGCGATCCGCCGGAAGGCGTCGTCGACGCGTTCGGTGGGCGAGAGGGTAATTCTAGTGGGCCCCAGCTTGTTGGCATCGACACTCACACTCATCAGTTCTCTGCTCCGATCACGAAGAGGGGGGCGCCGGACTCGACGATCGATCCCGGTGAAACAAGCACTTGCAGAACCGTTCCGGAGGCGGTGGCAGGCACCGGCATCTCCAGTTTCATGGCCTCGAGCACCACGGCGTTGTCGCCGAGCCGGACCCGCTGCCCGACCTCGACCTCGACTCGCCACACGCTGCCCACCAGCGGAGCTTCGACGACGACCGCACCGGGTGGCAGGTCGAGGGGCGGCTGTTCGGGGAGGGGTGGCGGTTCGACGCGGTCGTATTCACCGGACGCACGCCACGCAGACTTCTCGGCGTCGAAAGCCGCCGACTGCCTGCTGTTGAACGCTGCGATCGACTCGGCGTTGTCGGTCAGGAACTTCAGGTGATCGGCGAGTGCGAAGGTGCCCTCGGAGATCTCGGTATCGAACCGGCCCGCCACGGCCTGCTCGCGGTACTTCCGCAGTTCCTCCGGGGTCACCGGTTCCCAGACGATGCGGTCGAAGAACCGGAACATCCAGGGTGTGCCCTCGTCGAAGGGGCGGTGCTGCCGGTAACCGGACCAGATGGGTACCGTGCGCCCGATCAACTGGTAACCGCCCGGCGACTCCATGCCGTAGACGCACAGATACTTTCCGCCGATGCCGACGGCGTCGGACGGCGTCCAGGTGCGTGCCGGGTTGTACTTGGTGGTGACCAGGCGGTGCCGGGGGTCGAGTGGCACGGCCAGCGGGGCACCGAGATAGACGTCACCGAGCCCGAGGACCAGGTATTCGGCATCGAACACGGTGTCGCGCACGTCGTCGACACTGCCCAACCCATTGATGCGACGGATGAATTCGGTGTTGGAGGGCAGCCAGGGAGCCTCGTCCCGGACGCCGCTGCGGTAGCGGTCGATCGCCTCCGCGATGGAGGGGTCGTCGAAAGACAACGGTAACCGGACAGTTCGGCTCGGCACGACCAGGTCGTGCGTGGCGGGCAGCAGTTCCTCGATGTCCTGCAGGATGTCGAGTAGGCGGCCACCGGGGAGGACGTCGGGGTCGAAATGCAGGTGCAGCGACCGCACCCCGGGCGTGATGTCGATGATGCCGCGCACCCCGCGTCGCATCAACTCTTCCGACAGCGCGTGCACCCGCATCCGGAGTCCCAGGTCGAGTTGTTGTTCACCGTATTCGACGAGGATGTTGTCGTCCCCGCCGCGAAGGTATGCCACCGCGGGGCGGTTCAGGACTGGTCCGGTTCGCCCCAGAACACCTCCGTCGGCCTTGGCAGGAGTCCGGATTCCTCGCGGAACATCGAGGGCGCGAGAGGAATCGGATCGCCGAAGTTCGTGCGCATCGGATTCGGACACCGCCATGAAGCGCACCCGGTCACCCGGTCGGATCTGCCCCAGCTTCCACCGGTGGGCGCTGACGACCGTGAGTGGGCAGGCGAAGCCACCGAGACTCGGGCCGTCGGGACCGAGGAGGATCGGTGTGTCACCGGAGACGTTGAGAGCACCCACGCTGTACGGGTTGTCGTGCAGGTTCGACGGGTGGAGTCCCGCCTCGCCGCCATCGGTCCGCGACCAGGTGGGTTTGGGTCCGTCGAGGCGGAGACCCGTGCGATTGGCGTGCGTCTGCACCTTCCACGTGGTGTCGTAGAACTGCGCCATGTCGGATTCGGTGAAGTACGACGGCGCAGCCTGCGGACCCTCGGTGACCGCCAGATGCCACAGGTGAGTGCAGTGGGGACGCGACTCCTTCGGAACGGAATGTGGAGTGCCCAGGCCGCCGGTGTCGTCGACGAGTCCGAGTACGTCCCCGGTGGCAACTGCCTTACCGGTGATGCCGCCGAAACCACCGAGCGGGAAAGTGGAAGCGCTGCCGTGAAAGAGCGGTGCGTCGATGCCGCCGCGGACGGCGAGGTACGTGCGCAGACCGGTGTCGGTGGGACTGCCGATGTCGAGAACGGAACCGGCGGGCACCTCGACCGGCTCCCACAACGGGACGGCGTCGCCATCGATCGTGACCGGTGCATCCGCGCCGCCGACACAGATCAGGGTGGCATCGGAGAACTCGAGTCGCGGACCCTGCAGGGTGCACTCGAGGCCCGGTGCCCCGGCAGGGTTGCCGACGGCGGAGTTCACGAGCTGGAACGAAAGGTCGTCCATCGGTCCGGACGGCGGAATGCCGACGCTCCACAGCCCGGTGCGGCCTGGATAGTCCTGCACGGTGGTCATGGTCCCTGCCCGGAGGACGTCGATACGACGGCCCGTCGAACGGAAGTCGGTGAGAAAGCCGGTGGTATGGACGGTGTCGAGAACGTCCGCGGCAGAGCAGATTCGCCGCAGCTGCGGCAAGTTCGTCTGAATTCCGTAGATGTGCGTGTCGGACAGGGCCTCGGCCAACGCGGCGAACGCACCCGTGCGCCGATGCCCGCGAGTGATCACCTTGGCGAGCATCGGGTCGTAGTAGGGGCTCACCTCGGTGCCGGTGTCGACCCAGGTCTCCACCCGCGTGTGGGCAGGAAACTCGACTCCGGTGAGCCGCCCCGCGCTGGGGCGGTAGTCGTGGCCCGGGTCCTCGGCGTAGATCCGGGCTTCCACCGCTGTACCGACGATGTCCGGTCCGGTGTCGGGGAGGCCCTCGAGCATCGACGAATCTCCTCGTGCGAGCCGCAGCATCCACTCGACCAGATCGATACCGGTGACTTCCTCGGTGACCGGATGTTCCACCTGCAAGCGGGTATTCATTTCGAGGAACGACGCCTCGCCGCGATCCACGTCGTAGACGAACTCGACCGTCCCTGCGGATCGGTAGTCGACGGACGACGCCAGCATGCGGGACGAACTCAGCAATCGCTCGACGACGTCATCGGGCAGTCCGGGTGCGGGAGCCTCCTCCACCACCTTCTGATGGCGCCGCTGAAGCGAGCAGTCGCGTGTGCCGAGGCTGAGGGTACGTCCGAGGCCGTCACCGAAAACCTGCACTTCGATGTGCCGCGCCCGGGCGACGAAGCGTTCGAGGAACACACCGGAAGACGAGAAGTTCGCCTCGACCAATCGCTGGACGCGGTCGTACGCTTCCGTGAGGTCACCGGCGTCGAAGCAGGCCTGCATACCGATTCCGCCGCCACCACCGACTGCCTTGATGATCACCGGGTATCCGATATCCGAGGCTGCGGACAGCGCCGCATCCACCGAATCGAGGAGGCCGCTGCCCGGAACGAGCGGAACCCCTACGGCTAGAGCCTTTTCCCGGGCGGTGTGCTTGTTCCCGAAGATTCGGAGCTGTTCCGGTGTGGGACCCACGAAGGCAATGCCCGCCGACTCGGCTGCGGTGGCGAAGGCGTCGTTCTCGGAGAGGAACCCGTACCCGGGATGGATTGCGCCCGCGCCGGTGGCCAGCGCAGCCTCGACGACGGCATCGGCGCGTAGATACGACTCGGCTGCGGGAGCGGGTCCGAGTCGCACCGCCATGTCGGCCATCTCGACGTGCGCAGCCGCCACATCGGCGTCGGAATACACCGCCACCGTCTTGAGTCCCAGAATGTGCGCCGAGCGCATGATGCGACAAGCGATCTCGCCCCGATTCGCTACGAGGAGCGTGTCGAACGAGTACTCGACCGGCGGCGTATTCATCCCTGTGGACATGCTTGTATACGCTAAGGACGTCGTGTTGCGCGGAGATTTCTCGCGGTAAAGCGTGGGTTAGTAGAACCTCTCGCGCGCCGTCATGGCGTGGGTATTACCGGCGGCACGTAGTCGAAAGTCATCCCGAGTAGCCACACCAGGAGCAGAACCACCGGCAGGTGGAACATGAACTGTAGGAATGTGAATCCGACGAGGTCGCGGGCGCGCAGCTTCAGCACCGCCAGGAGTGGCAGCATGAAGAACGGATTGACGAGGTTGGGCAGTGCCTCGGCCACGTTGTAGATCTGAACCGTCCAGCCCAGATTCATCTGGACGTCGGTGGCCGCCTGCATGACATACGGAGCCTCGACCAGCCATTTTCCGCCGCCGGAGGGGACGAAGACCCCCAGCACCACGGTGTAGAGGGCGATGACGACCGCGAAACTCCCGCCGCCCCCGATGTTGGTGAAGAACTCCGCAAGGTGTTCCGAGATGGTGAGACCCCCGTTGCCCTCGGCCTCGGTGAGGATCGCGGCCATTGCGGCATAGAGCGGAAACTGGACGAGAATACCGGCCGTGGCCGGTACAGCGAGATTGACAGCTTGCAGGAACTTGCGGGGTGTCCCGTGCAGTACCAGGCCCAGCATGAGGAATACGAGCAGATATCCATTCAAACTGCTGACAACGGTGAGCACCGGCTTCGTGACGAGCTGAGAGACCAACCATCCCAGCGTCATCAGGGCGGCGAGGACCGGCAGGATACGGCTGTACTCGAGCCACTCTCCCGGCCGTGAGCGCGGCGCCACCTCGGCGGGCTGGTCGTCTACATCGACATCCAGTTCTTCGGCAGTCTTGATGGCAGCACCCCTCGGCGCGGAGAAATGCGCAATCGCCACGGTCAGCGCGGTGATAATGGCACACATGAGCAGTGACTGCCACGTGAAAATCGTGTCACCGAAGTCGAGGACGCCGGTGATCTGCAGCAGTGCCGGAGGCAGTGAGGTGGCAGTGGCCTGCAGTTGCGCAGCCGAAGAGGACATGCCGAGCGCCCACACGGCGCCCAGTCCCATGAAGGCCGCTGCGCCGAGCGCGCGATAGTCCACACGTAGATCGGTTCGGCGGGCGATCGCACGGGCCAGCAGACCACCGAAGACGAGACTGAGTCCCCAGTTCAGGAAGGACACCGACATCGACAGGAATGCAACGACACTCACCGCACTGCTGGCGGTGCGCGGCACGGTGGCCAGCCGGTCGATCAGACTGGCGACCGGTGGAGAGGTGGCCACGACGTATCCGGTGAGTACCACCATGGCCATCTGCAGGGTGAAGGCAGTGAGATCCCAGAAGCCGTCACCGAAAGCATCGACGACCGCTTGCGGGGAGGAACCGTTGGCCAGAGCGGCGACGGCCACGAGGACGACACCGGCCAGCGCGAAAACGTAGGCGTCCGGAAACCACTTCTCGGTCCAGGCGGCGAGTGACTGGGCGACCCGTGCCAGTCCTCTTTCGGAGCTGGTTCTCTGGGCAGTGTCCGTCATTCGTCGATCCCCATCTCTGTGCGATGTCCACTCGTTCGAGTTGTGACGCGGTGCGTCACGCTCAGTCGGTGGAGTATCGATGCAGACTTCAGCGCAGACAAGGCCGACATACGCAGACACCGACTGCAGAAATGCAGAAACAGGAAAGGCGTCACCGTGGACAAGTACGACTGCAAGAAGGAGCGCAAGCAGCTCTACGCGCCGAGCGCCGGAGGGTTCGCTCTGGTCGACGTCCCGGAGTTGACCTATATCGCAGTGGACGGACATGGTGACCCGAACACCTCACCCGAGTACGCCGCGGCCGTCGAGGCACTGTATGCCACCGCGTACACGATCAAATTCGCCAGCAAGAATATTCGCGGTCGCGATTTCGTCGTCGGTCCGCTCGAAGGTCTGTGGCGTGCCGCCGACCCACGCAGCTTCATTACCCGCGACATGGACAGCTGGGCCTGGACCATGATGATCGTGCAACCCGACTGGATCACCATGGCCGACATCGAGGATGCGCGGTCGGCGGTCGCCGCCAAGAAGGAGCTTCCCGCTCTCGATTTGCTGCGCCCGCTCACGTTCATCGAAGGCGTAAGCGTGCAGATCCTGCACCTCGGCTCCTACGACGACGAGGCGCCTACCCTCGCCCGACTACACGACGAGTTCATGCCCGAGCACGGACTGGTCTTCAACGGCGATCATCACGAGATCTACCTCAGCGACCCCCGGCGGACGGCACCGGCGAAACTCCGGACGGTTCTCCGGCAGCCCGTCCGCCCGGCGTAGCGAAGGGGAGTGGACCGGACCGCGGCGTCTACGTGTAGTCCCGCTCGATCCGCAATGTGCCGATGGTCGTGGCCAGCGCGTCGTATTGCGTGACCAGGAAACAGAACTCGATCAGCTGGCGGTCGTCGAAGTGGGCGCTGAGCGCCGACCACGCTGCATCGTCGAGATTGTCGGTGGTGACGAGTTGGTCGACGGCCGTGAGGATGGCGCGGCGGCGCACATCCCAGCCCTCGGCGTCCGGACCGTCGAGCACCTGCTGGAGAAGGGCCGGGGTGACGCCGGCGCGGCGTCCGAGACGGACGTGGTGATCCATCTCGTACCCGCACTTCCGCAGATGAGCGACGCGGAGAATGATCAATTCGGTCTCGTGCCGGGAGATCTTTCCACCGGGCATCAACTTGCTGGAGTAGCGCAGCCACGCCCGGAACAGGCCCCTCGCGCGGCCGACCGTGCTGAACAGATGCGCGTCGGGAACACCGGCGACGGTCGAAATGATCCGCCACAACACCCAGTTGACCGGTCCGAGCTCCTTCAGCCGTCCTGGTGGAATGCGTGCGCTCATGCCGCTCCCTTCCGTCGAGACTGTGTTACCGAGCGGTAGCAAGACGCTAGCACTCGCTCGGCTTCCCGGTCGAGAAAGGGAGCCCGCGCGAGGGGAACGCGGTCTCAATCCCGGACGGCCCACGCCATCCGCGCCAGCGAAAGCGCCTGTTCGGCGCGTTCGATCACCACTTCTCGCGACTCGCTGATGTGCGCCAGCAGGGTGTCGTAGGCGGCATCGAGTTTGCGATCCAGGGTCAGTTCTGCCACCGCGATGTGCTCGTCGATGGTCGCAGTCATGCGGTCGGGGGTGAGGTAGTCGAACATCCGCACCGGTCGTACCTTCGCATTCACGTTGACGAGGGCGTCCGACAACGCTGTGTTGCCCGCGGCCCGCAACAGAACGGTGTGGAACTGCTCGTCGAGTGCCACGAACCCAGCGTCGGGCTCCGGCGTGTCCTTGCGCAGGGCGTACCACTTGTCGAGTTCGGGTCCCAGGACGTCGGAGTCGTGCTGCCTCGACTCGTCGTCCCTGACCCGCGCGATGCCCTGCAGTTCGAGTGTGATGCGGAGTTCGTAGAGCCCGGCGAGTTCGTCGATGCGCGGACGGTACGGAAAGAGCCCACCCACATCGCGTTGCACGAGCCCGTCCGCCAGCAGACGAGCCAGGGCCTCCCGTACCGGCGTCCGGGACACGCCGTACGTCTCGGCGAGGCGTTCCTCGCCGAGACGCTGTCCGGGCGGAATTCGTCCGCTCATCAGGTCGGTCCGCAGCGCGAGGTACACCTGGTCGCTGAGTGGACCGGCTGATTCTCGGCGAGCCATCAGATGGCCATTGCCGCGCGGACGTCGGACACCGCGGTACGGACGTCGGTCTCGGGTGCGGCGCCACCGGCACCCGACGACGTGACCCGCCCCGACTCGAGCACGTAGTAGCGCTCCGCCGATTCGAGCGCGAAGCCGATGTGCTGCTCGACGAGCAGGACGCCGAGCCCGCCCCGACGCGTGAGCTCCATGATCGTGCGTTCGATCTCCGCGACCACGGACGGCTGAATGCCCTCGGTCGGTTCGTCGAGAATCAACATCTTCGGCTCGGTGATGAGCGCCCGGGCAATGGCCAGCTGCTGACGCTGACCACCCGAGAGGAGACCGGCACGTCGGTCGAGAAGGCCACGCAACGCGGGAAAGAGATCGAGTGCCTCCCCGATGAGCTCCTTTCCGCGCTTGCGGCCGTCGGCAACCACTTGGAGGTTTTCGGCGGTGGTCAGCTGCCCGAACGACTGCTGGCCCTGCGGGACGTACGCGAGGCCGCGCGCCACGCGGGCGCTCGGGCGCAGCGCCGTGACGTCCTCACCGTCGAACAGCACCCGCCCGGAAGCGACCTTGATCAGTCCGACCGCAGCCCGCAGAAGCGTCGTCTTGCCCGCGCCGTTGTGACCCATCACCGCTGCCACGCCGTCCGACGGCACCGTCAGCGAGACCCCGTGGATTACTTCGGTCCGGCCGTACCCGGCCCGGATGTCGTCAAGCTCGAGCATCGCTGTCCTCCTTCGAAACCTCGGGCTGCAACTCGGGAGCGGCGCCGGCGGCGGCGGTCCCGAGGTACACCTCCTGCACGCGCGGGTCTGCCTGCACCTGTTCGACGGTGCCCTCGCTCAGCACCTTTCCGGCGTGCAGCACGGTCACCGACGTGGCGAACGCGCGCATGAAATCCATGTCGTGCTCGACCACGACGACGGTCCGCTCACCGCCGATGCGACGCAACAGGTTTCCCGTCTCTTCCCGCTCCTCGGAACTCATCCCGGCAACCGGCTCGTCGAGCAGGAGAACCGAACAGTTCTGCACCAGCAGCATCCCGATCTCGAGCCACTGTTTCTGCCCGTGCGCGAGAATCCCGGCCGGGGTGTCGCGGAGGCTGCCGAGACCCGTGACCTCGAAAGCCTCCTCGATGGCGGGGAGCACCGTCTTGCGGCGGCGCAGCAGTGTGAGTGCCGAGCGGCCCGCACCCGCGGCGATGTCCAGATTCTGGAGAACCGTCAACTCCTCGAACACACTCGCAGTCTGGAACGTGCGTCCCACCCCGAGCCGGGCGATGCGGTGCACCTTCTTACTGATCAGCTCGACACCGGACTTGGTGACCGATCCCGTCGCAGGGACGAGCCCGGTGATGGCGTCGACAAGCGTGGTCTTGCCCGCACCGTTGGGTCCGATGAGGAACCGCAGATCACCCTGCAACAGAGTGAGATCGACACCGTCGACAGCCTTGAACCCGTCGAAGCTGACGCGTAGATCGCGCACCTCGAGGTACTCGCTGGACATCCCGGCGTTGCCGCCGAGCACAGGTTCCTTGGACGTGGTGGACGTGGTCATCGCGCCATCTCCATTCGTTCCGTCGACTCCGTGTCGTCCTCCGGTCCGGGCGAGGAAGGTTCGTCTGGGGACGCCTTCTGCCTGCGTTTCAGCAGTGCGAACACGCCGGCGACACCGGCCGGGAAGAATCCGACCACCACGATGAACAGCAGGCCCTGGGCGTAAATCCATCCGGAGGGGAAGGACTCGGAGAAGGCACTCTGCGCCCACGCGACACCGATCGCACCCAGAACCGGACCGAGAAGGGTGGCGCGGCCACCGATGGCGACCCCGATCAGGAAGGCGATCGAGGGAACGATTCCGACGTCGGCGGGGGAGATGATGCCGACGATCGGCACGAACAGCGCACCCGCGATCCCGGCGAAGAAGGCGGCGGTCACGTAGGCGACGAGCTTGATGTTCGCCGGGTCGTACCCGAGGAAGCGGACACGCTCTTCCTGGTCACGGACGGCGACGAGCAGTTCACCGTAGCGGCTGTTCATCAGTTGCCGCACGATCGCCACCACCGCGAGGAGAACACCGGCGGTGATGAAGAAAAGCATCTGCTTGTTGGCGGGATCGTTCAGGTTGAAACCGAAGAAGGTGCGGAACCGGTTGAGGCCGTTGCTGCCGCCGGTGGTCTGTTGCCCGACGAGCAGGATCGCGAACGCGGCAGCGAGTGCTTGACTGAGGATCGCGAAATACGCTCCCTTCACCCGGCGTTTGAACACGCCGAGACCCAGCGCGAAAGCGACGAGTCCGGGGATCAGCAGAACGCCCAGCACCGTCACGACCGGCGACGTGAACGGCACCCAGTAACCGGGCAGGGCGCGGATACCGGCAATCTGCATGAAGTCGGGCACGGTGTCGCCGCGGAGTTGGGCGTCGGAAATCTTCAGATGCATGGCCATCATGTAGGCGCCGAGCCCGAAGAACACGCCCTGCCCGAGGGTGAGCATCCCGCCGCGGCCCCACACGAGGCCGATACCGACCGCGACGATCGCGAAGCACAGGAACTTCCCGAGCAGGCTCAACCGGAAATCACTGAGAACGGCAGGGGCGGCGACGAACAGGAGAAGGGCGGCGAGCGCGAAGCCCGCCCACGCACGGTAACGGCCACTCGTCAGGATGCTCATACGAGACTCCTCGTCTTGACGGCGAACAGGCCCTGTGGCCGAACCTGGAGGAACACCACGATGACCACGAACACGATGACCTTGGCGATCGACGCCGTGGTCGAGTACTCGATGAACGAGTTCAGCAGGCCGAGCGCGAACGCGGCGATCACCGCACCCTTCATCTGCCCCAGACCGCCGACCACGACCACCAGGAAGGCGTCGATGAGGTAGCTCTGACCGATGGTCGGGCTGGTCGAACCGATCAGGGTGAGCGCCACACCCGCGACACCGGCGAGACCGGATCCGATAAAGAACGTCGTCACATCGGTACGGCGACTGGAGATTCCACTCGTTTCGGCCAGATCGCGGTTCTGCACGACCGCCCGTATACGACGTCCCATCGACGATCTCTTCAGTGCCAGCGACAGCGCCACCACCGACGCAACGGCGAGCACGAGGATGAACAGACGTGTCTTGGGGACCACCGCTCCTAAGATCTCCACACCGCCCGAGAGCCACCCCGGTGCGACGACGTTGACCGCCGGCGCACCGAAGATGTCCCGCGCGAGCTGCTGCAGGATCAAGCCCACACCGAACGTCACCAACAGGGTGTCGAGCGGCCGGTGGTACATGCGTTTGACCAGAGTGACCTCGAGGAGGACGCCCATGGCACCACCCACCACGAAGCCGACGAGTAGAGAGACGAACAGGGATCCGGTGGCGCTCGAGATCACCTGCTGCACCACGTAAGCCGTGTACGAGCCCGCCATGATGAACTCGCCGTGGGCCATGTTGATGACGCCCATCTGACCGAACGTCAATGACAGTCCCAGCGCTGCGAGCAACAGGATGGATCCGATACTCAGCCCGGTGAACAACTGCCCGATCACTACATCCATGGATGCATGTCCTCTCTCCCTCTACTCGTCGGACGTGGTACTAGCTACCGAGCGACTCGGCCCAGGGGTAGGACGTCAGGTACGGGTCCGGCTCGATCGGGGTGCCGGAATCCCACACCGTGTAGATCAGGCCGTCTCCCCGGATCTCACCGATTCGGGCCGTCTTGCTGATGTGGTGGTTGGAACCGTCGATCGTGACCTTTCCCTCGGGGGCGTCGAACGTCACTCCGTCCGCGTTGGCCTGAATGTCAGCCGTAGCAAACGAATTCGCCTTCTCGACGGTGTTCTTCCACAGATAGACGGAGGTGTAGGCGGCTTCCATCGGGTCCGACGTCGGCTTGGCGGCGCCGTACCGCGCCTTGTACGCGTCGACGAACGTCTTGTTCTCCGGCGAATCGATGGTCTGGTAGTAATCCCAGGCCGTGAGCTGGCCTTCGATGTTCTGGACCCCGATACCGCCGACTTCCTCCTCGGCGATCGACACCGACACGACGGGCATGTTTTGGGCGGTCAGCCCCACGTTCTTGTACTCCCGGAAGAACGCGACGTTCGAGTCTCCGTTGAGCGTGTTGAACACGGCATCTGCGTCGGCGGAGCGAACCTTGTTGATGATGGTGGAGAAGTCGGTGGAACCGAGCGGCGTGTAGTCCTCGCCCTTGATCTCGATGCCGTTGGCCTCGGCGTAGGCCTTGATGATGCGGTTCGCGGTCTGTGGGAACACGTAGTCGCTACCCACCAGGTACAGCGACGTGACGCCCTTCTCCTTCAAGTAGTCGAGGGCAGGAACGATCTGCTGGTTGGTGGTGGCACCCGTGTAGAAGATGTTCTTCGAATCTTCGAGACCCTCGTACTGGACGGGGTAATAGAGCAGGGAATTGTTGTCCTCGAACACCGGAAGCATCGCCTTGCGGCTCGACGAGGTCCAGCCGCCGAAAACTGCTGCGACACAGTCGCTGCTGATCAGCTTCTCGGCCTTCTCGGCGAACACGGTGGGTTCCGAAGCGCCGTCCTCGGCCACGATCTGAATCTTCTTGCCGAGCACGCCGCCCGCGCTGTTGATCTCGTCGACCGCGAGCGCGATCGAATCCCGGACGGTCACCTCACTGATCGCCATGGTGCCGGACAGCGAGTTCAACGACCCGACCTTGATCGTGTCCCCGGAGGTGTCCACGCAGGATGCCGCGGTGGACTCCGTGGCCGTGTCGGATGCCTTGCTGCCGCAACCGGTCAGCACGAGCCCGATCGCGGCGAGCGCGGTCGGTGCAGCGAGGGCGCGCTTGGAGAAGGTGCGCATGTACGGGCCTTTCCGTCGGAGGAGGTGGGGAACCCCGTATTCCGGAACGGATGTATCCGCCCCACGTATACAGAGGTGTATTCGTGGGGCGAACATTAAGCCGCGGTTGTTGCGCCTGAATGTCTGTCGGTGACGTGTTCGTGTCGCGAATTACAGACGTGTGAACAAGCGCTCACAGCGGCAGCGGTGCGCGGCGGAAAGTGCAGTCTGTCACCGAATGAGGTAGGGGGACACCGAACTGCGGTGTTCGCTGATGTCGAGTTGCTTGCCCAGGGGCGGAAAAGCCCGTTGTGGGCAGTTGACCCGCTCGCACACCCGGCAGCCGGCTCCGATCGGCGTCCCGGGATTCGACTCGTCGAGGTCCAGTCCGTCGCCGTAGACCAGGCGGTGCGCGTGTCTGATCTCGCAGCCGAGCCCGATCGCGAAGATCTTGGCAGGCTGCCCGTAGCGGGCGGCGCGACGCTCGACGGTGCGAGCGACCCAGAGGTACCGGCGGCCGTCGGGCATCTGCGCGATCTGGTTCATGATCTTGCCCGGATACGCGAACGTCTCGTAGACGTTCCACAGCGGGCAGGTGCCACCGCTCGTGGAGAAGTGGAAGCCTGTGGCGGATTGGCGCTTCGACATGTTCCCGGCGCGGTCGACGCGCACGAACATGAACGGGACCCCGCGCAGCTTCGGCCGCTGCAGGGTGGAGAGGCGGTGGCAGACCGTCTCGTAACTGACCGAGTAGAACGCCGACAGGCGCTCGATGTCGTAACGGAAATCCTCGGCGACGTCGTGGAACTGCCCATAGGGCAGCACGGTCGCGGCGGCGAAGTAGTTGGCGAGTCCGAGCCGGGCCAGCGCCACCGACTCGTCGCTGGTGAAGCCGCCCTCCGCCACCATCTTGTCGAGGAGGTCGCCGTACTCCAGGTAGGCCAGTTCGGTGGCGAACTTGAACACCTGCTGCCCGCCCGAAAGGTGCGGCGAGATCTCCAGCACCCGCGACTCGGGGTCGTACCGGTGCAGCACGTTCTCGCCCAGGTCGATGCGGCGAACGATCTGTACGTCGTGCACCGTTTCCAGCCTGCGGGCGATCTCACCCCCCACGTCGCCGCGGTGGAAACGCAGGCGGGCGGTGAGCTCTTCTGCAGCAGTATCGAGCTCGTGGAGGTAGTTCTGACGCTGGTAGAAGTAGTCCCGGACCTCTTCGTGCGGCATTGTGATGGAACCGCTGCCGCTGCCGTCGCTGAACCGGTCCTCCGTGGCCGCCGCCAGCTGCGCGGTGGTGTTGCGGAACCGGCGATGCATGTTGACCATGGCCTTCGCCAGGCCTGGATGCGACGCCACCATGTCCGCGATCTCCTGAGCGTCGGCGTCGATACCCATCTCCTGATCGAGGGCAACCTCCCGCATCTCGGCGATCAGGCGGGTGTCGTCCTGGGAGGCGAAGAAGGTGGTGTCGACGCCGAACACCTCGCTGATGCGCAGCAGAACCGGCACGGTGAGCGGCCGGACGTCGTGCTCGATCTGGTTGAGGTAACTGGCGGAGATTTCCAGCGTCTTGGCCAGTGCTGCCTGGCTCATGCCTCGTTCGGTGCGGAGCTGACGCAACCGGGTACCGACGAAGGTCTTCGACATTTCCCCAGCCTACGAACGGTTCGCGGGGTTCGCAAGAGGGGCTTCGCAGCCTTCGCGGGTGCCGTGGTCCCGGGGCGAATGTACCTTCCGGCGCTGTGGACGCGCCGAAAGGTACATTCGCCTCCGACGCCGGGGTCCGGCCATCGGACGCGAGCGCGGTAACGGCCGCGAGCGCGGTATCCGCCCCGATCGGTGATTGCCATCACAACGGTTCGTCGGGGGGTGTGCCGCTGCGGGAAAGGTGCGGGCCGCAGGGGCGCAATTACCTGTGTACGAGGGGTTGCGTGCATTGTGTTCGCGACCTGCACGTTCTTACTACTGGCGGGTATCTTTCCTCGCCGACAGGGCAGGTCATGACCCATTCCTTCTTCGCAAAGTTTGCAAGGCGCGGTGAAAAGCTAGCGAAGATTGGCAGTAGCAACAGGTAGACGGCACTTTTTGTGTGTGTCATTCTCGATGAGTAACTAGGAAGGGCCTGGCAAGGATGTGAAGCAGTACATCCGTACCGGACCAGCAGATCGAAGAGATGGAGTCTTGATGTCGACCACCGGCACCCCGAAGACCGCAGCTGAGATTCAGCAGGATTGGGACACCAACCCGCGCTGGAAGGGAGTAACCCGCAACTACACGGCGGAGCAGGTCACCAAGCTCCAGGGCACCGTTGTCGAAGAGCAGACCCTCGCACGCCGTGGTTCCGAGATCCTCTGGGACCTCGTGAACAACGAGGACTACATCAACTCGCTGGGCGCGCTGACCGGCAACCAGGCCGTTCAGCAGGTTCGTGCAGGCCTCAAGGCCATCTACCTCTCCGGCTGGCAGGTCGCCGGTGACGCGAACCTGTCCGGACACACCTACCCGGACCAGAGCCTCTACCCGGCCAACTCGGTTCCGCAGGTTGTGCGTCGCATCAACAACGCGCTGCTGCGCGCCGACGAGATCGCCAAGGTCGAGGGCGACACGTCCGTCGACAACTGGCTCGCCCCGATCGTCGCCGACGGTGAAGCCGGCTTCGGTGGTGCACTCAACGTCTACGAGCTGCAGAAGGCCATGATCGCGGCCGGTGTCGCCGGTTCGCACTGGGAGGACCAGCTCGCGTCGGAGAAGAAGTGCGGCCACCTCGGTGGCAAGGTGCTCATCCCCACGCAGCAGCACATCCGCACCCTGACCTCGGCTCGCCTCGCGGCCGACGTCGCGGACGTTCCCACCGTGGTCATCGCACGCACCGACGCCGAGGCCGCAACCCTCATCACGTCGGACGTCGACGAGCGCGACCAGCCGTTCCTGGACGGCACCCGCACCGCCGAGGGCTTCTTCGGTGTCAAGAACGGCATCGAGCCCTGCATCGCTCGCGCCAAGGCTTACGCGCCGTACGCCGACCTCATCTGGATGGAGACCGGCGTGCCGGACCTCGAGGTTGCCAAGCGGTTCGCCGAGTCCGTGCGCAGCGAGTTCCCCGACCAGCTCCTCGCCTACAACTGCTCGCCGTCCTTCAACTGGAAGGCGCACCTGGACGACTCGACCATCGCGAAGTTCCAGAAGGAGCTCGGCGCGATGGGCTTCAAGTTCCAGTTCATCACCCTCGCCGGCTTCCACTCGCTCAACTACGGCATGTTCGACCTGGCCCACGGCTACGCCCGCGAGGGCATGACCGCCTTCGTCGACCTGCAGGAGCGCGAGTTCAAGGCAGCCGAGGAGCGTGGCTTCACCGCCATCAAGCACCAGCGTGAGGTGGGTGCCGGCTACTTCGACAGCATCGCCACCACGGTCGACCCCAACACGTCGACGGCAGCTCTGAAGGGTTCCACCGAAGAGGGTCAGTTCCACTGATCCTTGTCCACAACAAGGATTCGACCGATCACGGTGTGACCTGATCAATCCCGACCCCCGGGAGGGGCCTGTTCCAGGGCCCCTCCCGGGGCGACGACTCCACTAGACGAAAAAGGAGCTGACGACGTGACCAGCGACAAAATTCAGCGCGTCGGCGTTATCGGCGCCGGGATCATGGGCGCCGGAATCGCAGAGGTGTGCGCTCGCGCGCACGTCGATGTTCTGGTGTTCGAGCAGACCCGTGAGCTTGCGGCTGCAGGGCGCTCACGCATCCTGCGTTCGCTCGACCGCGGCGTGAGCAGCGGCAAGATCACCGAACGTGAACGTGAACAGGCGGCCTGGCGGCTGCGGTTCACCTCCGATCTCGGTGACTTCGCGGATCGCCAGCTCGTCGTGGAGGCCGTCGTCGAGGACGAGAAGGTGAAGAGTGACATCTTCGCCGAGCTCGACTCGGTCGTGACGGATCCGAATGCCGTGCTGGCATCCAACACGTCGTCGATCCCGATCATGAAGCTGGGCATTGCCACGAAGTCCCCGGAACGGGTCATCGGGATGCACTTCTTCAACCCCGTTCCTGTGCTTCCCCTCGTCGAGCTCGTGACCACGCTCAAGACGAGCAAAGCGGTGGCCGAGCGGGCCGAGGCCTTCGCGAGCGATGTACTGGGCAAGCAGGTCGTCCGCTCCGCGGACCGTTCCGGCTTCGTCGTCAACGCCCTGCTGGTGCCGTATCTGCTCTCCGCCATTCGCATGGTGGAGTCGGGGTTCGCCACCAAGGAAGACATCGACAAGGCAACGGTGCTCGGCCTCGCACACCCGATGGGTCCGCTCGCGCTGACCGACCTGGTGGGTCTGGACACGGTCAAGTCCATTGCCGACTCCATGTACGAGGAGTTCAAGGAGCCCCTGTACTCGGCACCGCCGCTGCTGCTTCGCATGGTCGAGGCGGGACTCGTCGGCAAGAAAGCGGGCGCCGGCTTCTACGAGTACGCCGAGAACGGCCGGGCCAGCAAGAAAGCAAGCTAGTAGGTAGGTAGGCGACTACCCTGTGCGCCTTTCACGACCCCGGTTGTGAGAGGCGCACAGGTGCATCGAGTCCGCGGTGCTTTCCGCCCCCGGACTGAGCCCAGAAAGGTCGACCGCATGTCCAGCACCGCAACATACGGATCCAGCATCCTGGGGTATCCCCGCATCGGGCCGCACCGCGAACTCAAGCGCGCACTCGAGTCCTACTGGCATGGCACCAGCACGAAGGCAGAACTCGTCGCCGTCGGGCGGGACCTGCAGGAAGAGACGTGGAGTGAGCTCGCCGCGACCGGTTTGACCCAGGTCCCGGGCAACACGTTCTCGTACTACGACCACGTACTCGACAACGCGCTGCTGTTCGGTGCGGTGCCCGAGCGGTTCGCCGCGCTCGAAAGCGACCTGGATCCGCTGGACTTCTACTTCACGATGTGTCGCGGCCGGCCCGACTTCCCGCCTCTCGAGCTGGTGCGCTTCTTCGGCACCAACTACCACTACCGCCAGCCCGAACTGGACGAGAACACCACCTTCTCCCTGCGTTCGGACACACTGATGGACGAGTTCGCACGGGCGAAGGCGCGCGGAATCGAACTGCGTCCCGTCGTGCTCGGCCCGGTGTCGCTGCTGCTCCTGTCGAAGGTGGGGCCGGCGTCCCGGCGGCACGGCTTCTCGACGCTCGACCTGCTGGACGAGATCCTGCCGGAGTACGAGCTGTTGTTCGAGCAGCTCGCGAAGGCCGGCGCCACGTGCGTCCAGCTCGACGAACCGTCGTTCACCGAAGACCGCACCCCCGAGGAGCTGGCCGCGCTCGCGCGTGCCTACGAGAAGCTGTCGCACGCACCGCTGCGTCCCCGCATCCTCGTCACCGGGCCGTACGGACACCTGGGTGAGGCACTCGCCCTCCTCGCCGCGACCAAGGTCGAGGCTCTCGGTCTCGACCTGGTCAGCCACCGGATGAGCGCCGACGACCTGGCGAAGATCCCCGGCATTCGGCGCAAGCGCATCTACGCCGGTGTGGTCGACGGCCGCAACGTGTGGCGGGTCGACCGGTACAACACCCTGACGTACCTGAACACGATCAAGGACGTCGTGCCGGATCTCGTGGTCTCGACGTCCACGTCGTTGCTGCACGTTCCCTACGACGTGTTGTCCGAGTACGACATCCAAGGTGACGTGGCAGACCGGCTGGCGTTCGCCAAGCAGAAGGTCGGCGAGGTCGTGTCGCTCGCGAAGGCTCTCACCGAGGGGCCGTCGGAGAAGTGGCGCAAGCGCCCCACTTCGGTGCACTTCAAGCTCAAGCACGCCGTGCGTGCCCGGGTCAATGCGATCACGCCGTCCGACCGTGTGCGGGTCTCGTACGAGGAGAGGCGCGTCGCGCAGCAGGAGCGGCTGAATCTGCCCCTGGTTCCCGCGACGACGCTCGGCTCGTTCCCTCAGACGACCGAGATCCGTCAGGCTCGCTACGAGCTGGGGGAGGGACGCCTCGAGTGGGACGAGTACTACAAGCGGATCCAGGCCGAAATCGAGAACACCATCCGGTTGCAGGAAGACATCGGTCTGGACGTTCTTGTGCACGGCGAGCACGAGCGCAACGACATGATCCAGTATTTCGCGGAGCTGCTCGAGGGCTACGCGTACACCCACAACGGCTGGGTGCAGGCCTATGGTTCACGGTGCACGCGTCCGCCGATCCTCTACGGGGACGTCTCGCGGCCGAAGCCGATGACGGTCGAGTGGATCTCGTACGCACAGTCCTTGACGGACAAGCCGGTCAAAGGCATGCTCACCGGTCCTGTCACGATGATCGCGCGGTCGTTCGTCCGCCAGGATCAGCCGTTGTACGAAACGGCGGACCAGCTGGCGTTGGTGATCCGCGACGAAATCGCCGATCTGGAGGCCGCGGGTATCGCGATCATCCAGGTGGACGAGCCGGCCATCCGTGAGCTGCTGCCTCTGCGCGAGGACGGTCGTGAGGCGTATCTCGAGTGGGCTGTCGATGCGTTCCGCCTCGCCACCGGTGGTGCGAAAGCGGGGACGCAGATCCACACCCACCTCACCTACACGAGCCGCGCGTCGGTCGTCGATGCCATCGAACGCCTCGACGCGGACGTCACTGCCATCGTGGCCACCCGGTCCATTACCTGGGTGCTCGATGCGCTCAAGGAACGGGCGCTGACTCACGGGGTCGGTCCCGGTGTGTACGAGAGCAGGTCGGCGCGGATCCCCGATATCGACGAGCTCGACGAACTGCTCACCGAGGCCAGCGAATCCGTCTCTCTCGAGCGACTGTGGGCCAACCCCGACGGGGGTCTCAAGACCCGTCACTACTGGCAGTTGGAACCCTCGCTGCGCAATCTGGTGGCGGCCGCGCGGCGGCTCCGCCGCCGGGCCGAGAAGGAAGAACTCGAGGACTGAGTCGATTCGTCTCGGCGGGCCGTTGTCCTCGGACACGGCCCGCCTGGACGCCGAGCGACGCGAACAGGTAGGCATGTGTGCATGGTTACCGCCGCCGCATATGCAGTCACGTCCGCTGAGGGCGCTTTCGAAAAGACCACCATCGAACGTCGGGAGCTCGAACCGCTCGACATTCTCATCGAGATCAAGTTCGCGGGCATCTGCCACTCGGACATCCACACCGCCCGCAACGAGTGGGGCGGGACCCACTATCCCGTCGTCCCCGGCCACGAGATCGCCGGTGTGGTGACCGCCGTCGGTTCCGAGGTGACCCGCCATCACGTGGGTGACCGCGTCGGAGTCGGGTGCTTCGTCGACTCCTGCGGTGAGTGCGACGCCTGCCGCGCCGGTGAGGAACAGTACTGCGCGAATCGCGTCACCGGCACGTACAACGCACGCGGCCGCGACGGCGAGTGGACGCAGGGCGGATATTCGACGCACATCGTGGTGACGGAACGTTTCGTCGTCTCCATTCCGGACGGGCTGGAACTGGACGTCGCGGCGCCGCTGCTGTGCGCCGGAATCACGTTGTACTCACCACTCGCGCACTGGGGTGCGGGCCCGGGCAAGAAGGTCGCCGTCATCGGCATGGGCGGGCTGGGACACGTCGGGGTGAAGATCGCTCATGCGATGGGCGCGGAGGTCACGGTTCTGAGCCAGTCCCTCGGCAAGAAGGAAGACGGGCTGAAGTTCGGAGCCGATCACTACTACGCCACCTCGGATCCGGAAACGTTCAGATCGTTGCGGAGCCGGTTCGACCTGATCGTCAACACGGTGTCGGTAAACCTGGACATAGATGCGTACCTGTCGATGCTCGCGATCAACGGCACCCTCGTCGAACTCGGCCTGCCGGAAAAGCCGATCGAGGTACGCGCGTTCAGTCTCGCCGCCAATCGGCGCAGTCTCGCCGGTTCGATGGTGGGCGGTATCGCCCAGACTCAGGAGATGTTGGACTTCTGCGCGGAGCACGGTATCGGCGCGGAGATCGAGGTGATTCCGGCGAGCGACATCGATGCCGCCTACGACCGCGTCGTCGCCAGCGATGTGCGGTACCGGTTCGTGATCGACGCGGCAACGATCTGACTCACGCCTCGCCGAGCTGATCCCGCAGCGACGCCAATGTTTTCGCCAGCAGCCGCGAGACGTGCATCTGCGAGATGCCGACGCGGTCGGCGATCTGGGTCTGCGTCATGTTGCCGAAGAACCGGAGCATCAGGACGGTCCGCTCCCGTTCGGGCAGTGACTCGAGCAGCGGGCGCAGGGTCTCGTGATTCTCGACTTCGTCCATCGCGGCGTCGTAGTCACCGATCGTCTCGACCATGGACAGTTCGCCGGACCGGTCGGACGACGTGTTGTCCACGGACACCGTCTGGTAGGCGTTGCCGGCGAGGAGGCCCTGCGCCACGTCCTCCTGGTCGATGTGGAGATGTTCGGCCAGCTCGCTGACGGTGGGGGCGTGGCCGAGAGTCTGCGACAGTTCGCCCACCGCGAGGCTCAGCGCGAGATGCAGTTCCTTCATGCGGCGCGGTACGCGCACGGCCCAGCCGGTATCTCGAAAATGCCGGCGTACCTCGCCCATGATCGTGGGCACCGCAAACGACACGAAGTCGGAACCACGGGTCACGTCGAACCGATCCACCGAATTGACGAGGCCGAGGCGCGCCACCTGTACCAGGTCGTCGTGCGCCTCGCCTCGGCCGTCGAAACGACGGGCAATGTGCTCCGCGAGGGGGAGGCAACGCGTCACCAGCGCGTCGCGGAGAATTCGTCTTTCGGGATCGTTCTCGTCGAGCGCGGCCTTCCGCTCGAACAGTGCTGCCACATCCTGATACTCGTCCGGCCAGCGTGCCGTCTGCCCCCCACCGCGAGTACCGGACGTCACAGAATCGAGCCGTTCTTCACCCTGGTGAATTCCATGGTGGTGACAAATCCCGACGAGGGCGGGTCCGGCTCGTGGCGCATGTCGACCGAATCGGTCAGGGCATGGAGTACGTGCCAGCCGAACGAGCGCGGTCCGAGCGAATCAATGGTCGTGGTGGTGCTCGACACGGCCACTCGCAGTGTGCCGTCGAGGTACTGCAGCCGGCACACCAGGACTGCATCGGGCGTCGCGCGGACGATCAATTGGGTGCAAATCTCGTCCATGGCCAGTTTGATGTCGGCGATGGAGTCGAGGTCGAAGTCTTCGTGAATGGCAACGGTGGCTGCCAGGGCGCGTAGTACGGACAGCTGATCGGGCGTTGCTCGCACGCGCAGTTCGACGACGGGATGAGTGTGATCCTGGTCGGGTTCGATTGTCTTGGCGATGGCCATGAGACCTCCGGGTCGGGCGTTACCGGGTTGACGGCGGGAGTGTTGCCGGCTCGCGGGTGGTGACAAGTCAGGGTAGCGATCCGGGGACACCGCAGGTGGGATACCGCAGAACAACCCCGATCAAACCAGTCCGTGCGGTACGTATGCGCAGGTAGGGTTAGCGCAAGCGATGAGCGTTCCTCAGGCTCTCGATGGGGCATGTGGTCAGAGGAGACGGGTGGGATGCGGAAGGATCTCCGACGGCAGACTGCGACGAGCGTCGACGCCCCCACGGACGTCGATCCCGTCACCGTGTCGCTCGAGGCGGTGCTCCGGCTCCTCGAGACCGAAGACAGTGTCATTGCCCTCCTGAACAACTTGTGCAGGCAGGCGCTTCAGGCATTTCCCGGTGCGGAAATGGCCGGAATCACGCTACTGGGCGCAGCCGGACCGGCATTCGTGGCCGCAACCTCGGACGAGGTCCTCCACTTGCACGAGGCCCCAGTGTTCGGTACCGGCGGTAGCTCCTTGTCGGTGCCGCTGACCGACGGGACAACACGGGCAGACTCCCGGTCGGGGGATATCGAGACGCTGGGTGCCCTGAACCTGTACGGCAGCTGCCCGCACGCCTTCGACGACCTCGATCAGTCGGTGCTCGGGTTGCACGTCGACGCGGCGACGGCCGCACTGCGTCAGGTACGACGATGCGAGGAAGCGAGAAGCCTGATCGAACAAGTGCGGATAGCAAATGATTCGCGGGCTGTCATCGATCAGGCCAAGGGCATCGTCATGGCGTTGCGGGGAGTAGATGCCGGGGCCGCGTTCGGCGTCCTCGTCGCGCGCTCGCAACAGGAGAACGTGAAGCTGCGTGTGGTCGCCGAGCAAGTAGTGCGCGCCGTCGCGAGACGCGCGCCCGTAGGTAACGCTTTGTAATAGCTCACCTGCGCAGATGTCGGCAAGGGGATCTGTTATTTCCTTGTGACACATCACTGCCGGGAGTAGTCTCGAACCGAGGTTGAACACACAGCCGATGTCGGGAAGCGCTGCCGTAGCAGACGGTGAGAGGTGTCCGAGGTCGGGTTTGTCTGCAGGTGCTCCGCTTCCCCTCTCAATAGTTCGAGATGGGGTGAGCCATGTCTGTTGTTCCAGGGGTCCCAGAACCTGAACTGGCCTGTTCGGGAGCGGGTACCGGCGTCGACTACACACCGAAAGTAGTCCTCGCAGCGGTCGATACCGTTCCGACACGCTGTGCGAGTGCGAAATTCTCTTCCGAGCGAATAGGTTCAGGAGTGATGGTTCTCGGAGTGCGCGGTGACATCGATCTGTTCAGTGCGCCCGTGTTCCACGAATACGTCTGCACCCAGATCTCGCCTGAGGGACAATTCATCCTCGACATGTCCAAGGTCGACTTCATCGGGACGGCAGGACTGTCGGTCCTCGACAGCGTCCACGCATCGAACCTTCGGGACGGCCGGCACTGGGCAATGATCTGCGGGCGCCCGCTCTGTCGGTTGCTACGGGCGGCGGGTCAGGAATCGAGTTACCCGTGTTTCCCGTCGGTCGACAGCGCGCTCGGGGCGTGGCACGGAAGAACCGCCTGACGGCAGATCCTCGGACGGAACCGGTGTGGAGATCAGTGCGCACCGGTTCGACTCGTACGCGGGGGAGCGGAAACGCAACGTCCGTACGCACGAAGTGTGTCGGTGGCGACTCGATCCCAGGAATACCGTGCGCGGGCACGGTCGCAGCCCGCCATGCCGAAACCCGCACGCAGCGCATCATCGTCGAAGATTTGCCGTAGTGCCTCGGCCAGTCGCACCGGATTTCGGGGTGAGATCAGCCGCCCGGTGATTCCGTCGACCACCGTGTCCCGCATGCCGCCGACCGCAGAAGCGACCACCGGTGTGCCGCAGGCCATCGCCTCCAGGGGAACCATGCCGAATGGCTCGTACCACGGGGTACACACCACAGCGTCCGCGGAGCGCAGCAGGGAGGGCATGACGTCGTGCCGAACGTGGCCGACGATCCGTACCCTGTTGCTCACCTTGCTCTCACGCGCGAGAGCCAGCAGTCGCATCGCCTCCGGATCGTCGGCGACCCGCTCGGCGGCCGGTCCGCCCGCAATGACCAGTTCGGTATCGGGAAGATGGGTGAGCGCCGCGATGGCGGTGTCGTAGCCCTTGCTCGGCGCCAGCCTGCCGACCATCACGATGCGATGACGCATCCCCTTGTCATCGGCGCGACCGTCCGGAGTGAATTCCGCGACGTCGACACCGGAAGGAACGACCGATGTCCGGGACCGCGGCAGACCGAGGTGGGCCAGTTCGAAAACCTCGTCGGTACACGTTGCCACCACCCGGGTGGCTCCGCGGGCGATCAACTGCTCGAGGTGAACACGGTTGGACTGGCTCGTCATCGGACGCTGGAACCGCTCCTCGACGACGCCGAGGGCGTGGAAGGTCTGCACGGTGGGGATGCCGAGGAGGCGCGCCGCGAGCTGCGTCGCAATACCCGACATCCAATAGTGTGCGTGAACGATGTCGGGCCTTTCGGCCTCCCATTCGTTCTTCAGGAAATTGCCGAAACCACCCATCAGGGGCAGTATTTCGGCTTCCGGCATCGGCCGGGGCGGGCCGAGGGGTACCTGCACGACCGTGTATCCGCCCGGCATCGTGAAGCGGTCCGGGAGGGTTTCGTCGGCGCGGCGCGTGTACACGGTGACGTCGTGGCCCTCGCGGGTGAGGGCAGCGGACAGTTCCGCCAGATGGATGCTCTGACCGCCTCCGTCGCCGTCCGAATCGGTCAGCGGACCCGCGTTGCCGGAGACCATCGATATTCGTAACCGCCTGGCGGTGACGAGAGGCGCGGTTCTGATCGGCTGACCGACGCAGGAGTCGGGTCTCGGCTGGCGATGAGTGGCGGTCATGCCAGGGGATTCCCGAACTGTGGGTTTGTAAACCGACCGGCTCGCACTCTGTCACAGGACAGGGTTCACGGGACCGGTCGGTGTCGCGATCTAGTACCAGTGGCGCCTGCCGCCGACAGCGCGTCCGGTGGAACCGAGAATCCACAGCACCGCGCCGATCACCAGGAGAATGATGCCGAGAACCCAGAGCCAGTTGAGATTGGCCAGCCATCCGATCAGGAGCAAGATCAACCCGAGCACGATCATGACGTTCCTCGTTTCTTCCTCATCCTCTCGACGCGGGAAGCGTGTCCGCTGACGGACTGCGCTCCACGTCGCCGACTCCTGCGCCCATTGCGTAGGTCAGATGTCCGCCCAGCGTTCCGCCGACGCCGACCGCGAGAAACCCGGCGACGCTCAGCGCGACAGCTTGCGCGTCGGTACCGCGGCGGCGGCGCAGGAACGACGCGGTGAAGGCGGCGATCCCCAGTGCGTTCGCACCCGCGTGAATGAGGCCGACGCGGCGTTGCGTCGCATCGCGTTCGGCCCAGTCCACCCAGCCGGTCGTGAGGGTGGGCACTGCCGAGAGGAGACCGAGTCCGATCAGCCGTCTGGCGGCGACGTGGTCGCGCAGCACGGTGTCCAGGACCAGGGACCCGGACCAGGCGCCGATCGGGACGGTGACGAGCACGGGATGCAGCGGGTGACCCAACCAGGAACCCCGCAGAACTTCGCGGGCTCCGGTACCGCTGAGCGTGCCGGCGATCCTGCGCTGCAACAGTGCGCTGACGTTGTCGAGGAAGTCGGCGGACTCCGTCTTGCGTAACAGACCGGGTACGTTCATTCGGCTCGATTACCCCGGCCGGACGACGTGAAACCCCGTTGACGCCGCTGAGACATCTTGTCGCCGATTGCAGTGCGGCGTAGCGTCGGGAACAGATTCCACCAGGTGAGGTGAGTACTGATGAAACTCAATCTCTTCGCCGCGTGGACAAGCTTCGCGCTCGTCCTGTTCGCGGTGGTCTGCATCGCCGGGTTCCTCGTCGCTGCCGGATCCGGTGAGGGCGGCTGGGCGGTGATCGCCGGTTCGTTGTGCGTCGTCGCCCTCGCAGCAGCAATGGCGCTGTACGGTGGCACAGTGCACCACGATCACCGGGTGCATCACGACACGCCGCACCTTTTCTGAAGCGACCGCGTTCGCCTACGACTCCGCGAGTCGGCGCTTCTCCGTGTCAACGTCGAAATCAGGTGGCGGCCATTCGAGGCGGAGGCGTTCGAACGCGTCGATCAGCAGCTCGGTGACCGCGATTCTGCTGTACCACTTCCGGTCACACGGAACCACATACCACGGCGCGTCCCCGGTGGACGTCTTGTCGAGCATCGCCTGGTAGGCGTCTTGATACGCCGGCCACAACTTGCGTTCGGTCACATCACCCGGGTTGTACTTCCAGTACTTGTCCGGGCGCTCCAGTCTCTTTTGCAGCCGCGACTTCTGTTCGTCGAGGGAGACGAACATGGCCACCTTCACCAGGGTGGTGCCGGTGCCGAGGAGTTCCTTCTCGAACTGATTGATCTCGTCGTAGCGGCCACGCCACACGGTCTCGGGAACGAAGCCGTGTACGCGCACCACCAGGACGTCCTCGTAATGGGAGCGGTCGAAGACGCCCAGTTGCCCACCCCGGGGCAGCGCCTTCGTGACCCGCCACAGGTAGTGGTGCCGCTTCTCCTCGTCGGTGGGCACCCCGAATGCCACGTGATCGACACCCTGCGGATCGACGTGCCCGATGACGTGACGAACCATTCCGCCCTTGCCCGCGGTGTCCATGCCCTGAAGGACGAGCAGCACCGAGCGGTTGTCGCCGGATCGACCGTTGGCGTAGAGCTTCTCCTGCAACGAGGAGAGGACCGTTCCCCGTTCGTGGAGAACGCGCTTCCCGTCGGTCTTGTCGCTGACGAATCCGGGTGTGCTGCGACTGTCGAGATCAGCGATCTGCATGCCGGGCCGGAAGCGCAGCACTTCGGCGGCCGGTGTCTCCCACAACCCTGCTGCGTTGTCTGCCATCTACGAACAGTGCCACAGTCGGGGTCTTCGGACAGGCGAACTCGGTTTCACACTCGGCTGAAGGGTGGCGGGGTGACCCCGTCGACGAGGTGGCTGCCCCACAGATCCACGCCCGTGATCCTGGCGGTGGCGGTACCTTGCGGTCCCGTAATCCGTAACTCGGTGCCGGGGGAGAGGTCGGCGTCCTCGCCCAGGGTGTCCGTCAGCGTGCGTACCCGCCCGTGCCAGACGTAGCGACCGCTGATGGGTTCGAAGTTCCCTGCGAGCTGGACCTGGACCCTCACGGCGGGTAGTGCACCCACCACGACCTCGGCCGGCCCGCGGTAACCCACTTCTTCCTCGGAGTCGTTCATGACCCCGAGTTTACCTGTTACTTCTGGTTACACAGTATTGAGTGAGCGTCTACTCGTCGGTTGTGGGAAGCAGCGGGTGCGGAGCCGCGTTGAATCGCGCGGGGGAACCGTTGAAGGCAGCGATGCCGGTGATGCCTCCCCAAGTCATCATCGTCAGGTAGTTGATCAGATCCTCCACCGACATCGATCGGTTCGAGATCCACCAGTGGGTAGCCAACTGGACACCGCCGACGATGCCGTACGCCCACGGCACCGCGCCTCCGGAATCCATCTCCATCTGACGCAGTCGCTCGCCGAGCACCGTCGAGAGGACCTCGGCGATCATCCGTTCGGAATCGGCCACCGTGTCCCGGCCCGGCCCTGAACCGTTCGACATGATGTACAGGTACACGTCGGGATCGGATGCGACCGTCTCCACGTAGGCGGTGATCGTGGCGCGGGTGAGTTCGAAGTCGTCGAGATCTTCGCCGATGGCCTCGTAGATCCGGGGTGCCAGCGTGGTTTCCACGTAGCGGGCCATGGTGGCATTGGTGAGATCGCTCTTGTCGGCGAAGTACCGGTACAGCACGGTCTTGGAGACGCCGATTTCCGAGGCGATCTCATCCATGCCGATGTCGCGCCCACGCAGGCGGATGGCGGCGATCGTTCCGTCGACGAGCTCCTCCCGGCGCGCGATCTTGTGCTCACGCCAGCGGCGCTTACGCCCGTCGGGCTTGGTCGCCTTCTCCAGCTTCGTCATCGATTCCGTCACCTGCTCGGCATCCTTCAGGTCGTCATTCGCCACTGAGCTTGTTCACATCCGTTTCGTATCGCAATTCTTCTCTCAGCTTAGTGCTCGTGTGTTGTCGGCTCGCACAATGCCGTCTGTGCAGCTCGCTCGTCACTCCTTTGGGAAGCGCCGCGTCATCGACCTTCGGCACAATGGCAACTGTGCATCAATTGAGTCTTTCTGCTTTCGACGACGGGGAGAAGCGGCGCGATCTCCGCAAGATGAAGACCGTGGCGACGGGTTTCCTCGTGTTCGCCACCGTGGTCTACCTCGTGTGCCGGTGGCAGGAATCGCGTGGCGCGGGGGAGTGGGTCGGCTACGTGCGCGCCGCGTCGGAAGCCGGAATGGTGGGCGCGCTCGCCGACTGGTTCGCCGTCACGGCTCTGTTCCGTCATCCCCTCGGTCTGCCCATTCCGCACACGGCGATCATCAAACGGAAGAAGGATCAGCTCGGTGCCAGCCTGAGCAGTTTCGTGGGTCAGAACTTTTTGGCGCCCGAAGTGGTGTCGGCCAAGGTCGAGGCCGCCCAGATTCCGCTACGGCTCGGCACCTGGATGGCGCAGCCGAAACATGCCGCGCGAATCGCCGCCGAGACAGCGACCGTCCTGCGTGGACTCGTCGAGGTGCTGCGCGACGAGGACGTGCAGCAGATCATCGACAGCACCATCGTGCGCAGGCTGGCCGAGCCGGAATGGGGGCCGCCGATCGGGCGGGTGCTCGGTGAACTACTCCGCGAGAACCGTCAGCTGCCGATCCTGGACCTGCTTGCCGAGCGCGCCCACCAGTGGGCCCTGGGAAGCCAGGAAACCATCGACCGCATCGTCACCCGCGACTCGCCGTCTTGGTCGCCCAAGTTCGTCGACCTGATGCTCGGCGAGAAGATCCACCGTGAGCTGGTCGAATTCACGTGGAAGGTGCGCTCGAACCCCGAGCACGAGGTCCGTCAGGCGGCCAACCGCTTCCTCGTCGACTTCGCCGACGACCTGCAGAACGACCCCGTCACGATGGAGAAGGCCGAAAAGATCAAGGCCGAGATCATGGGTCGCGAGGAGGTGACCGGGCTCGCCGCCGCCACTTGGAAGGTCGCCAAGCGCCTCATCATGGAGTCCGTCGACGATCCGGGCAGCACGCTGCGGACCAAGGTCGCCGAGAACGTCGTCCGGATCGGCGAACGACTGCGCGACGACGACGAGCTGAGACTCAAGGTCGACGGGTGGGTCATGGCAGGCACGCGATACGTCGTCGACAACTACACCGGCGAGATCACCGGGATCATCTCCGACACCGTCGAACGCTGGGATGCCGAGGAAGCGAGCAAGAAGATCGAACTGCAGGTGGGAAGGGACCTTCAGTTCATCCGGATCAACGGCACGGTGGTCGGTTCGATCGCCGGGTTACTGATCTACACGGTCTCCTCTTTGATGTTCGGCTGACCGCCGGGTTGATGTTCGGCTGACCGCCGGGTTGATCTTCGGACCGCCCGGCACCCTGTGGCGACGGCCACGCGCCGACTGCTAGCAGAGCGCTTGCAATTGCTAGCACCCTCTCTTACACTCGAAATTGCCCAGCAATTCGGGAGGACTGATGGCCAGCGACGACCGCGAGGCAGCCGGTGCAGGAGATGTGGCCGCTCGCGTAGTCAGTAATGCCGCACACGACATCGGTGGCTTCATTCGTGCACAACGTGAAGCCGCGCAGGTCTCGATGCGACAACTGGCGCAACTCGCAGGCGTCAGTAATCCGTACCTGAGTCAGATCGAGCGCGGGTTGCGCAAGCCTTCGGCCGAAGTGCTGGCGCAGATAGCGAAGGGTCTCCGGGTGTCCTCGGAGGTCCTGTACGTCCAGGCGGGGTACCTCGAGCAACGACCCCACGGTCCTGTTCGCGACGCCCTGCTTGCGGATACGGCCATCACCGAGCGGCAGAAGCAAGTGCTGCTCGAGATCTACGAGTCCTTCTGTCGTGAGAACGACTCGGCAGAGTCCGCCGAATCCAGGATGTCCGAGGTTCGGACCCACGAACCACATCGGTCCGGACCCGAGACGCCGGAACCCGACCCCCCAACGTTGAACAGGAGATAGCCGATGACTGACCAGAAAACCATCGACAGCGTCAAGACCTCGCTGTACGCAGCCGTAGGTGCCGGTGACGTCGTGGTGCAGGCCGTGGCCGACGTCGTCGCCCAGGTCCGCTCGCGCGCCGAGACCACCCAGGATGATGTCGAGGAGCGCGTCGGTGGCGCCCGCGAACGCATCGCCGGTCTGCAGGAAGAGGTCACCGAGGGTGTCGAGCACCTCCGCGAGCGCCTCGCGGGCCTGCCGTCCGAGCTGCCCGAGGAGCTCGCCGAGCTCCGCGAGAAGTTCACCGCCGACGAACTGCGCAAGGTCGCCGAGGCGTACCTGAAGGTTGCGTCCGACCTCTACACCTCCCTCGCGGAGCGTGGCGAAGATGCAGTCGAGCGCATCCGCAAGCAGCCGGTCGTCGAGGAGGGTCTCGGTCGCGCCGAGTCGGCCTTCGGTGACGCCGTCGAGCTGACCGAGGAAGCTCTCGGCACCGTAGCGCGCCAGACCCGCGCTGTGGGCGAGCAGGCCGCGAAGCTCGCCGGCCGCGCGTCCGTCCGGATTTCCGACACTGCCGAGGGCGTCGGCGAAGCGATTGCCGACGCCGGCGACGAGGCCGCGATTCGTGTTCTCGACCTGGGTGACCAGGCGGAAGAGGTCTCGAAGGAGGCTGCCGATCGGGTGAACGCTACGGCTGCCGACGTCCAGGCCCGCGCAGAGAAGGCAGCGCCGGCCAAGCACGCTGCCCCGGCGAAGAAGGCGGCCCCGGCCCCGGCCCCGGCTCCGGCCAAGGCTGCTCCGGCCAAGGCTGCTGCAACTCCGCCCGCGCCCGCCAAGAAGACGGCTCCGGCCAAGAAGACGGTTCCGGCCAAGAAGGTCTGACCTTTTCGCGCTCTCGGCCCCCGCACTTTACGGTGCGGGGGCCGTTTGCGTCTTCAGCTCGTAGTATGAGCGTGTGATTCATGTTGACGGCATCGTCTCGGTGATCTTGTTGGTGATTCGCATCGTCGCCCTCGGCGGCGCGGCGTTCGCCCTGTTTCACGCTGCTCGCCAGCGCAAAGACGCCTTCACGGCCGTCGACAAGCTGAGCAAACCCATCTGGCTGAGTATTCTCGCCGTGGCATTCCTCGTGCTGCTGCTGTTCCCCGCCGTGCAGCTGTTCGGCATCGTCGCGGTGGTGGCAGTCTGCGTCTATCTCGTGGATGTCCGGCCGCGGGTGGACGACGTCCAACGCGGACCCCGCTGGTAGTTTGGCAACTGCTCGCCTACGTTAGGCTCGCGTGATGGCCACGCCTACCACAGTCGACCAGTCGCGGGCTATCCCGATCACATGCGCGCAAGCATTCGACAGGACCCTGTCGATCCCGCTGGATGCGATCTTCTCCCGCCGCTACGCCCTGCTGCCGCCCATCAAGCAGGTTCGCGGACAGGACGGAATCTGGGGCCGGGTCGGACAGTCGCGCACAGTGGTCACCACGGACGGCGGAACGATGCGCGAGGTGCTGACCAATGTCGATGCCCCACACTCGTTCGGTTACCGGCTCAGCGACATCACCGGCCCACTGCGGCCGCTGGTTGACAGCATCGACGGAATCTGGGAGTTCGTCCCCTGCGGGACCGGGACAAGAATCACCTGGCGATGGGTCCTGCACCCGAGGGGCCCTGGGACACTCGTCATGCCGCTGATCGCCTCGATGTGGCGTGGCTACGCACGACAGGCACTGGAGGTGCTGTCCGAGCAACTGCTCATGCCGGAGTCCACCGAGCACACGCCGGACTGACGCTTCGTTGCGTTATCACTGGGCGGGCAGTGCCCGCCTGAACTTCAGCCGGCCCCGGCCGGACACAACCTCGGTTGCAGAGGTTCGATTGGTGAATTCGCATGTGGAACTGATGGTTACGACTACCTCAGTGGACCGCAGCGAACATCGAATCGCTCACGCACAGTGTCCAGGGTGTGGCGGAGGTGATCGCGTCCGCGGCGGTGGGTGAGCAGGAACCGCGTTGTTCCGATCATGCGGCGTGGCCGCGGGTACCAGCGATCGAGATCGAGTCCGCAATCGAGGAATACCTTGTTCGGCACGCTGTCGACGATGAGACTAAGGTTGTACATGGTGAGCGATCCGAGCGTATAGGGAAATGCCGCCTTCGACTTCTTCCGTAGATCCGGCGCGTCGAGTTCATACAGCGGGAGGTCCTGGATCTTGTCCAAGAACAGTAGGTGGGTCAGGAAGTATCCCACGTACGAAGTCAGATGTAATGTGGCAGAACGCGGTTGAATCGACAGGACCGCACCACTGTCGGAAACGTAGGGCTCGTAGGGGTTCTCGCCTCGCAGCAAGTATCCGGTGCAGTTCACTATCCAGCTGCCCGGTTGAATTGTCTTCGCGGAGCCGCTGCGGAATACCAAGTCGGTGTCGCCGTTGCGGTCGACGGCATCCACGACGTGATCCATGATCACCTCGTTCAGACCGGCGGCAATCGTCCTGTTCTCCGATTCGGACAGCAAGCCCAGCAGGTAGTTGTTTGCGGTGGGGGTCAGCCAGGTGCCATAGGTAGTGCGGAACCAGGTCGCGACATCGGTCTCGTTGGTCCCGTCGAAGCGCCGACCCAGTTCCGTGAAGATGCGGGTCACGGGCGTGCCGCCCCACCATCGTCGGCCGCCGGTAGGGAACAACCGGTCGCGGTTCGAAAAGAAGGTGCCCGAACCTGCCACAAGATTCACTTCCCGGCCGGGGTATTCCGTGATCAGCGTGTGAGCGGTGTCCATCGCCGTTTTTCCGCCGCCCACGACCCACACAGGGGCGTTACTCGCCCGCATGTCGTCCCCTCGCATGTCGCAGAAATCGGGTGATACCGACTGGACGCGCGCGCTGGAGATCTCGAGCGGGTCGTTGGGCACGACTCCAAATCCGCTGGCTTTGATCAGTCGCTTCGCCTCGACGACCATGACGTGGCCGTCCGACGATGTGCAGGTGACGCGCACCATCCCACCTGACTCGTCATGCGACTCGAGCGTCCAGCCGAAGTACTCGTCCACGTGTACTCGTTGCTTGACAACGTCGAGGCAGTGTTCGAAGTGCGTGAGCACCTCGTCCTTTGTTGCCAGGTAGGACCGATCCCGGCCGAGCGTCCACTTGATGTTGCCGGCGGTGAACAGGCCATGCGGTTGGTGCAGTCGCACATACGCATAGGTATCCACCCACATGCCGCCGGGACGATCGCGGCGGTCGACCAGGATGATCTTCTGCGAGCGGGACAAGTATCGACTGGCGACGAACAGGGCATTGACTCCGGCGATGCCCGCACCGACGATGCAGACGTCGCAGCGCTCTACCCGCACGGACGTCTCAGCCGACGCAGCACTGTGTGTCACCGCAACCTCCTGGAGACTCTTCAATGCTAGCGAGCCCGGGCGGTGGTGACGTCACGCTCCGCCTCGTCTCGAGGCCAGTTTGTTCTGTGTAGATCCTCCGCGCAGAGGCACGCCGGTGCCGGTACCGGTTGTGCTTGCGGGCGGTCGTGGAAGTGGCGGACAGGTGCTGGAACGCGGAGCTGGTGTACGAGGGTGTGAAGCCTCTTGATCACCGATCCAGGGGTATACCTCAACTGCCACCAGCAGGTGCGTACGGCAGACGCATGCGGACACATGGAACGTCCAAGGAATGTTCAAGAAATATCGAGTCCGGTGTCGGTGGAGATGAGATATTTTGCTGAACACATCAAGGTGCTTGTGGACGCGGCAGCGCAATCGGGGGCGGACGCTGCGGGTGTTCAGGAAAATGCCTCATTCCACTGTCGGTGGAGATAGCATAATTGCTGAACGCAGGGAGGGACGCTATGAAGTTAAGTGCAGGGCCGCGGACGGAGAGGGAGATTCTGCGTGATGGAATCACGGCACTCCTGGATAGACTGCCAAAGAGGTGGGCCGCCGTGGAGCTGCCGATTCAATCGGATGTGCGCGTCGATGCGGTCCTAAGGGTTACCGCGCCTGACGAGCATTTCGTCGATCTCGTTTTAGCGGTTCGACGGATAGTCGAGCGCCGCGACATCGCATCTGTTCGCGAGCGTCTTGAGCGTCAGATTAGGGGCAATCACTCTGCTCGAGGAGTGGTAGTTGCCCAGTATTTGTCCCCGCCGGTACGGGACCGACTCGCCGACGCGGGCATTTCGTACATCGATACAACAGGGAACATTCGCGTCGACGTTGACCTACCTGGGTTGTTCATCTGGTGTGCAGGCGCCAATCGTGCGCCGCAGAGTGGGCCAGGACGACCGCGAGGCACATTAAAAGGGGCTCCGGCGGCGAAGGTCGTTAGGGCGCTCGTCGACTTCGATAGAGAATGGACCATCCGCGGACTGATCGAGGCGGCAGGCACGTCGACAGGGTCGACCTACCGCGTAATTGAGTTCCTCGAAGGTGAGGAACTCGTTGCTCGAACGGATTTAGGAGCCGTAACCGTGCCGGACTGGCGTGAATTGTTGCGGCGGTGGAGCGCGGACTACGAGTTTGTTCGCAACAGCCGGGTCACGCGTTGGATTGCACCACGTGGCCTTCCTGCACTAATGAAGAATGCCGCAGGCAGCACCGAACGCTACGCGGTGACCGGGACGATCGCGGCGGCCGACTTGGCTGAGTATGCCCCGGCGCGCAACGCGATGATGTATGTCGCAGACAGCACCGGTTGCGCGGAGCAGTGGGGCCTGCGCGCAACCGAGGCAGGCGCGAATGTGCTTCTTGCAGAACCGGACACCGACGTGGTGTTTGTCAGAACCCGTCAGAACCCTGGCGGTGTGACATGCGCTGCCCCGGGGCAAGTAGTGGTCGATCTGTTAACCGGACCGGGCCGCAGCCCGTCCGAAGCTGAAGAGCTTATGGATTGGATGGTGCGAAATGAGTCACGATGGCGCCGAAACTAGCGACGATCTCCTCGTCCGGACTCGGGCGGCTCTGCTGGATGCGGTCGAAGCGCTCGGCGAGCACCGGGACTCGTTCGTGGTGATTGGCGCACAGGCAATCTACATTCGCACGGGAGGCGCACCCGTCGCCCTTGCTGAATCGACCAAGGACGCCGATCTCGCGCTGGATCCTCGAGGCCTGTTAGAAGATCCGAGGCTCGAGGAAGCCATGATGGCGGCAGGGTTTCTTCTCGATCGTGTCAGTGGACAGCCGGGCTCGTGGCGGAACGCCGATGGAATCCCTGTCGACCTCATGGTGCCGGAGGCGTTGGCGGGTCCGAGTTCGAAAAGCCGGCGGGGAGGGCGGATTCCTCCCCACGACAATCGGGCAACACGTCGGGCGCGTGGGTTGGAGGCAGCAGTTGTCGACAATGCGCCGACGTGGATAGACCCTCTTGACCCAGCTGACGGGCGACGTCAGAAAGTTCGAGTCGCAGGCCCAGCGGCGCTCCTGGTCGCGAAGCTGCACAAGATTGGTGAGCGAGTCGAGAAGCCGAGTCGTCTGAAGGACAAGGACGCGCACGACATCTACCGGATTCTCCGGGCGGTCGAGACCGAGGAGTTGCGCAGTTCGTTTGCGCGCCTGCTGGCTGACGAGCTGAGTGGTCCGGTGACGGCGCAGGCTCTAGCACACCTTCGCACGTTGTTCGCGTCCGGCTCGGATGCGATTGGATCGGACATGGCAGGGCGTGCCGAGCAGGGTATTGGTGAACCTGAGGAGGTTGCCGTCGCGGTGGCGTTCCTCGCCAGCGATTTGGTGGACGCACTGGCGGGCAAGTAACAGTTCACCAACGATATTGCTGTGGTTGAAGGTTCTGCCGTCTCGCGCCCCTGGAGGTTGGCAAGGACCCACGGACGGATGTCACAGGTGTTTGGACCATCGATCGGCGCGCCACCTTGTTCGACCTGTTCTGGTAGAGATAGTTTTCTTGCATCTCTTCATCGGATTGAACGGACATGACGGACTAGCGGAGCGTTAGCTGACCGGTTTGGCGCGATAGGAAAGTCCATCAGGATTCGCTGGGCTTCGAATTTAAGCCGTATTCCACGGCGGATTGGGGATCTTTCACACGGGTGGCAACGAGTTGGGTAACGTCGCGGCGGGCCGTCAACGAGGTTCGAATTCTGTTTGAAAAGCATGCGCAGATCGTTCAAGAAATCGACGGAGGGAGCGATTTAGGCGAGGATCTCATTGTGTCGCTGACTGAAGGTGGAATCAGGACCGGCGATCGGATTCTAGTTCAGGTTAAAGGTGGGGTGTCGTTCCGTAGAAGTTCTGGCGGATATGCGATCTCGGTAAGAAAGCACCGGCAGGATTGGATTTATTCCTCGATACCTGTGATATGTATTGTCTATGACCCCGAATTGCGGAAGCTGTTCTGGATAAACGCGACGCAGAAGCTACGTGAATCCGCGGAATCGCGACTCACGTCTACGTCGATAGTCCTAGAAGAGCATTCGGTTCTCGACGATCGGTCGACCGATGCTGTTCTGAGAACTTTGAGAACTTACATCATTGAGACTGGTTGCACTCCTGAAGTAGGCTCGCGTATGCGGTCGGGTCGCCGGCATCGCGGCGGCGCCGTTGTCGCAGATGGGCCAATTGGGGGAGTTCCTAACCCAGTCTTTTCGCCGATTTCTGAATGGGTGGAGCGAAGCCGTCTCCTTTTGATGCGAATCGCTATCGTAATGTGCTTTATTGTTATAGTCGGCGCATTTGTTCTCATGTGGCCGACCTTGTGGTGGTTCGCTGAGCCCTCGATGGGATCGAAGGCCTGGATGTGGGCGCTCATGGTCGTAGGCTTCACCCCGCTTTGTATTGCGATTGCGCGCTCTGAAATCGCTGCTGGCCGGAGTGGCAGGCTACCTGTGGTGTTCTCGTATTTCTACGCAATCCCAACCTATATCGCAATCAACTTGAAGTTGGGAATTGTCGACCTTTCTGATGGCCTCCGCGCGGCTTTTGTTGCCACGATCCCGAGTCTTATCAAGTACACGCTCTTTGGATTTATTGGTGTATATGTGGCAAGGGAGTTGGCGAGGCGAAGGAGAGTTCGTGCCGCGTACGGCTCACAAGATCCGGATCATTGATCAATGGTTGGGCAGTGCGCAAAGGAGCTTCCGCTCCGCCGGGCGGACTGCCCCCGGTGTTGAGGCCGGAAAGTTCGAGGTGTTCGGTGTCTAACTGTGCGTGTATGTGCGCGTTGGTGTCTCGTCGTCGGTGGTCCGCATCGAGGACTGGGTCCGGTAGGACATATGCGTGATTTGTGTTGGCTTCTTGCGTCGCGCGGTGGTCGCAGAGTTCGCGGCGGACACAGTGGTTGATTCGGTCTGGGTCGTCCTCTGCCGGAGCATGTGAGTGAAGGCGACGAAAACCTCGAGTATTTCGGCGGATGTCCGTCGGCGGTTGTTCGTGAGGGCTTCGTGCGGGACATCGGAATCCATGCCGACGGGAGTGAGGCCGCCGATCGTGTGCAGGCTCGGTGGAGTGCCGCTTCCCTGTGGGCTGAGTTCAACTTCCGCGGTCGGGATCGGCAGGTAGACATGGTTGACGTACCGGTATGCCGCACCTGCGCGTGGCTCACCGTCGTTGCCGAGGAATTCTGCAAGTTCGGATGCCGATACGAGCTGGACGGAGAGAAGGGTGTCGTGCTGGATTTTCCACAGGAGGACGAGTCCGCCTTCGGGTCGGGCGAGGTACGCCACTCCGGAAGGTGAGGGCAGGTTCTCGGGCGTGACGCTCACTTCGGCAGACGTCTCGCTGCGCGTGAGGATGTGGGCTGTCATTTCCTCGGAGGCGTAGTACGCGTACCGGTCGGCAGTAGCTCCGCTGGTGCACCGATATGCGCCGTACATTCCCAGCATCGCGTGCTCTTCCATGGCGCCGATGGCGGACCCTTCGGGCCCGAAGCAGAAGTAGCGCTCGCTGTGGACCAGCAGTGATTCAGCTGATTGACCGTAAAATTCGGACCACCACGCGAGAGTGGGGCCGATCGTTCGGGTGGCGCGGAACTCTTCGAACTCGGGCACCACCCAGGCGAATGGCTCGAGGTGTTCGACGACGGGTGTGGCGGTGTCGTCGAGTGCATCCAGTAGCAGCGGCATCTGTGCCGGTTTGAAGTCGGCCAAAGCCTGTTGTGCCTGTCGACGGATCGGGAGGCCGTGTCGGAAATGCTCACCCGCCGCGAACGGCCCAGTGGAGTCCTGTTCGGTCTTGTTCCGGTGTAATGCGTTACTCATCGTTCCACCCTCGAATCTGTGTTGGCTCAGCTGTCGTAATCGACTGCGACTGTGGGGGTGGTGGGATGGGATTGACAGGTCAGGATGAAGCCGGCCTCGGTCTCGGCCGCCTGCAGTGCGAAGTTCTGCTCCATGGATACTTTTCCTGTGATGACTCGGGCTTTGCAGGTGCCGCATGCGCCGCCGAGGCAGGCATAGGGGGCGTCGATATTGTTTTTCAGCGCGGATTCGAGGACGGTCTCACCGGGGGCGAGTTCCACGGTGTGCTGTGCGCCGGACAGGGTGATGGTCACTTGGGAGGCGGGAAAGTTGTCGAGGTGTGCGGGTCGGTTCGTGCCGCGGAACAGTTCGAGGTGTATCCGCTCGGTCGGCACCTTGTCGGTTGCGAGGTCATCGCGGATTGTGGTGGTGAGTTCGCTCGGGCCGCACAGGTACCACCGGTCGATCGTGGTGAGGTCGGTGGCGAGCAGGCGTTGAATTGTCGCCAGGTCGATACGGCCGCGCAGGGCTGCGGGGTGGTGTGCCTCGGCGGAGCGGAGGTGGAAGATGCGTAGCCGGTCTGCGTACCGGGATTCGAGTTCGTCGAGTTCGGCGGCGAACATGGTCGACTCTGCGGTTCGGTTGCCGTAGAAGAGGGTGAAGCGGCTCTCGGTCTCGATTTCCATGGTGGTGCGCAGAATCGACAGGATGGGGGTGATGCCGCTGCCTGCTGCTACCGCGACATGGTGGTGCCGGGCGAGTGGATCGAGGGGTGCGCCGAAGCTGCCGGTGGGGGTCATCAGTTCCAGGACGTCGCCGGCTCGCAGTGTGTCGACCGCGAAGCTCGAGAATGTCCCGCCGGGGATGCGGCGGATGCCGATCGCCAGTTTTCCCGTGGTGGCGCAGGTGCAGATCGAGTAGTTGCGTCGCACCTTCTTTCCGCCGATGCGGTGGTGCACGGTCAGATGTTGGCCGGCCTGGAAGGCGAACTGGTCCTGAAGGTGGTCGGGAACGGCGAAGGTGACTGTGACGCTGTCGGGAGTGAGGGGCTCGACGCTGGCGACAGGGATCGGGTAGGTGCTGGCATGGCGTGCCGCGGAGGAACGCGGCATACGGACCGGGAGTAGGGCGGCGAGTGTGCCGTTGAGGCGTTTCCACTCCTGGTACTGCGTGGCGTCGAGGTGTTGCCCGAAGACGGTGCTGATTTCCGAGTCGCGCTCGAGGTAGGCGGCCTCGTTGCGTCGCCAGGCCGCGACGTAGCGGTAGAAGGGGATGGAGGGGTGTAAGTGGTGAACCAGGTGATAGTTCTGCGACAGGAGCAGGGGAGTGAGGATCCATTCCGAACCGACGCGGTTACGGGTCGCGCGGTAGCGGTTCTCGCGTTGGGTGTCTTCGAGGTCGTGATGGGGTAGCCAGTCGAACCACCAGGCGAGCACGAACATCGCCACCCGTTCGGGAATCAGGTAGATCAGCGCGAGCGTCCACAGATGTCCGGCGAAGGCAGCCGACGCGATGACCGTCACCGACAGGGTCATCAGGGCCGCCGTTTCGGCAATTTCGGCGCGTGGGCGGCGACGCAGGTTGCGCACCAGGAAGCTGATGTAGGGCAGGTCCATGGCCGGGAAGCGGAGGGGCAGCTGCCACCAGGGTGAGGCGCTGACGAAGTGATCGGGATCGGACTCACCGTCGTTGGTGTTGCGGTGGTGCTCGATATGGATGAACGCGAACGATCGGAAGGAGATCAGCGGCGAGACGAAGAACATGGCCACCCGACCGAAGGCGACGTTGACCCAGCGATGTGAGCTGATCGAGTAATGCGAGGCGTCGTGCAACACGGTGAACAGGACGAAAATTGCTGTCGAGCTCGCGGCGATGGTAGCGATCGCAGGCAACGTGTCGGTGAGGGCGGCCCAGGTCGATGCGCCGAAGAGCGCGAGCGCGAAGATGCCGATGCCGACGATCGGCCAGGACAGCGTGGGTACCTGTTCGCCGGGATCGGGCAGGGCGTGCTGCGAGGCCGCTGCCGGGGGTTGGGGGTGTCGAGTCGTGGTCGACATCGGACTCCTCTGCGCGCTTTGGGATGAGATTGCTCACAACGTACAAACGGCGGGCATCGGTCGACAAGGCCATCCCAGCCCTTCCCGGTGTGCTGTCAGCACATCCGGCGCGCTCGGGCCCCGGTCAGCGCGGCTTCGGCTCGGGCAACACCGCGGCCCCCAGCACATTGCAGACGATCAGCGCCGCGTGCAGTTCGGCGACGTTGCTCGTTGCGGGCCTGCCTCTGCGCTCTTCGGCCCGACGCATCCTCTGCAGGACCGTGTTCCGATGGATTCCCAAGGTGCTCGCGGCGGTCGCCAGGCTCCCTTGCGCGTCGAGAACAGCCAGGAGCGCGGCGCGCTCGCCGCGCTCTTTCGCGTCGTCCCGTGCGAGCTCGCCGAGCTGAGCGGAAACGAAGGCCCTCGCCGCATCCAGGTCACGCGAGATGGCGTCTACCAAGGCAACATCGCTGAACTCTGTGATCGAGGGCGCCGCACGCCCGGACAGTTCGATGATTCGGCGTGTGCGTAGAGCTTCGAGATGGGACGTCCGGAAGCCTGCTGCCCCCGGATGGGGTGAGCCCACCGCGATGTGAACGTTCTCGCGTTCGCCGGGAAACTCCGTCGCCATGCCGTTGGGTGACGTCCGCACGTCCCCCGTTAGCGATGCCCATCCCCACACCGCAAGTGGGCCGTCCGCCACAACGAGTGAGTGACCAGCCCCGAGGAACCTACCGACCCGCCTGGCGAATCCCTCGAGGTCGACACCGCGTTCGTCGACCCAGCACACGAAACCGATCTGCCGACCGGTGAGCCGGTGGCTGAGCACACGTTCGGCGCGCGCGATGTCGACACGTTCTCCAGCGAGCAGTGCCCGCACGACATCGGCGCGCTCGGCGCGTGCCTGGTTCTGGCGTCGGTCGAGCTCGGCGACGTACTCGGCAGCCACCAGACTGGAAATGCGATCGATGTATCGAAATCCGAAGCGCTCCAGATCGATAAACGTCCTCAGTGCAACCGCAGGGTCCTCGATCCAGTCAGTGAGTGAGTCGGAAAGCTTCTCGGTGAAGTACTCATGACCCAACCGATAGAACCGCAGCATCACATCGACGCTGTGCCCTCGTGACGCCATTGCGCGCGCGTGTTCGAGCGCCGTCACCGGCGCCTCCGCAGCCGCTACGTCGATCCCGTGACGAACCATCGACAGTGCCGCTTCGAGATTCGACGAGCACGACCCCAGGGTCAGGCCGCGAAGCTCGTCATCCCCGCCGACCTCCGGAATTCGCTCGACCAAATACTTGAGCATGTCGTCAGCCAGGCTGGACACATTCGCCAGTAGAGACGCGGCGATGCCGCGTAAGGCGACCGCGCCGTTGTCAGGCTCCAGCGCGTCCATATCTGCACACTAGTGGCCCGCCGGTCGGGAAGGTGCCAAGCCTGGCGCGTCAGCCGAGCTGCTCGAACAGGGACACGATGATCCCTTCGGGCCCACGCACGTAGGCCATCCGCACGCTGTTCTCGTACTCGCCGATGCCGCCGATGAGCCCGTACCCGTCCGCAGCCACCGCGTCGACGGCCGCCTGGAGGTCGCCGACCTCGAAGGACACGTTGCGCAGTCCGAGCTCGTTGGCCATCGCTTTGGGCGATCCGGGCACGTGTTCGGGCGTGACGAAGGTCGCGAGTTCCAGCCGGGAGCCGCCGCCGGGCGGCCGCAGCATCGCAATCTCACAGCGCGCGCCAGGGATGCCGCAGACGGTCTCCACGAACTCACCCTCCACGGATCCGGTGCCCTCTACCTCGAGACCCAGTCCGACGAAGAACGCCGTTACCGAGTCGAGGTCCGCGACGGTGATGCCGACGTGGTCGAAACGTTGTACGTGTGCCATGGGATCCATCCTCCAGTGTTGTCTCGCCGATTCGACCGTCTTGCCGATTCGACGCTGGGACGGAGCCGGGGCTGGATTTTCGACATCATGCGTTTCCGCACGCAATTCTCGCCCAACGATGACAATGGACATTGTGACAATGCTATTGTGGTGAAGAAAGTCGACCGAGGAGTGGTGATGTCCGTCGAGAGTGCACGGGACGTCCTCCGTGATGCCCATCCGACATCCCGGAGAATGCACGTCAGTGACCGTCAGGACACGGCTGAGCGGCTCCTCGCCTCCGCGGCACGCAAGTCCTACGACCCGCTGATCGAGGTCGACTGGGATGCGCCGATCCCCGCGGACCGGTACGGCATGACCCCCGAGTGGTGCAGCCTCTACGGCACCGAACTCTGGGACACCATGACGGAGGAACAACGCGTCACTCTCACCAAGCACGAGGCGGCGAGTATCGCCGGTACCGGAATCTGGTTCGAGCTGATCCTCATGCAGATGCTCGTCCGGGACATCTACTTCCACGATCCGGCCACCCCGCACGTTCAGTTCGCGCTCACCGAGATTGCCGACGAGTGCCGTCACTCCACGATGTTCGCGAGGTCGGCGCAGCGCTTCGGAATTCCGTCGTACCGGCCCAAGTGGTGGATCCGTCAGGCGGCTCGCGCCTTCAAGGCGACTGCCACCGGATCCCTGGCATACGGCGGGACGTTGTTCGCCGAGGAGATCCTCGACATGATGCAGCGCGACTTCATGCGGGACGAGCGAGTTCAGCCGGTGACACGCACGGTCAGCAGAATTCACGTCCTCGAGGAGTCGCGGCACATCAAGTACGCACGTGAGGAAACAATCCGGCGAATCCGATCGGCGTCCTGGTTCGCGAGGGCCCGGGTGCGGTTGGCGCTCGGTGTCATCGCCTATTTCATCGTCACCAGTCTGGTGAACCCGCAGGTCTACGCGGCGGCGGGTCTCGACGTGGACGCGGCGAAGAGGGCAGCCAGATCGAATCGCCACTATCACGACAAGATCCGCGAGGGCTGCGCCAAGACCGTCGAATTCCTCGACGAGGTGGGACTCATCGGTGGCCCGTCGAGGCTTCTGCTCGAACGGGCGCACATCGTCTGATGAAGGAATATCGGATCGACGACCTCGCACGCGAGGCGCGGGTGAGCGTGCGCAACGTGCGCGTCTACCAGGACCGCGGACTTCTCCCGCCACCACGGAAACAGGGGCGGACCGGGTGGTACAACGAGTCGCATCTGGCCCGGCTGCACCTCATCGGCCGGATGCTCGACCGCGGATACACCTTCGCCACCATCAGCGAGCTGCTCACGGCCGCCCAGTACGGACTGCACGTCACCGATGTGCTCGAGACCGATGATCCCGGCAGCCGGTGGAGGAAACGCAAGCGCGCCGCGCGACTCACCCTGGCGGAACTCCGGCGGATGTTCGGTGCGCAGACCACCGACGAGAATATTGCGCGGGGAACCGAGCTCGGCGTGCTCGTCCCCTCCGGTGACGACTACGCGGTGAACAGTCCTCGACTCGTGGAGGCGGCCCAGGTTCTCGTCGACGCGGGTATCCCACTCGAGGACGTGCTCGAACAGACCGCAGCCGTGCGCAAAGACCTTTCCGACGTCGCCGCTCGATTCGTCGCGGTCGTCGCCGACCGGTACCTCGCACCCGAGGGCGAGCAACTCGAGCTCGACGAGGCGAAGATCTCGGACATCGTGCGGCTCGTCGAGCAGATGCGGCCACTCGCACACGACGCCGTCCAGACCCTTTTCACGCAGGCGATGGAAGAGCAGATCTCCCGCGCCCTCGAGAAAGCCGCACAGCAACTCGGGGATCCGCCGAGTTCCGCGCGGACGTCCGACAACGACCGCGCAAGTTGACAACTCACGGACGTCGCCGCACGGCGGTGTCACCCAGATGACAGGGGTAAGAATGACCAGCAGTTCGCGCACCACCGCCCTACGGGCACTCGCCGGCGTCGCCGGAGTGGGCGCTGCCTTCGTTGCAGCAGCGGCGATTCGGCACAAGCGCATCACTCGCGGTTTGACGCTGACGACCGAGGTCGCGCCGAACGAACTGCTGCGTACCCCGAGCCTGCGACCCGACGTCAGCGAGATCGTCACCGACGACGGCGCCACCCTGTATGTGCGCGCCTATGGTCCGGTGGACGGCGACCCCATCGTGTTCAGCCACGGCTGGACCTGCTCGACCGAGTACTGGTACCCGCAAGTGAACGCCCTCTCAGGCGAATACCGCGTGATCACCTACGACCAGCGCGGGCACGGTCGGAGCACCGTCGGCTCCCTCGCTCTCGGCCCCGACGTCCTCGCCGACGACCTGTCCGAGGTGCTGAGGGCGACTGTCCGCGAGGACAAGAAGGCCGTCCTGGTCGGCCACAGCATGGGCGGCATGAGCATCATGGCCTGGGCCGGCCGTCATCCCGACGAGGTACAGAAGTATGCGTCCGCGGTCCTGCTCGCCAGCACCGCCTGCGACCGGCTCATCGCCGAGACCACGGTGATTCCCCTCCCGAATCGCTTCCCGCGAGTGCCGGTCCCGGTCGGCCGTGCGGTGCTGAGTGCACCGATGCCGCTGGTGTCTTCGCCGGTGATGACCCGGGCGATCCAGTACGTGTCGATGTCGCCGAACGCCAGTCCCGCCGAGGTCAGCTTCTGCGAGAACATCGTGCGCGAGTGCAAGCCCCGCATTCGCGGGGGCTGGGGTGCCGCGCTGAGCGGGCTCGACATCCACGAAGCACTCGACCACCTCACCGTGCCGACCACCGTGCTCGTCGGGTCCATGGACCGGCTCACACCACCGGTCCACGCGCGCAAGCTCGCTCGCGTGCTGGACGAAGCGGGACATCTCGACCGGCTCATCGTGCTCCCCGGTGTCGGGCACATGAGTTCCGTCGAGAACATCGACGAGTTCGACAAGGAGATCGTCCGGCTGCGCAACCTGTAGCCGCAGTGGTTTTTCAGCTGAAGACCACGGTCTTGCGGCCGTGTACGAGGACGCGGTCCTCGAGGTGCCAGCGCAGGCCGCGCGACAGCACGAGCTTCTCGATGTCGCGGCCCTGCCGCACCATGTCCGCGACCTCGTCGGCGTGATCGACGCGAATCACGTCCTGTTCGATGATGGGGCCTGCGTCCAGCTCTGCCGTCACGTAGTGGCAGGTGGCGCCGATCAGTTTCACTCCCCGTGCGAAAGCCTGGTGATACGGGCGGGCGCCGACGAACGAGGGCAAGAAGCTGTGGTGGATGTTGAGGGCGCGTCCTGCCCAGTGCTCACACAGTTCGGAGGGCAGCACCTGCATGAACCGGGCGAGGACCACAGCGTGCGGATCGTGCGCGTCGACGAGTTCCCGGACCTGCTCGAAGGCCGGACCACGTTCGGCCGGATCCTTGGGGAAGGGCACATGGTGGAAGTCGATGCCGTGGCGTCGGGTGACGCTCTCGAGGTCGCGGTGATTGCCGATCACCGCGCAAATGTCTGCCGGCAGCTCCCCGCCCGCCGCCCGACCCAACAGGTCGTGCAGACAGTGCGCTTCCTTGCTCACGAGCAGCACCACACGCTTGCGTTCACCCGTGTCGGACACCGTCCATTCCGTATCCGGGCCCAGCTCGGCCGCGACGGCAGCGAATCGTTCGCGCAGCTCGTCGATCGACATGTTCACCGACGACGCCCGCACGGCCTGCCGGGTGAAGAACCAGCCGGTGTCGGCGTCGGCGTGATACGCGGCCTCGACGATCCACCCGCCCACCTCGGCGAGAAACGTCGAGATCCGGGCGACGATGCCGGTGCGGTCGGGGCAGCCGAGGGACAGAACGTACCGGTGATCGTCGGAAGAAGCAGTGCTCATGGGCAACAGTCTTTCAGGTGGCCCGCCGGCCGGTCACGACTGCGGTACCCACCAGAGTTCCGGCGTCGACGTCATGGATTGCCCGCTCGGTGAGGAGCTGCAGGAAGTCCCGGCGAATCACTTCGACGGTGTTGTCGTCGAAGGGCGAGAGGGCACCACGCAGTGCCCCACCCAGCACGAGATCCCAGGCGAACTCCGGTGTCGCGGGGATCAGATTGGACAACTCACGGACCTCCGTGGACTCCGCACCGAGGTCGGCCAGCCACTGATGGAGACCGTCCGGGGTGTCGATGCGATCGAGAACGTCGAACCGAGACGCGCTCTGCTCCGGTGCGGGTTCCTGCTGCCGGGCGACTGCGGCCAGGAACGCGTCGGCGAATTCGCGCAGCGCTCCGCGTCGCCACACGGTGATCCCCACCTTCCCGCCGGGTCTGACCAAACCGGCGAGCCGGGTGAACGCCGCATCCATGTGTGGCAGGAAGAAGACGCCGTACGAGCATGCGAGCGCGTCGTAGCCGGCCGAGGGCACCGTGCTCGGCGGCTCCCAGGTGGTGGCGTCCGCACACACGAACTCGATGTTCTTCAAGCCGCGTTCCGCGCTCTTCACCCGGCCCTGTTCGAGCAGTTCGTCTGCGAGGTCGACGGCATGGACCAGCCCGGTGGGCCCTACGGCGGTAGCGGCGGGGATCGCCGAAGCTCCTGCACCGCAACACACGTCGAGCACGGCATCGCCGGGGTGCAGTCCGAGCTGGAAGACGAGGGACTGCCCGGCCGGTGACCACACTGCCGTGGTGAGTCGATCGAACTCCTGGCGGGCCTCGTCGAAGATCGCTCCGGGATTGGTCATACCGCGATGCTAGGCCGTGGACGCGGGTCGCCGGCGGCGTTGTGCGAAGCTCGGAGCATGCCGGACGTTGCACTGACCCGTTCCCAGGTGGCCGCCCTCGTCGACCACACACTCCTCAAACCCGAAGCGACCACCGCCGACGTCGACGCGCTCATCACCGAGGCCCGCTCGCTCGGCGTTCTCGCGATCTGCGTGTCACCGTCGATGCTGCCCGTCCGGGCCGCGGGTCTGGTCACGGCGGCAGTGGTCGGGTTCCCGTCGGGAAAACACCACTCACTCGTCAAGGGTGCCGAAGCCCGGCTCGCGGTCGATCAGGGCGCGCAGGAAATCGACATGGTGATCGACATCGGCGCCGCGGTCGCGGGTGATTTCAACGCCGTCCTCGCCGACGTGCTCACCGTGCGCGAGGCCATCGGCGACGGCCCGGTGCTGAAGGTGATCCTCGAAACAGCGGTCCTGACCGACCATGCCATCGTGGAGTCGTGCCGCGCCGCCGAACGCGCAGGTGCCAACTTCGTCAAGACCTCCACCGGATTTCATCCTGCAGGCGGAGCGTCGGTCGACGCCGTACGGCTGATGGCCCAGACCGTCGGGGGACGGATCGGCGTGAAGGCGAGCGGGGGCATCCGCACCGCCCAGGCAGCGATCGACATGATCGACGCCGGAGCGACGCGACTAGGCCTGTCGGGAACCCGCGCCGTCCTCGACGGGCTGCCCGACTGACCCGTCCGCTCGATCAGACGAGCAGTCCGCAGCTGCTCTGCTGCTGTTCCTGCTGCTGCTGGGTACCGGCTGCCGGCATCGTGTACGCGCCGCCCTCGAGGGTGATCTCGATGGCGTCGTCGGTGACCTCCAGCGAGGTCGGCTGCATTCCGAGCGGGTACGTCTGCAGGCTCGAGGTGAGGGTCTGCACGATTCCGTCGACCAGGTCGGTGGGAAGACCGAACCCCAGGATCTCGGCGTTCACCGTCTTCACCTGAACCGTTCCACCGCCGGCCTCGGGCCGGACGGTCAGCTCGGCGAGTCCGGCAGGACCGACCGAAAAGGTCAGGGTCCCGGCGTCCGCATCCGCCTTGACGGCGCTGACGAGGGAGCCGAACGCCTGCTGCTGCAGCGTCGCCAGAATTCCCTCGGTCGACCAGTGAATGTGGGCGTCCGAGCTGCCGATGGTGCCGCTGCTCTCGGGGGTGTCCTCGATGCGGATGTCGTTGATCTGGGCGTTGACCTGCATTCCCACTGCGGGACCGAACTTCGTGTCGTCGCTGTCGATGGTGATGTAAGGGACGTTCTTGTCCAGCGATTGCAGCAACACGGGTTTCCAGCTCAGGCCCACGTCCACCTTGGACCCGAGCTGGCTCTCGAACTGATCTGCCATGCAGCTCTTCACGCTGTGGCGGACATAGAGTTCACCGCCGACCAGCACGGCGACGAGCGCGGCGATGACGATCAGCGAGATGACGAGCACACGGTTACTTCGGGATGCGGAGTTCGTTCGGGCTGCCATTGCACGGATTCTTCCCGACAACTCTGAACAATTTCTGTGAATACCGCCGCGGGGCGCACGCGAAGTTCGCGAGAAAGTGTGATTCACGACACAAGAGACCGTAATGTGAGGGAATGTCCGGATGGTTGGCTCCACGTCCCGGCGGCCCCGGGCGTGACGGTGTCGGTGAAGAACTGACACGTCTCGCTACGGCGCAAGCCGGATATTTCACCACGGCGCAAGTACTGCGCCTCGGCTTCACGGCCGATGAGATCGGTGAGCACGTCAGCGCAGGATCTTGGGACAAGATCGAGCGAGACCTGTTCCGACTGAACGACAGTCCCCACTCCGACCTCGACGAGTTCGCGAAGTGGTGCACGTGGTTCGGTGCCGCCGCGGCCGTCTCGCACCAGAGCGCGGCCGAACTGCACGGTCTCGGGCACCTGTACCCACGGTTCATCCACCTCTCCACCGTGCTGTCGCCACCCTCGCCCACGCAGCAACTGGCGCTGCACCGCCGTTCGCTTCGCGCGGAGGACTGCGAGCAGGTGGGACCACTGCGGATCACCACACCGACGTGTACCGCGCTCGACCTCGCCGCCAGCGGCATCTCACAGGAACTACTCGACGAGGTGGTCTCCGACGGGGTCGCGATCGGTCGCCTGGATGTGCGGACCCTGCACGGCGAGTGTGGGTCGCTGCCCGCGCAGGTCGCTCAGCGCGTCGAGCATGCGCTGGCCACCTGCACCTGACGAAGGCTCCGCCGAACAACCCCGACGTGCAACGTCTTTCGGCGAGGAACGTGACGGGACGGCTCTGTGGGGGAGTGCGGGATTACCTCGGCGACTGCGCCGGCGCCACCAGGTCCCACGGAACGGTGAGCACGTTGTCGCGAATACGCCTGCGCTGCGGTTGCACCGGGACACCCTGCGCACGTAGCAGCTGAAGGGACGCTCGCCACCGCACCCGGGGACCGAACGAGCCGTGCGGTGCGGCGATGGCCCAGGCCCGGTCGACGGCGGCGAGCAGCGCGTGGATCGGTTCGCCGGGAACGTTGCGGTGGATCAGCGCCTTCGGCAGGCGTTCGGCGATGTCCGATGGAGTCTCGACGTCGAAAGGATCCCAGGCCAGCGTCAGCGACAGGGGGCGGGTGGCGTCGAGCAACACCCAGGCGCAGCGTCGGCCGAGTTCGTCACACGTGCCCTCGAGAATCAGCCCGCCCGGCGCAAGGCCGGACTGCATGAGCGCCCAGGCCGGCCCGACCGACTCCTCCGGATACTGCCGCAGCACATTGAATGCGCGGACGAAGATCGGACGCAGGCCGGACAATTCGAAACCGCCCCGCGCGAAACTCACTCCGTTGCCGCCCTCGACCACCCGTTCGGGATCGATCTCGAGACCCACCACCCGTCGATCACGCCGTACCGAGAGGAGTCGGTCGGCGAGTTCGAAGGTGGTGTGCGGGCGATTGCCGTAGCCGAGGTCGACGACGAGTGGGTCGGCGCTGTCCCCGAGCGTGCGGCGCACCAACGCGTCGTTCACAAGCCAGCGATCGCTGCGCCGCAGACGGTTGATGCCGGTAGTGCCCCGAGTGATGACACCCCGGGGGGTGAGGCCGGCCTGGGCACCACCGGGCCGCCTCAGCGTCGCTGAAGTCATGGGAGCTGTGTGCTGTGGAAGCTACTGCTGTGACAACCAGTTCTCGGTGATCTCGGCCTCGGCGCGGAAGAGGTCGATGAGATTGACGAGCATCAACTGCTCGAGCTTCCCGCCGATGAACGGCAGGTACACCTTTGCCTCGGACGACGTGCGGAACGTGCATCCGGTGTCGGTGGCGAACAGTTTCATGGTGCCCGTCAGGCTGCCGGGTCCGGCGGGGATCGATGCCTCGTACGTTCCGGTGGTCGGGTCACCGAACGGGGTGTACGACTCCTTACGGGTGATGACCATGTCTTTCTTCATCACGGTCTGCGCGATCTCCGGGAGTTCGGAGCGCGGCAGGATGTGGTGAAGGACGATGTCGATTCCGTCGTCGCTGACCTCGAAGTGCTCGATGTGGTTCTCGGAGTACTTCCGCATCTCCTCGATGCGCGCGTCCCAGTAGTCGCGGTTGGTGAACGCGCCGTACACCTCTTTCGGGGTGTACTTGTAACGGGCTGAGTAGTCGATGCGGCGAGCCATGATCGTCAAGGTTACCGGACTGTGACCGAACACAATCGACGCCCGCCCCAGGTCGGGGACCGTCGAGACGCCGCTCGGCGGGTGTCAGGCGCCGAGCCACCGCTGCGTGAACTCCTGCTCCTTGTCGATCAGGCGCAGCACCTCGTCTCCGATGGCGCCTTCGATCTTGCCGCCGATCAACGGGATTTTGACCTCGGCCTTGCCGGTGACCTGGACTTTCGTGCCGGAGCCCTCGCTGGTGAGGGTTTGCGAACCCGAGATCTCAGCCGGTGCGCCGGTGACCCGAGCTGTGAAGGTGCCGGACGCGCGACCGCCGTCGAGCGCGTTCCACGTTTCGGTGCGCGTGATCACGAGGTCCCCCGATCGGACCTTCGCGACGATGCTCGGCAGATGGTCGGCGGGAATCGACTGCGTCATGGACACCGAGATGGTCCCGGGCCCGGTCGTGACCTCGTCGAGCGTGGCTCCCGGCCCGCCGACCTCGGCGATCCGGTCGCGCCAGTACTGCTCGGTGGTCAGGCCGGCGTGGACCTGTTCGACGGGGAAGGAGTAGGTCGAGGAATGCTCGATGCGGCGGCTCACGGTCCGCAGGCTACCGTTTGCGGATGTGTGGGATGTGAGCATTGTCAGTCAACTCGTCGATTCCGGCGCCTTCGTGTCCGAGAATCTCGACTTCTCGGAAATGACCACTCTGCGGGTGGGCGGGCCGGCGCGCATCGTGGCCGAGTGCCCGACCACCGAGGTGCTGGTCGATGTGGTCCGCCTGCTCGACGCCAGTGGCATACCGACGCTGATTCTCGCGGGCGGCTCCAATCTGGTGGTCGGTGACGACGGTTTCGACGGTGTGGTGGTCCGTGTGTCGAACACCACCGTGGAATTCGACGAGGGATTCGTCACTGCCGAGGCCGGTGCCGAGTGGGATCAGGTCGTGGCGCAGACCGTCGCCGCCGAACTCGGCGGGCTCGAATGTCTGTCCGGGATCCCCGGCTCGACAGGTGCCACTCCGGTGCAGAACGTCGGGGCGTACGGCGTCGAGATCGGCAGCATGTTGCGGCGCGTGCGGCTCCTCGACCGCCGCACCGGCGAGGTCCGATGGGCGCAGCCCGACGCGCTGGGACTCGGGTACCGCACGAGCGTCCTGAAACACACCGACGCCGCCCTCGTGCTCGCGGTGGAACTGACAGTGCACCGGGACGGTTTGAGCGAGCCGTTGCGCTACCGGGAACTGTTCTCTGCCCTGGAGGCGGAGGAAGGGGACCGGCGACCGTCGGTCGAGGTCCGCAACGCCGTCCTCGACCTGCGCAGAAGCAAAGGCATGGTGCTCGACCCCGACGATTACGACACCTGGAGTGCCGGGTCCTTCTTCACCAATCCCGTCGTACCCGACAGCGAACTGGCCGCCGTTCTCGCTGCCGTCGAAGCTCGACTCGGTGACGTCTCGGTGCCGCAGTATCCGGCCGCCACGGGCACCAAGCTCTCCGCCGGTTGGCTGATCGAGCGGGCCGGGTTCTCGAAGGGGTATCCCGCCGAAGGCGCCGCAGCGCGCTTGTCCACCAAGCACACCCTGGCACTCACCAATCGCGGCGCGGCGAAGACCGAGGATCTCCTGGCCCTTGCGCGGGACGTGCGGGACGGTGTCCAGTCGGCGTTCGGTGTCCGCCTCGAACCGGAACCCGTCACGGTGGGCTGCGCGATCTGAAAGGTCGGTCCGTAGCGCAGGTAACGTGTCAGTCGTGCATGAACTGGGTTCTCGGACAAGCCGGAAGCGGGTCGCGTGTGTCGCGGCGGCGCTGATCGCTCTCGGCGCCTTGCTCGCCGGTTGCACGGTGGGCTCGCAGTCCGGGACGCCCGTCGCCCCGCCCGAACCGGTGGTTCAGGTCACCCAGAATCCGGAGTCCGGTTCGCAGGACGTGAACCCGGTGTCGCCGGTCTCGGCCACCGCCGCCGAGGGCACTTTCACCGATATCGCTCTCGTCAATGCGGAGGGCCGTGCCGTACAGGGCGTCGTGTCGCCCGACCGAACCACGTTCACTGTCGGTGAGGCTCTCGGCTACGGATCCACTTACACGTGGCAGGGCACTGCAGTCGGTACCGACGGCAAGACGGTCACCGTGGACGGCAGCTTCACCACCGTGCAACCCGAGCAGACGATCTCGGCCAACCTGAACATCGGTGACGGTCAAGAGGTCGGTATCGCCGCGCCCATCATCGTGCAGTTTCACGACACCGTCGAAGACAAGGCCGCGGTGGAGAAGGCGATGACGGTGACGACGACGCCGCCCACTCCGGGGTCGTGGGCCTGGCTGCCGGACGACAACGGGTCGCGCGCGCACTGGCGACCGCAGAACTACTGGGCACCGGGCACCACCGTGAATCTGGACGCCAGGCTGTACGGGCTCGACTTCGGTGACGGAGCCTACGGAGCGGAGGATCTGTCGCTCGACTTCACCATCGGCCGCAGCCAGATCGTGATCGCCAACGCGCCCAGCCACCGTATGCAGGTGGTGCGGGACGGCCAGACCATCATGGACATCCCGGTCAGCTACGGCGAGGGCAACGAACCGCGCAACGTCACGCGAAGCGGCATCCACATGGTGACGGAGAAGCACGAGGACTTCCTCATGTCCAACCCGCCGTTCTACGAGAACGTCCGCGAGCGGTGGGCGGTGCGCATCTCGAACAACGGCGAATTCATCCACGCGAATCCCGAGACGCTCGGTGTGCAGGGGTCGTCGAACGTCACCAACGGCTGCATCAATCTGTCGCTGGGCGACGCCCAACAGTATTTCGGCACGGCCATGTACGGCGATCCTGTGGAGGTCACCGGCACCTCCATCGAATTGTCGGCAGCCGACGGTGACATCTACGACTGGGGCATCGATTGGCCGACCTGGCAGTCCATGTCCGCGCTCGCGTAGGGGAACCGAACCGGCCCCCGCTGCGTCTACCTGAACGAGTCCCGATTTTCGGGACAGGTCGAACGGTAGGGGGCCTGCGGTGGCGGGATGGATGCTGTTGGGATCGGTGGCGTCGATCGTTGCCGCGGTGTGGGCCGTGGTCCTACTGCTCGAATATCAGGATCGCCGCGCCGACGGACGGGACCGGTGACGAGCCGCAGTGAAGCTTGTCGGTCTCTGACGTCTCAGGTCACGTCGTGCGGTGGAAACGTCCCGAGGAGGCCTGATCTCGGGGCTTGACGACGATCTGGTCGATGTTGACGTGCGAGGGGCGCGACGCCACGAACCCGATGATGTCGGCAACGTCGGCGGCTACCAGGGGAGTGATCCCCTGGTACACCTTGTCGGCGCGCTCCTTGTCGCCCTCGAACCGCACCAGCGAGAACTCCGTCTCCACAGCGCCCGGCGCCACCTCGGTGAGGCGAACGGGCTTGCCCAGCAACTCTCCACGCAGCGTCCGATGCAGCACGGCCTGTGCGTGTTTGGCCGTGGTGTAACCGGCGCCGTTGTCGTAAGCCTCGAGCGCCGCCACCGACGTGATGGTGACGATCAGCCCGTTGCCCGAGTCGACGAGTTTGGGCAGGAGCGCCCTGGTCACCCGCAGGGTTCCCAGGACGTTCGTCTCCCACATCCAGCGCCAGTCGTCGAGGTCGGCGTCGAGGACCGGCGCCAGCCCCTTGGCCCCACCCGCGTTGTTCACCAGCACATCCACCCGGGGCAGGACTGCCGTGAAGGCGTCCACCGAGTCGTCGTCGGTGACGTCGAGCTCGAGCGCCGTACCCCCGATGTCCCCGGCGATCTTTTCCAGTCGATCCACCCGCCTCGCTCCGATGACCACATGAAACCCCTGGTCAGCCAGTGTGCGGGCGGTGGCTTCGCCGATTCCGGAGCTCGCTCCGGTGACAACGGCGACGCGGGTGTCGGGTGAGATGATCATGCGGCCATGGTAGGGCGGGGGCCTTACCCGCGAACGGGCGCGGGCTCGTCGATGACCGAGTAGCTGCTCGCGTCGCCTGCGATGCTGCGGCTGCGTTCGCCGTGGATGTCGACGGGCACGTCCCCGGCCAGGGTGATGCGATTGAGCCGGCGGTACTGATCCCCGTAGTCGGCGACGGCGTAGTGCTGCGTTGCGCGGTTGTCCCAGATGGCGACGTCGCCCGGCTGCCAGTTCCACCGGGTCGTGTACTCGAGGGAGATGGCGTGATCCTGCAGAATCCGGAACAGCGCCTGCGATTGCGCAGAGCTCAGGCCGACGAGATTCTTCACGAAATGGCCGAGCAGCAGGGTGCGTTCGCCGGTCTCCGGGTGCACCCGCACCACCGGGTGCACCGTCTCGAAGTAGGTGGACTGGAACTCGGCGCGGTACTCCTGCGTCTTCTCGTTCTGCGCCCGCTCCGCGCTCGTCGCGGCGTAGTCGTAGACGTTGGTGTGGGTGGCCCACAGGTTCTCGGCGAGAATCTTGAGAGGCTCCGGTAGCGCGTTGTATGCCGCGACCCCGGACGCCCAGGTGGTGGAGCCGCCGTAGGTCGGAAGTTGCACGGCACGCAGAATCGACGCTTTCGGGATGCGGTCGACGAAGGTCACGTCCGTGTGCCAGCTGTTGGCCTTGCCGTAGTCGGAGTCGATGGGCAGCACCGTGGTTCCCCGGGAGGTGACAGTGGGGTGCGCCGTGGTGGGGGAGCCGAGCAGCTGCGCGAACTCGTACTGGGAATCGTCCGTCAGGTGCTGCTGTCCGCGGAAGAAGATCACTTTGTGGGTGAGCAGCGCCCGGTGGATCAACGACACCGTGGCGGGGTCGAGGTCGCCGCCGAGCCGAACACCGTCGATCCGGGCTCCGATGTGTTCGCCCAGTTGTACGACGCCGGTGGCACCCGGAACGGCAGGGGAGTCGGCAACCTGATCGGGCGCGAAATCGATAGACATGATGGGCCTTTCGGGTATCGGGAGCGATGTGCAGTCCTGCAACCGAACCATCGGCGCGGCACCGCTGGAAGGTTTGGCGTCACTCTGATCGCAAGAGTCGCGGGGACCGCCGAATCGGCAGAGATTGGTGAAAGCGACCGAAGATGCTATTTTTCTTGGCATGTCCTCCGGCCAGCCGACCGCTCTGCGGGTCACCTATGTGACTTCCGCGCTGGGATCGCGGCTGCCGTTGGCGCGGGAACTGTGTTGTCGCTGTTTCAGCGTCTCCAGCTGACCCGCGCAGTCTTCTCCTGATCAGCCGTCCGCGTCCCCGCAGGGACGACGCCGTGTTCGGACGAAGGTGCGCACCGCCTCCGTACGCAAGGACTACTTCGTGTCTACCCCCACTCTTTCCAGTTCGAACCTGAGCGCCTCTCCCCGGCTCCAGCGCCCCCTGTCTCGTCCGCGCCTGACCATCGTTCCTCCCGAACTGCGGATCAGTGACGGTCCCGCCGCCGGTGTCCTGCGTGTGGCCCGTGCTCGCGGCCCCCTGTCGCGGGATGTGGCCGCCAAGGCGACCGGCCTCAGTATTGCGACCGTCAATCGTCAGGTATCGACGCTTCTCGATCTCGGGTTGCTCCGCGAGCGCGGCGATCTTACGCCCTCCGGTGCGATCGGTCGTCCCCGCGTCCCGTTCGAGGTGAACCACGAGCCGTACCTCACCGTGGGAATCCACATCGGCGCCGTGGTGACCAGCATCCTCGCGAGCGATCTGCGCGGGAAGGTGCTCGGGGCTGTGGAAGTTCCGACGCCGCGCGGTCCGTCCGCCGAGGCCCTGACCGGTATCGCCCGCAGCGCACGGGCTTTCGCGTCCCGCTGGCACCGGCGCCGTCCGCTGTGGGCGGGCGTCGCTCTCGGTGGACGCGTCGATGCACAGACAGGTGTGGTCGATCATCCCCGGTTGGGGTGGAAGTCGGCGCAGGTCGGAGCCATCATCGCCGCCGGGCTCGGATTGCCGGTGTCCGTCGCCGCCCACGTCGAAGCGATGGCCGCCTCGGAACTGTTACTGAGCCCGGACAGTGAGGATTTCGTGGCGCAGGGTGAAACGGGGCTGTACTTCTACGCGCGCGAAACCGCGGGAATTGCCATCACCATCGACGGCCGGGTGCACACGCCGTCGAGTGGGCCGGGTTCCATCGCGCACCTCCCCACCGGTTCCTCGGCGCAGTGCTCCTGCGGCTCGAGCGGATGCCTCGAAGCGACGATCAGCGATCGTGCAATTCTCGGCGCCGCAGTGTCGGCGGGCATCCTGCCGGAGTCGGCACGGCTGCCGTCGATGAGTGCGCTGTACAAGGTGGCGGCGTCCGGATCGGTTGCGGCGCACGATCTTCTGGTCGAGCGCGCCCAGGTGCTGGGCAAGACGGTGGCCATGCTGCGGGACCTGTTCAATCCGGATCGGGTGATACTCGGTGGTCAGGCCTTCACCGAGTATCCGGCCGGAATTCCGCACGTGGCCGAGGCGTTCGCTCGAGCGTCGTCGTTGGAGCGCAAGGATATTCGCATCACGGGCTTCGGAAACCGGGTGCAGGAGTATGCGTCGACGGTGGTGTCATTGAGCGCTCTGTACTCGGACCCGGTCGGTGCGATGCGGCGTGTGTCTCTCCAGTAGGTGCGGATGGATCGGTCAGCCGCGCGCGTACTGGGCTGCGTAGCTGACCTTTCCGTCGGCAATGGGGCCGTCGGACAGCGGTCAGCTGAGGGGTGGCGCCGACGTGGCGTCCGGCGCGGCTCCCCGTCGCCGCAGTTCCTCGCGGGCGCGCTCGATGCCCCCGTGTTCGAGCGCTGCCAGAGGAGATTCGTCTGCCCACACGAGACGACCACGGCGACGGACCGTGACGCTCATCGACCCGGCGAGATGTTCGAGGGCGCCCGCGATGTTGCGACGTTCCTCGGGCAGTGGGACCGGCAGCACGTGTGCGGAGCCCAGCGGGGAAGTGCCCTCGATCTCGACGCTCCAGGTGCGGTTTCGCCCCCGCACTGACCAGCGATCCTCGGTCACGTGCGCTCGTACCGGGGAGGTGACGGGGTTGCCGAGGCGAAACACGGTCCCGTCGGGCAGGGCGACGACCACGGCGGTCACCTCGGTCCGCAGCGGACCTGCGGAGATCTCCCCGCCCGCGAACGCCACGCACGCCTGGCGGTCGGCGAATCCCTGAGCCTGCCCCCACCACCAGGAGTCAGGGAAACCGCCCTTGCCCCAGTTCTTCTCGGCGTACACCTGTGCGCCGCCGAGATCGATTTCGGCGTCGCCCAGCACCGCCGTGCCCTCGGCTCTGCCGCCGAGCAACCACGGATGCCAGTACTGGTTGAGCGCCGGAACACTCTGGAAGACGCTGGATCCGCCGAAGCGGCGATGCGGCCACCCGACCCGATCGGTCACCCGGACGTCGAGCCGCGCATCCGGTCCGAGATCTACCTGCACGCGGTCGGCGGTGCCGCGGAACGCCTTGCCTGCGAACGCTCCCAGCCCAGCGGACTCCGCGTGTCCCTCCGGGTAGGCGTCGGTGCGCAGGAACCGGCTGGGATGGGCGGCCAGGCCGAGCGTCGACCACTGGCCGTCCTTAGCTCGGTTGATGCCGGCCAGCGCGACGACCACCTGGCCAGTGGCCGGCTGGGTGAACCGCCAGAAGTAACCCTCCATTGCGACGCCGTGCGCTGCGAGGAGGTTGCCGAACGGCAGGTCGGCTCCCGTGGCGCGGTAGGCGCGCAGCAACGAAGATATCGGATCAGCGCGCCGGTCGCAGGACCACCTGACGTTGGTGAGGAGATCAGCGGGTCCCATACCCATGGATGCTAGGCGCGGAGTCCGGTTCCCGCAGGCAGTTCACGGGCCTCGAGTTCCTCAGAGCGGGAGCGACGATTCCGCGAGACCGTCCGGCGCCCCGCGGCGGCGGAACCACTCCTGGCCGAACACCGCACGAAGCTGCTCGTCCGGCATGGCGAGGAAGGGCCCGAAATCGCCGATTTGGGTGGCGTGCGCATGCATCGCCGCCCGCTTGACCTCGAGAACCCCACTGACATCGACGACCGTGGTGATCTCCGACTCGGGTAGGCCGAAGCTGTCGAGATCCGGCGGCTGCGCGTCCTCGGACCATTGAGGGTTGGCTGCCAGCAGACCCCGGATGTGGTCGCGGCTCACGGCAGCCTCGTACACGTGCGGCACACCGGCCATCTCCGCGGCGCGGACACCCACGTGGTGCACCTGGACGTGGTCGGGGTGCCCGTACCCGCCGTTGGGGTCGTAGATGGTGACGACGTCGGCGGCTTCCTCGACGAGTACGGCGGCCAGCCGGGCGGCCGCCTCCTCGACGTCGGCGTTGCAGAACGCAGCCGGGTTGTCGTTCTCCGGCGTCCCGGCCATCCCCGAGTCCGCGTAGTGGAGCATCACGACCCGCGCGGCGCCGAGGAGGGTGGTCGAGTGCTCGAGCTCGCGCCTGCGCCGTTCGGCGAGCGATTCGCCTTCGCTGAGGATCCCGTCGGGAACCTCGCCGAGCGCCCCGTCCGTGGCCGTGACGACGACCACGCGATGACCGGCGTCCGCGGCCTGCCGCATCACACCGCCCGTCGTGAACACTTCGTCGTCGGGATGGGCGTGGAAACACACCAGGACACTCATGAGGGCAATACTTGCACGCGCCCGGCAGGGCGGCGGCCCCCTAGGGTGGCCGCATGGCTATTCGTGAAACCTTCGGCGTCGACGGAACGCCGCTCGTCTACTCGGTCACCGGCGCCGAGGACGCGCGCCCCCTCCTCCTGCTGCACGGCTGGGCGCAGTCCTCGAAGTGCTGGGGCGCCGAGGTGCTGGACGAACTGGCGGCCCGGTACCGGGTGATCGCTCCCGATCTGCGCGGGCACGGGTATTCGGGCGTGCCCACCACCGGCTACGACGACTCCGCGGTCTGGGCCGGGGACGTGCGCGCGGTCCTCGCCGCCGAAGACGTCACATCCGGGGCCGTCCTCCTCGGATGGTCGTACGGTGGGCTCGTCATCTGCGATTATCTCGCCACGCACGGGAGCGCCGCGGTCGACGGGGTGGTGCTCGTCGGTGCGATCACCAGCATCGGCCGGGGTGAGAAGGGCGGCAAAGTCGGCCCCGCGATGCGGGAAGCGGTTCCCGGTGCGATGTCGGAAGAGCCGCGCGTCGCCATTCGCGCGCTCGGCGCGTTCGGGACCGCCCTCACCGGCCCGCCCGAAGGAAAGGGTGCGCAGTCTCAGGCGCTGTTCGGTGCGAGCCTCAGCACCCCGCCACGGGTACGTGCGGCCCTCTTCGACCGCGCTGCGAGTCACGACGACCTGCTGCGGCGGCTCGACGTTCCTGTTCTGGTGATCCACGGCACCGAGGACTCCGTCGTGGACGTCGCGGCAGGCAGGCACGCCGCCGACCTCGTGCCGAACGCGCAAGCGTCGTTCTGGGACGGCTGCGACCACGGACCGTTCGTCGAGGATCCGGCCCGGTTCGTCAAAGAGATCGGCGAGTTCGTCGGCAACCTCGATTAGAAGCCCCGCCGAGCGAGGGGGCAGTATGGAGCCCGTGACGCCCATGTACAACGACCTCGGCGGGCTCGGCCGGGGTGCGCGCCCCCGCAGGGTGGCCGTGCTTTCGGTCCACACCTCACCGTTGGCGCAGCCGGGTACCGGCGACGCGGGCGGAATGAACGTGTACGTCCTGCAGACCGCCATGCAGATGGCCCGGCGCGGGGTCGAGGTGGAGATTTTCACCAGGGCCACGTCGTCCGCTGATCAGGCGGTGCAGGAGGCGGCACCCGGCGTGCTGGTCCGCAACGTGGTGGCCGGCCCGTTCGAGGGACTGGACAAGCAGGACCTGCCCACGCAGCTCTGCGCGTTCGTTGCGGGTGTGCTCCGCGAGGAGGCGCGCCACGAACCGGGCTACTACGACGTCGTGCACTCGCATTACTGGCTGTCCGGTCAGGTCGGCTGGCTCGCCCGCGACCGGTGGGGCGTGCCGCTCGTACATACCGCGCACACGCTTGCCGCGGTGAAGAACGCGTCGCTCGCCGAGGGCGACACCCCCGAGCCTGCCGCTCGCCAGATCGGCGAACAGCAGGTCGTTGCCGAATCGGACCGTCTCGTCGCTAATACTTCCGAAGAGTCCGAGCAACTGGTCCGGCATTACGGCGCCGACCCGAGCCGCATCGACGTCGTGGCCCCCGGTGCCGACCTGACGCGGTACCGGCCCGGCGACAAGGGTGCGGCCCGGCGCGCGCTCGGCATCGACCCCCGCGAGACCGTGGTGACCTTCGTCGGCCGCATCCAGCCACTCAAGGCCCCCGACGTGCTGCTGAGTGCCGCCGCGGAACTCATCGCCCGCGATCCCGAGTCGAGCCTGCGGGTCCTCGTCGTCGGTGGTCCGTCCGGTACCGGGCTGGCCCGACCCCACGCACTGATCGAACTCGCCTCCTCTCTGGGTATCGCGGCCCACGTCACCTTCCTTCCTCCGCAGGCACCCGACCGACTCGCCGACGTGTACCGCGCATCCGATCTCGTTGCGGTACCTAGTTATTCGGAATCATTCGGTCTGGTCGCCATCGAGGCGCAGGCCTGCGGCACCCCGGTGATCGCCGCGAACGTGGGCGGCCTCGGTGTCGCGGTACGCAACGGCGAGACCGGACTTCTCGTGGACGGGCACCGCACGGGGGACTGGGCGACGGCGTTGCACTCGCTGGTGTCCGATCCCCGGCGGCTGGCTGCCCTGGCCGCCGCGGCACCGCGGCATGCCGAGAATTTTTCGTGGGAGCACACCGCGGACGGGCTTCTCGAGAGTTACCGGAAAGCGACAGTCAACTACAACTACGGAATCGGGCCGAGCGAGTTCTCCCCGCGCCGCGGACGCGGATTGTGGAAACTGCGCCGGGTCGGGGGAGTGCGCGCATGAGCGATCTTGCCGAAGTCATCGAGTCTGCCCTTACCGAGCGTGAGATGGAGTTCACCAGGAAGGACTCGACGCATTTCATCGTCGAGTTGCCGGGTGAGCGCAAGTTGAAGACCACTACCCTGCTGACCGTCGGCACGCACGGTGTTCGGGTGGAGGCGTTCGTGTGCCGCAAACCCGACGAGAACTTCGAGGGCGTGTACAAGTTTCTGTTGCGCCGCAATCGGCGGCTGTACTCGGTGGCGTACACGCTGGACAAGATCGGCGACATCTATCTGGTCGGGCAGCTTGCCGGCCATGCCGTGAACGAGGACGAACTGGACCGCGTGCTCGGGCAGGTCCTCGAGGCAGCGGACGGCGATTTCAACACCCTCCTGGAGTTGGGATTCGCCAGCTCGATCAAGCGGGAATGGGACTGGCGGGTCTCCCGTGGGGAGTCGCTCGCCAACCTCAAACCGTTCGAGCATCTGATCGACGACACGGAGGAATGAGGTCTCGACAACCGCCCGCGGCACCGAATTACGCGCGGGTAGAGTTGCTGCAGCCTGTGACTGTCATCACAGGATAGGTACATGTTTCTGACTTTCACAGAAACTTGTGTCGACAACTGCTGCTGCAACATTTCGAGGGAGAGGCCCCAGTGAGCTTCAAGAGCCCGTTTCCGGACGTCGAGATTCCGAACCTCAGCGTCTACGACTTCCTCTTCGGCCAGGTC
>NZ_JBIRXS010000034.1:0-76834 GCF_044389235.1 Rhodococcus sp. NPDC019647 | reverse complement strand
CCGCGGCGCTGCTCCCGGCGCTTCGCGCCGGGAGACGGGGCGAGTCGCTTCGCTCCCCGCCAGGGAGCCGCTGCGCGGCTCGCAGTGGGCCCATTCGCGTTGCCGTCGATCGAGTCGCTTCGCTCCTCTGAGTTTCCGAGATTAGGTTCTTACCTGCGCTTTTCATCGTCCCGTTCGATCCGGTCCCCCACACCCCAACGGGGCTGGGGGGCGGGAGGGTGCGCCCGACCCGCCGCCCACTCGCCTTCCCGCGCCGCTCCATCTCATACCACAGCATACCACCCCACCCCCACACAACCCAAAATAGTCGAAAATCTCAAAAATCCAAAACTGTTCTTCAACAATCGATTCAGAACCTTACAACCTGAAGTTTGTGCACAAGACACGTAAAAACTTATTCACCAATTGATTACCCAATCATGTTGCAAATTAACATCTTTCAAAAATGGCTCAAAACCGGAGGAAACAGACACCCGCGCGCGCCCGCCGACACCCGGCGCCGGCACTCCCCCGACACATCGCCGGCACCCCCACATCACAAACCGGGGCCATGTCATCACACCAGGTCACAGCACCATTACGGCCCCACACAGCACACGGCCCCGCACCCCGGAAGTCGGGTGCGGGCCGTACACGGAGAGAGGTGAACTATGCCGCAGGGTCCAGCCAGGGCCGCCCGTCGCGGCCCTGGACATAGACCCCCGGCGGGCTATCGAGCACACTGAGCAGCAACTCACGCGCCGCCGGAGAGGCACCAGCGAGCATCTCGTCCCGGTCCTCGAGGACAGGTGCCGCAGCGTCTCCGTGAACTCATCGGCGGACCAGACTCAACGCCTGGCGGGCCTCGTCGATCCGCAAACCCGAGTACCGGCTGTGCCGAATCTTCACCTCCTACCCGGATGGGTAGGTCTTCCGGTGCCCCTCCGTTCTAGGCGCAGGGGAAGAGTGCGGCGGCGGTGGTGCGCCCACAGTGGAAACACCATCGTCCGGGAGGACGTCGACGCCGCCGACACCGGGACGCTTCTCGTGCGGCGCGGGCACGCACCCGACCCGCGCGAGGCGCTCGGTCCCGACCGGATGCCGGGCGCACGGCTGTGGCTGTACACCAACTTTCACTGCAACCTCGCCTGCGACTACTGCTGCGTCTCCTCGTCCCCGCACGCCCCCCGCCGTGAACTCGGTGTGGAGCGGATCGCCCGGCTGGTCGCCGAAGCGGCCGAGTGGGGTGTCGGCGAGATCTACCTTTGCGCACCGTCATGCAGACCGACGGCCACGCCACACCGCTGGCGCAACGCGACACCGACACCACCTTCAGCACCGTGTTTGTGGCCCCACCCGGCAGTTCCATCACCGGACCCGGCGAGTTCGCCGGGACACGCCTGGCCCTGGGATCGGCCGACTCCGCACACGCGGCGATCCTGCCGCTGCACTACCTCGCCCAGGCGGGGATCCCACCCACCGAGCTGTCGATCAGGAGACACGCGGAGCGTTGACATGGGGATAGTGCGCGGCGTTGAAACCCTCCCGATCAGGCCCGGGGTGGTCGGCGTAGCTCGCGTCGTAGTTGAGCGAGGGAGGGTGTACCGGACAGGCCCGATTCGCTCACATACATTCGGCAGGACAGTCCGACAGTGTTCGCGGGGGATGCGAACGGGTCTGTGCCGTCGATCAGGATGGTCGGTGAACCCGTGAAATGACGGGCGTGCGCAGCAATTTCGGTGTCGATCACCGTCGTGTGCACCTCGACATCGATCAGCCCTTCGAGGACCAGAGCCGCGTCGAGCAGAGTTCGTGCCGCTGCTTCGTGCGGGCAACCCGGAACGACCAGCAGTTCCACGTTCATGACATCGACCGTGCCGTTCCGGCGAGCGCTTCGACGAGTCAGCTCTGGATCCTTTTCGCCGCTTATGGGTGCTCCGACCCATTCGTCCGCATGACGCCCTCCGGTGCCGGTGTCGGGGCGCAGCAATCACATCCGTCGTCCTCGGCGTCTGCCGACGTTGGCGGGGCGAGCGGAGTCAGGTTGAGCAGGTTCGGCCCGGCCGCCGTTGTATGTGCAGGTGTGGTGGTGCGGGTGCGGGCCGATGCGCAGCAGAGGTCGTCTGGGGTGTGGACTGCGGGTGCCACGCTCACATGCACCGCACCGGTGGTGGTGGGTGCGGCCGTGAGCCCGGGCAGGGCGGTGGCCTTGGCGGCGCGGATGGCGTTGCCGATGACCAAGACTTCGGCGAATTCGTGGATGAACACCACGGTCGCCAGGCCGAGGACACCGGTCGCGGCCAACGGGATGAGCACACCGATGATGGCCAGGGACAGCCCGATGTTCTGGAGCATGATGCGGCGGGCGCGGCGGGCGTGCGCGAGGACCTGGGGCAAATGGCGCAGGTCCTCCCCCATGAGCGCGACGTCGGCGGTTTCGATGGCGACGTCGGTTCCCATGGCGCCCATCGCGATTCCGATGTCGGCGGTGGCGAGTGCGGGGGCATCGTTGACGCCGTCGCCGACCATGGCGATTCTCCGGCCTCCGGCGAGTGCGGGGAGCAGAGCTGCTTTGTCTTCGGGGAGCAGTTCGGCGTGCACGGTGAAGATTCCGGCCTGGGCGGCGAGTGTCTCGGCGGTGCGGCGGTTGTCGCCGGTCAGCATGGCCACGTCGATGCCCAGCCCCCGGAGTCGATGGACGGCTTCGGGTGCCTCGGGGCGCAGTTCGTCGCGGACCGCGATGGCCGCGATGACGGTGGTGTCTCGTTCGACGAGCACCACGGTGGCGCCGTCGCCCTGGAGGTGGGCGATGTCGTCGGCGAGATCACCGGGGTCGATCCATCCGGGTTTGCCGAGGCGAAGCGGGATTCCGTCGACGGTGCCGTGCAGCCCGTGTCCGGGCACGGCGGTGACATCCTCGGCGGCGGTGACGTCACCTGCTGCGGTGAGGATGGCCTGCGCGAGGGGGTGTTCGCTGCGGGCTTCGAGCGCCGCGGCCGCGGTGAGGGCGTCGTGCTCGGATACCCCGTTTCGGGTGATCACCGCGATGACCTGCGGGGTGTTGCGGGTCAGGGTGCCGGTCTTGTCGAGCGCGATGACTCGGATGCGGCCGAGTTCCTCGACTGCGGCTCCGCCCTTGACGAGGGCGCCGTGTCGGCTGGAGGCGCCGATCGCGGCGACCACGGTCAGCGGTACGGCGATCGCCAGGGCACAGGGGGAGACGGCGACGAGCACGACCAGGGCCCGCTCGATCCACAGCATCGGATCGCCGAGCAGGGACCCGAGGCCGGCGACCAGGGAGGCGAGGATCATGATCGCCGGGACCAGGGGGCGGGCGACCCGGTCGGCGAGCCGTTGTCCGGCACCCTTGCGTTCCTGGGCCTCCTCGACGATGTGCACGATCCGGGCCAGCGAGCTGTCGGCGGCGAGTGCGGTGACCTGCACCTCGACGGCGCCGCCGCCGTTGATCGCCCCGGCGTGGACCTCGTCACGGGGGCCTGCCTCGACGGGGACGGATTCGCCGGTGATCGCCGACAGGTCCAGGCTGGTTCGTCCGGACCGTATCACCCCGTCGGTGGCGGCCCGCTCGCCGGGCCGCAGCACCATGATGTCGCCGATGGACAGCTCGTCCGGGGCGAGGATGATCTCGGTGCCGCCGCGCAGGACCGACGCGGTCGGCGGCACGAGGGACAGCAGGGCGCGCAGTCCGCGGCGGGTGCGGGTCACTGCGTAGTGCTCGAGGCCTTCGGCGATGGAGAACAAGACGCCGAGCATCGCCGCTTCGGGGATCTGTCCGAGTCCGACCGCGCCGATGGCGGCGATCGTCATCAGGGTGCCGACCCCGATCCGGCCGTGCCGAAGATTCCGCACCGCCCCGGGAACGAAGGAGACCGCGGCGACCACGGCGGCGAGCAGTGCGAGCAGTGTTCCCAGCCGCTCGGATCCGGCTGTGCCGATCAGCCATCCGGCGCCGAGCAGGACCGCGGCGATGACCGCGTACTGCAGCTCGCGGACCTGCCGCAGCCGTACCGGACCGTGATCGGGGGTCGCCTCGTCGGCGGGGTTCGGCCTCGCGGGTGCGGGCCCGCAGCATGCGTCAGCCACCGTTGACCTCCGAATTCTGTGCGCTGTCGGTGGCGGAACCGCCCGCGAGAGCGGCAGCCAGATCCGCCGGTATCGGCATCGGTGTCATCAGCCCGGCGGCGGTGCGCCCGGTGTTGCCCTCCGGGTAGCGGCCACTGAGCGACCCCGGGGCCGCCACGATGATCCGCAGGACCTGCCCGAGTGCCTCCCGGCGATTGTGCTGGCGCAACGCAAGAGCGAGCATCGCGACATGGTTGCGGGTGTGCAACCACGGGTGCGGTTGCGAGACGATGTGCGCCCGTTCGAGATGCGACCAGCGCAGCTGCGCGTCGGGAGTCTGTCGCGCAGCGGTCATTTCACGCTCGTAAAGGTCCCGCACGGCGGGGGTGAGCTTGTGCATGTCGGTGCCCTTCGGTTCGCATGAGGAGCGATCAGCAGCAGTTGTCGGTATCGGCGGCCGGGCAGCAGGTCGGGTCGACCGCGAGGACCAGGCCGATGAGGTCGTCGAGGGCCCGGCCGATCCGCGGATTGGCCAGCTCGTACCGGGCCCGGCGGCCTTCGGGAACGGCGACGACGAGGCCGCAGCCGCGCAGGCAGGACAGGTGGTTGGACAGGATCTGCCGGGACACCCCGATCTTCTCGGCCAGATCCGATGGATACCCGGGACCGCTGCGCAGGCTCAGCAGGATCTGCGAACGGGTCGAATCCGACAACGCGTAGCCGAATCGAGAGAGCGCGTCGCTGTGCACCAGGGTCTCCATAACCCTGACGTTACAGAAATATCTGTATTCAGGTCAATATGTATGGTTGAGTGGGTCAGGCCACACGACGACGGCTGGAGGCCGTGATGCGTCAACCCGGAAATGCCAAGGTCGAGAAGGTCTTCGACACGATGTCGCGGCACTACGACACGCAAATGGGATTCTTCGAACGGTTCGTGCTCGGACCGGCTCGGCAGTGGGCGGTCGCGCAGGCCAGCGGGCGGGTGCTCGAGATCGCAGTCGGGACCGGCCTGAACCTGCCGCTGTACGGGCCGCAGGTCGAGAAGGTAGTCGGTGTCGATCTGTCCGAGGGGATGCTCGACGTCGCCCGACGACGCATCGCGCAGGACCGGCTCGAGCGGGTCGAGGTGCGCCGCGGCGATGTTCAGGAACTCGACGTTCCGGACGCCTCGGTCGACACGGTGGTCTCGACGTTCACGTTCTGCACGATCCCCGACCCACTGCAGGCCAGTAAGGAAGCACTGCGGGTCCTGGTTCCCGGCGGGCGGATCGTCCTGGCCGAGCACGGGCCGGCGACCAACACGATCGGCCTCGCCCTGATGCGTGCGGTCGAACCGCTGTCCGTCCGCTTCGGCACCGACCACCTGACCCGAGATCCTGCGCCCTATCTCGAGGAGGCCGGGTTCACCATCGACACCGTGCACCGCAGCGGCAGGGGCGGCGTCGGATTCCGCATCATCGCCCACAAACCTGCCTGACACGCAGGCAGGCCGCGAACGCCGACGGGGCAATGCCAGTGGTGGTGTGGTCAGCCGATGCTGAGGACGTCCCCGGTGCGCGTGACGGGGTGCGCGTCCAGGGGTTGCTGGGCGGGCCGGCGGACCACGGAGCCGTCGGTGATGGAGTAGCGGCTGCCGTGGCAGGGGCAGTTGATGGTGCCGTCGTGGACCTCGGACACGCTGCAGCCCTGGTGGGTACACACCGCGGAGAAGGCCCGGAAGACACCCGCCTGCGGCTGGGTGATGACCAGTTGTTGCTGCGGGAGGACGATCCCGCCGCCGACCGGGACATCGGAGACAGCGATCCGCGCCGAATCCGCCTGATTGTCACCGGCGGTGGCCGCCCCGGTGCTGCAGCCGGCGGCCGCGAGGCAGCCGGTGGCACAGGCGGCGGCGAGGAAGGTTCGGCGCGGCATCCCTGTGGGCGATGGGAGGGTGCTCATGCGGGCACCGCCAGAGCGGTGACGAACATCAGGAGCATTCCGGTGCCGATGCCGACGAGCACCCACGGCCCCGACCCGGTGCGGTCATCGCTTCGCAAGGACGGGACGATCTGGATGATCACCTGGATGATCGCGCCCACACCGACACCGAGAAGCAACGCCGAGACCTCGGTATTGCTTACCCCGGCGCCGAGGATCGCACCGAGGATGGCCGGTGCACCGGCGAGCATCCCCAGCCCCAGCAGTGTCGGCACGGAGGTGCGCCGACGTGTGAGCGGGGCGATAATGGCCAGGCCCTCGGTGGTGTTGTGCAACGTGAAGCCGATCACCAGGAAGGCTCCGAGGGCGAGTTCCCCGACCGCGTAGGCCGATCCGATCGCCAGGCCCTCGCCGAGGTTGTGCAACCCGATACCGGCGGCGATCATGACCGACAACCGCAGCTCGGACGCCCCGGCGGCGTCGGCGCGCGCACGACGGGCCCGCAGGTACCGGTCGATTCCCATGAGCGTGAGGATGGCCGCGGCCGCGCCGAGGACGACGAGGGTGGTGCCACCGAACGCCCCACCGGAGGCCGCCGCCAGCTCGAGTCCCTCGCTGGCGCCGTCGAAGGCGAGGAAGACGAGCAGACCCACGGTGACGGCGAGCACGAACTTGACCACCTCCGCGCTCGCCCGGCGCATCACCGGGAGCAGCAGCATGCCCAGCAGGACCGGGATGATCCCCACGTAGAGGCCGAGCAGCGCCATGGTTCCGAAGAACGCCGCCCCCGGCTGCGGGGTGTCCACCGCGGCGGGGATTTCGTGTTCGATGACCAGTCCGGTGTTGGTCAGCATCGAGATCAGGTAGGGCTGGCCGGCGATCCACGGGTAGTCGAGCGTGATCGTCTCGGAGTCCAGCCGCCCGAGGGGCTCCTCGGCGCCGTCGAGGTCGACGAAGGCGTCGTTGACGAACACCTGCGCGACGGTGACCGGATCGGGGCCGACGTTGCGCAAGGTCAGACTGGTCTGTCCCGGCTCGAGGACGGTGCGTTCGACCGCGATGTTCTCGATCGGCGGGCCGGTGCGCTCGGGCAGGCTCTGCCCGGCGAGCATCGCCAGCGCCGCCAGGGCGGCGACGATGATCGCCACCACGCCGACGCCGCGGATCCACGCGCCGCCGCGAGTGGTGCCGGTGTCATCCGGCGGTGCGGTATCGGTGTCATCCGGCGGTGCGGCCTCGGTGTCGGTGAGCCCGGTGTGTTCGGGGGTGTCCGGCGTCGAGGCGTCTGGTGTGTTCGTCACTCGGTCACCTCGAAGAATCCCATCCAGCCCAGATCGGCGAACTCGGTCTTGTGGGCGTGGAACATGTACTTGCCCGGATGGGGGAACCGCATTTCGCAGATTCCGCGCTGTCCCTGGGCCTGAACGATCGTGTCGGTGAACTCGGCCGGCTCGAGCCGTGTCCCGGTCGGGTAGTAGTCGAAGAAATTACCGTGCACGTGGAAGCTGTTGATCGGGTCGTACTCGAGCACGTTGACCAGGTAAATGCGCACCAGCTCACCACGTTTGACCTGCACGGGCTCGTGCATGTAGTGGAACGGGATGCCGTTGACGGCGTAGAGCTGGTTGCCTTCCCCGTCGAAGGTGGTGTTGTAGCCGTGCATCACCATCACCATCTCGTCGGCCGGCGGGCGCCCCTGCGCAGGGTCGATGACGAAGGTGCCGTACATGCCGCGGGCGATGTGCTCGGCCAGCGGGCTGACGTGGCAGTGATACAGGTGCAGCCCGAATGGGGTGGCGTCGAATTCGTAGGTGAACGATTCGCCGGGCTCGATGATGCCCCGACCCACCCCGGGGATCCCGTCCATCTCCGCCGGGTGGATGCCGTGGAAGTGCATCGTGTGCGGATGCGCGGACCCGTTGGTGAACCGCACCCGCAGCCGGTCACCCTCTCGGCAGCGCAGCGCGGGACCCGGCACCCGCGAATTGAACGTCCACGCCGGGAAGAACACCCCGGGCGCGACCTCGATCTCCGCGTCGCCGGCGAAGATCTCCCACTCGCGCAGCGTGCGCCCGTCCGGCAGCACGGAGGTGGTGCCGTAGTCGAAATCGCGCAGCATCGCGGTGGGATGAAACCCGTTCGCCGCGTGATCGACCTGCTGGCCCAGCCGGAACGTGGCCCCGCTGATCCCACCACCATGGCCGGCGGTTCCGGCGCTGTGGGAGGCGTGACCCTCAGCGTTGGCTCCATCCCCTCCCCCGGGATGATGCTCGGCGGGCGACTGCGACAGTCTCCCCGCCCCCAGTACCAGCCCGGCCGAACCCGCCAGGGCCCCTCCGAGCAGCAACTGACGGCGCGATGGCGCGCTCACTGCACCGCCCCGATCAGGACGGCACACGCATCGCGCACGGTTATCAGCATCATCACATCATAAAGTTTGGCATCCCGAACTCTGGATTCAAAGCCACCTCACAAATAGCTGCACAAAGCTGGCGTCACAGTTCCCTCGGCCGAGGTCGAGTCCATAGGCCAAATGGATGCACACTCCGGTGTCGAGAGGGTTTGCGCCCTCTCAACGTGGATGGCGGTGCGGGCCCGTGAACGCCTGCTCGCGCAAAGCCGGAGATCGCGCCCCTTGTCGCGAGCGACCACCGACCGCGGAGATGACCTTGCCTGGATATCGCGATCGAACGCGGCAACTGAACCCCGGAGTCGGAGGGTGCGGACACGCGGGAGTTCGCTGGGGAGTTCGAGCGGGTTCGCGCCGAGTTTCACCGGCACGTCGATGCCTCGAGCGCCGAGGATTTCGACCCGCCAGCCGTGGCCATGGGAAGAACGAGGAACTCTGTCACATTACACATGATGTTCGGCTACATGGTCGTCCCTGGCCCAGTTCGTCGAGTCGGCGACTTCTCGACCCACGCCCCCGGTCGGTCCACTTTGGAGGTTTGCCAGCCCGCAGTCGTCGCGCTCAGACCCCCATGACCATCGGGCCGCACATCACCACTCCGGCGTGATAGAGCAGCGCCAGGGTGACCGGGCCGAGGGCGATGAGAGCAGTCGCTGCCGCCAGCGGGGCACCCGTGCGAGCACCGCGGGCCGAAGGGGACGCTGCAGCGAGGCGGTCGGCTCGGGCGAGGACGTCGATGCCGGTGGCGCCGAGCGCTTCCGTGGGCGCGGGGTTGCGCTCCGGCGAGGCGAGAAGACCGCCGAGGAGGGCGCGTGACCCGTGGTGCCGCGCGGCGGTGTCGTCGGCACACATTTCCAGCAGTCGGGCGATCTCGGCTGCTCCGGTGGCAAACAGGCTTATCCGCGGCAGTGCCGCAGCCAACCCCCGGACCGCACCCAGCACCAGGTGATGTCTGCCGGCCAGGTGGGCGCGTTCACGCGCGAGTACGGCATCGAGTTCACGCTCACCGAGGGCGGTGAGCGCGCCACGGCTGACCACGATGGTGTGCGGGCGCCCGGCCACGCAGTAGGCGATACGTTCGGGCGCGTCGAGTACCACCGCATCGAGGCCGGCGATGCGGCGGCCGATCAGCCGTGCGCGGCGCGCATGTCGGTGTGTACGCGCACGCATCCGAAGCACAGCCCGCGCCGTACGCCACAGCGCGAACCCAAATGCCGCGACAGCGCACACCGACAACACCAGCAACACGCTCTGCAAGGCCGAACCGGGCTGGTTACGACTCGGACCCGAGCATGCCGGCTTCTACAGGCGTGGTGAGCTGGGCGGCAAGCCCCGGCCCCGACTCGAAGGTCAGGTCATCGACGACGACGCCATGACCCGGATCATGGCCGGGCTGGATCTGCTCGGTGCCGCCGTCGCCGACGGCGGGTTCGGGGACGAGCAGGCCATGCGGATCACCATGCTGGTGGCGTTGCTGGGTCGCCGGGTCAGCGAGATCTGCCTGCTCGACCGCGACCCACTGTTGCCATTGTCGCCGACCGCGCCGTCGTCCTCGCCGGGCGAGGCTGCCGCAGGCGGCAACGAGCAGGGGCTGGTCGCCAAACTCCGCTACCAGCAGACGAAGATCGACGGCGCGCCGGACACCATCCCGGTGCATGCCGAGGTCGTCGCGATCATCCGCGAACAACAGGACTGGGCCGCAAGGTTTTTCGCCGAACACGGCGCACCCGGAAGGACCCCGAAGTATCTGTTCCTGGCCGCGCTGATGAACCGCAACGGCGACCGACCCTACTCCGGCACCGTCCTGCGGAATCTGTTGACCGATCTGGCCGTCCGGCTGGACGTGCGCGACAGCACCGGAGCCCTGGTCGACTTCAACCGCACCCACCGATTCCGCCACACCGTCGCCACCCGGTTGCTGAACAGCGGTGTCCCGTTACACGTGCTGCAGCGTTACCTCTCGGGCATCTCACGCCGACCATGACCATGACCTACGCGCAGACGCTGCAGTCCACCGACGAGGCCGAATTTCTACGCCACCGCAAGCTCACCGCCGACGGACGCGAGCTCGAGATCGATCCTCGCGACCTCTACGACATGCTCGAGTTGGACAAGCGCACCGACCGGATCCTGCCCAATGGGTACTGCCTGCTGCCGCCCCGCCAGGTCTGCGGCAAGGGCAACGCCTGCCTGACCTGCGACAAGTTCGCCACCGATGCCACCTTCCTGCCCGAGTTGCACACCCAGCTGGCCCGAACCGACCAACTCGTCACCGAACGCCGCGCGACGTTCGAAGCCCGCACCGGACACCCGATGGGCGAGGACAACATCTGGCTCGCTGGACGCCGGCAGGAACGCGACGCCCTCGGCCGAATCATCCTCACCCTCGAACGCACCCGCCTCACCGACGACACCGCCGGGGCGATCCGCGGTGCCGGCGTCCAGGCCCGCACCGACGCCATCACCGCGAGACAGGACAACAACTGATGCGTGGCAACCCGGACAACCTCCGCCAGGCCGCCGCCCGCAAGAGCGCCGCTGCACAGGCCCGAGCCGAGCATGGACTGCACGAGATCATCCGCCGCAACGAGCCGATCACCTTCCGCGGCCTCGCCCGGACCGGAGTCGACCGCACATTCCTCTACCGGCACCGCGACCTGCTCGAGAAGATCCACGCGCTGCAAACCGAACCCACCGCCGACGACGGCACCGGACCAGCGGTCACCCGAGCCTCGCTGCAAGCAGACCTGCTCGCCGCCCACGAACGCGCCGTCCGGCTCAACACCCGAATCCAGCACCTGGAAAAGCGCCTGTCCGAAGCCCTCGGCGAACAAACCTGGCGCGAGTCCGGGCTCGGCGCCCCAACCGACATCGATGCACTCCACCACCGGATCACCCATCTCGAACAACAGGTCATCGACCTACAGCAACAACTCGACGAACGCGACGAAGACCTCGCCGCGGCCCGCGCCACCAACCGCGAACTCATGGCCCGCATCAACGCCCCGAGCCCCAAAAAGTGAACCATCGCGAGTCCGCTTGCGCCACACCTGTTGCAGCGGATAGCATCTCCCCATCAGCCTCTGAACTGCACAAACTCAGAGAATCACGCTGCCACACGGGGCTGACCCCCGGAGAACAGTCCGGTCTCAGCCAGCAGCGCGAACAGAAACCGGTCCCGCAGATTCCCGACCCATTCACCAGTGGCCGAATCGAACACGGCGCATCCATTCAGGATCGCCTGGATCTGCCCAGGCAACAACAGAGGTGGCCGACCAGTACCCCGGTGACCGCGGCGCACCCGCACCAGCGACGACGGCCGCGGAGCCGTCCGAGCATCCAGATGCGCCAGCAACCCCCGCGCCGGCATCCGCCGCGGTGCCCCGCGCATCAACCGTCCCGCGACCGGAACTCCGAAAACCGCTTCCTGCCACCGATAGAACGACATCAACGCCGCCAGCCGCGCCTCCAACGTCGAAGCTCCCGGTACCTGCTCCTGCGGGACCAGGCTGCGTTCAACCGTCCGGCCGTTGCGCAACCACGACAGGAACCCCGTCACCGCGGGGACACCGACGTCCCGCCACTTCCCGACCTCGTCGCGCTGCTCCAGGAACGTCCACCACTGAGCCAACGCCGTCGCATAGCCGCGCACCGTATTCGGCGACCACAAAGTCCGGTGAGACTCCAACCACTCCTCGACCGGATCAACGGTCCGATACGACGCATCGACCACCGTCCACGTCCGACTCCCACCAGGCGGTCGCACCGCCAGACCGTACGCCACAAGCCCCGCTCCACATCGTTGTTGCACTCCCTCTGATAACCGGGAAACAACGATCGCAAAGCAAGATCAACAAACATCGTCGAAGACGTTAATGAGAGTCGACGAACTCCCGTTGATAACGGCTGGTCCGATGATCATCAGATTCGCTTGTGCTCGAACCCATTCCAAGCTGGTCAGGTAGTCGAACACCTTGGGCTGAATCGATGACGCCGCGACGTCGAACGACTCCAACGTCTTCGTGACCGGGAACCCGGCAACCTTGAGCCGGTTCACGATGTTCGAGGCGTCCCGTGCGGCGATCTCCGCCTCCACGAGGGTTCGCAGCACCTCTTCCGGGGTCCACCGCTGGGTCTTCGCGGTCAGGAGGACTTCGGGTGCGGTGCGACGGATCGCGGCGAGTTTGAGCCGGCGCAACCCGGCATCGAGGTCCGCCGCCAGCACGGGAACCGAGGGCGGTGCTGCAGCTGTGACCGGCCCTTCTGCGGTGGTCGCTGTTTCGGTCATGAGCCGGCGCTCCCGTCGGTGCGCGGGCCGATCGCATAGTCGTCGAGCGATCGGGTCGGTGCCGTCGGAAGATCCAGAATCAACGCATCCCCGGCCGGCCTGGGTTGCGGAGTTCCGGCACCGGCAGCGAGGATCGATCGAACATCGGCCGCTCGGAAGCGTCGGAATGCCACCGCCCGGGTCAACGCCGCCACCAACGCCTCGGTGCCGTGCGCGGCGCCCAGTGCCAGCAGCACCTCGAGTTCGGGTCCCAGGCGGGTGTTGCCGATCGCGGCGGCACCGACCAGGAACGCTTCGGCGCTCGCACCGAGTGCGCAGAATTGCTGCTCGACAGTCGTTCTCGGCCTAGGTGCCCGGTTCGGGTGCTGGCCTGGGTCCGTCGTAGTGCTCGTCGTGCACCGACGCGGTTCCCGGTGCTGTGAGGTCGTGTTCGGCGACCACCTGCCCGGTCGCCGGTTCGACGATCACCAGGGCATCGTCGGACTGAACCAGCCGCACGGAGGTCCCGATCAGCCGGGTCGGGACCGAGTACCGGGCGGACGCGAACCGCACACACGAGAGCCGGTCCACTTTGCGGGTCACCGGCGGCGGCCCCATCTGCAACCGCAGAGACGGCAACGGGTGCAACAGTTCCCGCTCGTCGCGCAGTCGCTCATCAGGAATTGCGCAGATCTCAGTGTGTATCCGGGCGTTGGCCTCGGCGCACCAGGTGCGGGCGGCGGCGTTCGCGGTATGAACATCGACCGTGGTGCCGGCGACCGCGGCCTCGGTGAACAGCGGGACGGCCAGGTCACGCTGGGCGTAGCCGACGAGGTTCTCCACAACGCCCTTCGACTGCGGATCGTTGGCGTGGCAGAAGTCCGGGGCGAAGCCGTAGTGGGTGGCGAAGCGAACGTAGTCCGGGGTGGGAATCACCACGTTCGCCACGACCCCGCCCTGCCGCAGCGCCGGGTCTGCTCCACCAACGACCCGGCCAGCACCTGCTCCACATCTCCCAGCCGCGCCGCCAACCGACGCCGCCGCGTCAACAGCTCCCGCGTCGACACCTCGGAGAACTCGTTCTTGTGTGTATCCATCACACAAGAGTGTGCTCTGACCAGTCATGACAATCAACGATCCTCGATTGCGCGTGTCGCCGCGAACAGGTCGGCCAGCCCCTCGGCCGAGAGCCGGTGCCCCCGCGGCGGCTCGCCCCGGTCGGTCCACGACCGGGGCACCGTCACCTGACCGTCCGCACCCCGGGAACAGACGAACACCGAGTCCCCGGCCCGCCGTTTGACGTAGAGAACCTCGAGCCGCTGCCCCCTCAGCGGGTGGAACGGATGAGTGACGAAACCCAAATCATCACTGGACGATGCGGCAGTATGCCGCCTCCGTCGGCACTCCCAAGATCCTCGATCCGCCCCCAGGCTTGTCGATCTCCACCATCCGCACCGGCGGCGGAAAATAGCAGCCCGACGACATGCGATTCCACAGCTTGAAGAGGTTGTCCCGTAGGTCCACCTCGAACTGCTCGATCGACACCCCGTCGACGCCCGCCGCACCCTTGTTCGCCTTGACTCGCAAGTACGCCTCGAACACCAAGTGTTTCGAGATCTCGAACGACTTCGGTTTACTCATCCGGCTCCTCCCGGGCACACCGGTTGACCGCCAAGCAAACCCGGACGACCCGTCCCCTTCGCTCCACCCGCGTTACCAGGCTTCACCGCTACTACGAGACGGTCCGCCCCCGTGCCCCGCATCGGTACTCGACCCCTCACGGTTTTGTCCGCTTGGGGTTCTCCCTCTCGCCACCAGCCCACCGGGCCGGCGACAGTATCGGGGCGACAGGTTCCCACGTTCCATGCAAGAGCCCGGGCCAGGCTCGCGCTACCTCCATGCCGGACGCCGTCTGGGCAGTCGGCAGGCTCCCCCCAGACTTGTCCCGGAGCCCAGATGATGCCCCGGTTTCGACGCCACTGAGAAAATTTACGACACGTCATCAGCAGTTCGCTCACGCTCGCCTTCCTGACCCACACCTGACGCGATCTCTGCCGCGCCTTTTCCGCAGCGCTCACCACGACCGGCACTTAACCGGCGCAGCCTGCGGTGGTTTGGAACCTCCCCCTGCAGGGCGACCCCGGAGGACCTACCTCCATCTCTTGCACAGCATCACTTCCGGAGGCTGCTACATACCCGCCTCCCTCAGCGTTCGTGGCACACCATCTGCGATTTCTCGTCCACGCACAGCACCAGTGCCTTGTCGGGCGGGGCGAGGTAGAGGCCGACGATGTCGCGGACCTTCTCGATGAACTGTGGATCGGTGGACAACTTCCAGGTGTCCACCAGATGCGGCTTGAGGCCGAAAGCGCGCCAGATCCGGGAAATCGCGGTCTGGGACATGCCGGTGGCACGGGCCATCGACCGGGTCGACCAGTGCGTGTCCCCGTTCGCCGGCGTCTCCTCCAGGGTCTTGACGATCACCGTCTCGACCTGCTCGTCGGTGATCGTGCGAGCCGCGCCCGGCCGCGGCTCGTCCGCCAGGCCCGCCAGTCGATCCTTGACGAACCGGGCCCGCCACTTCGACACCGTCTGCGGCCAGATCCCCAGTCTCGCAGCGACATCCTTGTTCGTCACGCCCTCCGCACACGCCAGCACGATCTTCGCCCGCAGCGCCACCGCCTGCGACGTCTTCGCGCGACGAGCCCAACCCAGCAGCGTGTCACGCTCGACATCGGACAGAACCAACTCCGCCTTCGGGCGACCAGCACGTGCCATTACCCGATGATACCAATATATTCAACGAATCAATAACTCAGAACACTAGGTGATCGTCAACGCTGTGCACCTCGCCCGGCGGTGAAGGTATGACCCTGTCCTGTTCTCTCTCACATCCGTCGACGATGCGCCGTGCCTCATTCCACCACTGGCGTGGATGCAAGGACATAAGGCGTCAAGAGCTTGGCCATGTCTTCGGCCACATCGCCGTAGGAGTCCGGAGGCATCGAAATATAGCTAATCGCAAGCCGTGCGATGGCCTTGGCGAGGACCATGGCACGCTCCGTGGACGCCTGCACCCAACTGCGTTCGAATGTGGTGCTCAGACGCCCGCTTGCGCGTTCGATGAGGGGGGCGTTCTCGACGGTGATCAGACGCAGCAAGTCTGGTTTCGGATCACCAGTGAGCAAAGATTGCACCAAGGGATCGGAACCGCTTTCAGCAAAGAATCTCGAGAATCCCCCGAGCAATGCTCCGTGCATGTCACCCGTGTTCGCATAGACGGCTTCGTCGAGTGCCTCCACGAAACTGTCGGTCAGCCGCAGTGCGTAGCCTTGAGCGAGACCATGGCGCGACTGAAACTCGTTGTACAGGGTTTGACGACTCACTCCTGCCGACGCGGCGACGTGAGTCATGGTGATTTCGGACCAATCCTTGGTTCGCAGCAAGTCCCCCATCGCATCGAGTATCGACTGATGCAACAACGACCGGGTTGCCTCCGCGTAGGGAATACGAGCGTGTGCGCGGGGACGTCCGATCACCGGCACACCCGGCGCAATGTTGTCAGCCATGGACGGAATCGATGGGGGCCACCGATCGCGGGGCAGTTTCTCGCCGTATGGCGGCGAGGTCCGCCAGTGAGGTGTCTTCGTCCCTCAGAGCCTGCTGATCGAGGGGGCTGCGATGTTGGATCAATTCCCGCGCGGCGCGGATGTCCTTGGGGCGTCCCATCGACACAGCCCCGACGAGCATCCGATTCCTACTGAACAGCGCCGTAAAGTTGCGGTCGTCGAGGGAGCCACGGACGATCAAATCATCGTCGGCCCGGGGCCAGCCAGCGAACTGGAGATTGTGGCCGTACTGTGTGGACCACGCCCACGGCACCTCGGTGAAGAGCGCGGGCCTGCCTAGCATGGCTTTCGCCGCAGCCGCCCCCTGAGACATGGCGCTGTTCCAATGCTCGGTTCTGTGTCTGCCTCCGATAATCGGGTTCGGGCAGTTCGCGACATCGCCTGCCGCGTAAATCCCCGACGCCGAGGTGCGGAAATGCTCATCGACGACAATGCCATTGTCGATTGAAAGCCGAGCCGAGGCAGCCAGTTCGGTGTTCGGCGCCATCCCGATCGCCACCAGCGCCATTCCGGCGGACCATGTGCGCCCCTCGGTGTCCGTGGCCACGACACCGTGATCATCCAAGGTCAGGCTGGTGAGACTGACACCGGTTTCCATGGTGACTCCATGCTCTGCATGGAGTTGGCGGTACATCTTCGAGATCGCCGGCGGAAGAATCCTGATCAACGGCGCTTCCGCCGCTTCGAGAATCGTGACCTCGGTTCCGAGCGAGCGCGCGGTTGCCGCCACCTCGGACCCAATCAACCCACCGCCGACGATCAGGACGGACCCTGCGCCGATGATCGCATCACGCAGCGACGTGGTATCCGCGAGGCCTCGCAACGTGTGGATTCGCTCGCCTGAGCGGGTGGCGAACTCACGTGCTCGTCCGCCTGTTGCCAGTAGCAACGCCTCGAATGTGAGTGTCTCGCCGTCCGACAGCGCCACGGTTCGCCGTTCTGGATCGATCGTTTCGGCGCTGATGCCCGAACGAATGTCGATGTCCTTCTCGGTCCACGCGGTGTCGGATTTGAGGAGCGCCCGCTCGGCTGTCATTGTGCCTGCGAGCAAGTCCTTGGAGAGCGCCGGCCGCCGATAAGGGAGGCTCGGTTCGTCTCCGACCATCACTATTCTTCCCGAGAAGCCCTCTGCCCGTAGAGTCTCCGCTGCAGTTGCGCCGGCGATGCCGGTACCGACGATCACCATCGTCGTCACGAGCGGGCCACTTCAATCATTTCGAAGTCCGCTTTCGCGGCACCGCAGTCCGGGCAACTCCAGTCTTCAGGGATATCGTCCCATCGAGTACCCTGCGCGATGCCGTCCTCGGGCCAGCCTTCGGCTTCGTCGTATTCGAATCCGCATTGAATGCATCGGTACAGCTTGAAGTCAGAGTTCATGTCAACTCCTTGTCGTCGTGTCGGTGTCCACGGGTGCAAAATCGACTTTCTCCCGCACTCCGCAGTCCGGGCAGCACCAGCCTTCGGGGATAGCACTCCATCGGGTTGCCGCCGGGAATCCCTCTCGTGGTGCGCCAGTACGTTCGTCATACACGTAGTCGCAGACGGGGCATCGATAACGTGCCATTACTTCGCTCCGTACTTGGATAGGACCTTCTCACGCTTGCTCGGCTGAACGTTCACCCGTGTGATATCGCCGTCGTAGTGGGCGAGAACCCGCTTGTCCATTACCTTGCGCCAGATCGGCGGAACATAGGCGAGGACGATCATGCTCGCGTAGCCACTCGGGAGGTTCGGCGCACCGTCCATACTGCGAAGCGTCTGATAGCGGCGGGTCGGATTGGCATGGTGGTCACTGTGCCGCTGCAAGTGGTACAGAAAGATGTTGGTGCAGATGTGGTCCGAGTTCCAGCTGTGCACTGGGGCGCATCGCTCGTACCGACCACTCGCGGTCTTTTGCCGCAACAGCCCATAGTGTTCGAGGTAGTTCACGGTTTCGAGTAGAGAAAAGCCATAGATGGCTTGGATAACCAGAAATGGAACGATTTCGACACCGAAACCGATGGTCAGTGCGCCGAACAGCACGACCGACATTGCCCAGGCATTGAGTACATCATTGTGGATGCTCCACGTGCTCTTGCCGAGTCGCTGCATTCGGGTCTTTTCGAGTTCCCAGGAGGACTTGAGACTGCCCCACACACTGCGTGGAAGAAACGCCCAGAACGTCTCGCCGAACCGTGCACTGGCAGGATCTTCCGGCGTAGACACACGCACGTGGTGCCCTCGGTTGTGTTCGATATAGAAGTGCCCGTAGAACGTTTGCGCCAGAGTCACTTTCGACAGCCAGCGCTCGAGTTCGTCCTTCTTGTGGCCCATCTCATGTGCAGTGTTGATACCGACTCCGCCCATCACCCCGATGCTCAACGCGAGTCCGATCTTCGAGATCCAGCTCAATCCCCCGTCAATCCCCAGCCAGGCGAGATTGTCCGCCGACCACAGGTAACACGCGAAGACGAGACTCGCCAGCTGGAACGGGATATACACATACGTGCAGTAGCGGTAGTACTTGTCGTTCTCGAGTCGCTCCATCACCTCCTCCGGCGGATTCTGGCCGTCGGGCCCGAAGAAAATGTCGAGAACAGGAAGCAGCCCAAACAGGAGCATCACACCGATCCACCACCAGATCGGTGACACCGCGTTCCAGCCGAGCTCATTAAATCCCCAGACCAACGCCGCGCCCAGGAAGACGGCCGTCGGTGGAATCAACCCCAGCAGCCACAAGTGTCGCTTCTTGTCACGCCATTCCTCGACAGGAATGTGCGACTCGGTATTCACGTTCGTCGTCACCTCTACTCCTCACCTTCGGGACCAGTTCGGGACTATGCCCTGGATCACTCAGGTATTGACACTACCGAATATCTGTAATTTGTCTATACACCGATGCTCTTTTGTATATCCCCGGCTGATCGCGCCAGATGGCCACCGCAAGTCCGCACCCCGGCGTCCAGGGCGCTTCTCGCTCGATGCCAACGCCAGGAAGGAAGCTCGCAGCCGCACGGAACCAGCCGCATGCTCAACCACGAACGGCCTCTCGGAGACAGCGATGATCCGAGGTGAGGGTCGCGGCTTCATCCCTTGCAGTGGTGGCCCGTCCGACAGCGCCTACCGGAACCGACTGCCGGTCGACCGCGCACCGGGTGGTCACAGGAGATTGTTCGGCGAAAAACTCACCTGCGGAGTACCACGACTCCCACGCCCCCGCGGGGCTCCCGGTTGGCGCGTACGGGCCAAGCCTGGCACGTGCGGACCGCGCGGTGACGTAGACCACACGCGCATAGTGAGGAGAGTCCGTGATCGGCTCGTGGAATGGAGAGAGTGGGATGAAGACAAAGGCTGCAGTTTGTGGGGGCTCGGAGAGGAGTTGGCAGGTCGAAGAACTCGACCTAGACGACCCCAAGCCCGGCGAGGCGATGGTCAAGCTCACCGCCTGCGGACTGTGCCACTCGGACGAGCACCTGGTCACAGGCGACCTCCCGATTCACTTCCCCGTAGTCGGGGGCCACGAGGGTGCCGGGGTCATCCACAAGGTCGGATCGGGCTCAGCCATCTCGGAACCAGCTTGTCGCTACCCTCCAACCAGGGAGATCCGACGGTCGTCGCCAGCTGGACCGCGAGCACCCGCTGCACAATCTCGATCCGGGCTCTCCCCCTTCCCCGACGGCCCGGCGCACCGGTTCTTCATGGACGGCTTCTACGCCGCGTACCGCGCAGGGTTCGGCCGCCCTCCTTCGACGTGATCGCCCTGACCACACCCTTCCCACACACGGCACGGGAGGCCCCTTGAGGTCGACTGGATCGCCGAGGCGCATCGAATACTTCCGACCAACAAAGAGGTACCGCAATGACCGAGTTCATCTACTGGTTCGTCCCGCTGGTGATCTTCATGCTTTCTCCAGCATTGATCCCCATCATCATCCACGTGTGCGGCCACGTCTACGACAAAGTCGGGCGGACGGCGGAGTCACCCCGCAATAGGCGCAGGCTTGAATCAGGCGTCGTGCGCAGCAAAAGTACCGGGACTTTCCGTCTTGCTGTGGATCCGCCTCTGACACAGCGGTTTAGTTCTTCGCGTTGATCCGGCCTCGAACGTGATCGTGATCCAAATCTGGTTATGCCGGGCGATCGCAGTCGGTGTGGGCTGGTAGGTGGTGTTGTCGCGGAGCGTTGACTCCGCTCTTCCACCTACAACAGCACTGACCATTCAGAATGGACGAGGGTTGGCGATGGCGATGATTCGTATTGAAGCAGAGCCGGTTTCGGGGGCGTGGGTGCGGTCCGCGCTCAGGCCACCCGCCGCCGACCGAGCACGTCCGTCCGAGATGCGAAACCCGGGGCTCGAATCGACCAGATCAGCCCGGGCGGGTACCTTCCGGCAGACCCCGACGGTTGGCGGGCACCCTCACCTCCTACGACCTGAAGGCGGTCGGCGCGTTCACCCCGCGTGCTGCTGCACGACGCGCTGACCACGACCCGTACCCGACATTCACCGACACCCGCGCGGCCTACGCCGCCGCCCAGGGCGCGTACCCCCGCTCGGCGACGCTGACGTCGAGCACCTGGGCGACCAGGGTTTTCGGCCGGGTGGTTGATGCTAGAATGGGGCACCATCGTGACGGGTGAATCAGAAGCCGAGGATCCAGTCTCGGATGTGATGGCAAGCGCGGCGTACCTGCGGAGCATCGCACAGTGACCGCCCTGAGGACCAGCGTTCTCGGAACGTCCCGCTCGCGGAGCTGTTGATCGCCGAAACGGCGATCTCAGACCTCGGGTCCGATCCGGACCCGCACATCTACCCCACATTGTCTACGCCTCACCCACCGCTCAGCGACAATCCGATGGGCAAGCATCAACTCTCGTGCCGTCCGAAGGCAGGGTATACACGCCGACAGCATCGTGGATCATCCCCGGAATGTGGATACCAACCTCCGAGCGAGCAGAGCACGACATTGACCGGTCGCTTCGGACTGCAGCAACGACAAAGAAGCGTCGTGCATGAAATGCCGCGGGTGACCGTGGTTTCGCCCCTCGGCGGTTCCACACCCCTCTGCTCGTTCTTGGCCGCGTGGTGCCAGACCGCGCGGCCGGTCGGCTTCGACATCGGGTGGATACATCGGAGTGTTCGACAGTTCACATGCACGCAACTCAGTCGCAAGACGATTTCGTTACCGTAAGCGATGCCAACGTGAGGGATCGGCTCAGCTAGAATTCAGCCACCGCTACGGAGCGCGCGATGGAACACCTTGTGGTCCTGTCCTTGATCGGCCTTCCGGTCGCCCTCTTCGGCCCGTATCTCACCTGGGGGGTGGTCCTGGCCGATGAAACGCGCCGGCTCGAGCGCCAGCGGCTACCCGCCCCGACCCACCACCGCGACGACTACCGGCCCCGACCAACGGGCCACCCAGATCACTCGCCGATGCTCCCAGAGTTCGATGTCGGCACCTCGGCGCCGGACCTGAGACCGGGGCACACCGAAACCAGTCGTCGACGCCCCGGTGTCGGCACAGGCACCCCCGGCCGCCGCACCTGCGTCCCGGTGCAGGTGTCCGGCACTTGTACACGGAGCTTGCCCGCCTCCACGGAGCTTGCCCGCCTCGGCATACCGAATACGCGGGCGCGGGGGCCCTGCGGGTCGCTCCCTCGCTCCTCACGAGCGGAGCACTCAGGGCGCCGCGGGGAAGCCACGCAGCGACTCCCCACACCGCGCACACGTGTCGCTCTACCGGCGTGGCCGCAGCAAACCACAGCATCAACAGAGGCGTGGGAGATGACCGAAGTACCCGATACCGGTGACACCCCGGCGCTGGAGCCCGCAGATGCCACGGACAAGCGTCGGATGGATGGCCGGCAACTATTGTCGACCGCGAAAGGCATTGTGATCGCGTTACGCGGCTGCAGCGACACCGCCGCATTCGACGAGACTTGCTGCGCATGGCCCACCGTCACCACCTCAGCGTGCTCAACGCCGCACGCGCACTCGTAGACCTCGCCATCGGCGACACGGGTCACACCAAACACACTCGTTGCGCGCAGTGCCACTCCCGGCAGTGGTCCTCTCTGCGCCCGAAACGCCCAATCGCCTCCCGGGGGACAATCAAGGACATGAAATGCAGCTCACCCGGCGACGCGGATAGCGACAAACTCGCGATCTCACCGACACCGCCTTGTGCGCTCAACCATCGCGATGTTGTTGACGCAGATCGAATTTGCGGATCTTGCCAGTGGCGGTCACTTGGCCAGCGCGGTGACTACCTCGATCCGTTTTGGGTACTCAACGCCGCTACATACACGGAGAGATGGCTCGTGGGTACACCACGGTGTCCCGGTCGTCGACAACCATCTCCACCCGGGTGGGATCGGTGGCGAGGTCATCCCATGCCACAACGTTGCCCCCGCCACCCCTGGTGCCGCGGGATTCGGGCCGCATCAGCGGCAACCACCGACGACCACGGCGCTACGATCGCCGACTGTTGCGGGTGTTCTACCTGTCCGCCCAGCTCAGCGTGAGAGCGCATCTGAAAACTCGGGGGATCGGCGTGTGACTGGTGAGGAATGGGTGAACTCCTGGTAGGTCAGTAGGTGCTTAGGAGCCAGCTCGTCAGGGAGCCGGAGCAACTCCTGCGGCAGCACCGACTCGAACAAGGACGGTTGATCGCCTACGGTACGGAACACGATGGCCTCGATCCCTTCTGACCGGAAAATGCTGAAGGTGAGTGGCAGGCAATAGCATCCGGCGTAGCTTGCGGAGCCGGATCAGTTTGTGAAGGTAGATGTTTGGGTTAGGCAGCGGGCGCCACGGTGACCCGGTAGCCGAGGGCGGCGAGCTGGGCGATGTGGTTGCGAAGCTTGCGTTCGGTGTCGATGTGGCGGGTGTGGTAGTCGGCGCCGAGGTCGTGGAACCGGACGTTTGCGTCGATCAGCAGATGCCAGACCACAACGAGGATGGAGCGGGCGACGGCGACGAGGGCTTTGAGCTTGCCGCGACGTTTGACGATTCGCCGGTAGCGTTCGCCGAGGAAGGTGTTCGTCTTGGCGGCTGCGGCGGCGGCCTCGCCGAGCACTCCCTTGAGATAGGGGTTGCCCTTGCCGGTTCGACCGCCGCGCTGGATCGGCCCGGACTGGATGGTGCGCGGGCACAGTTTCTCCCACGACACCAGGTGCGCGGCCGTGGGAAACACTGTCATGTCCGGCCCGACCTCGGCGAGGATGATCTGCGCGGCGCCACGCCCGACGCCGGGAATCTCGTCGAGGGCTGGCCGGCAACGCAACCTCGACACCCGAGCCCACGACATCCAGAACGGGTTGCGGGCCGAGCACCTCACCGCACCGGCGCCGGTTGCAGCCGCGTTCGCCGCCACCACCAGCGCCGCGGTCGGCCTCATCACCGAGCTGAACCGGCAAATCACCGAACTCGAGGCCGAACTGGCAACACATTTTGAGTCACACCCGGACGCCGACATCTACCGCTCCCTGCCAGGACTTGGTGTCGTACTCGGCGCCCGGGTGCTCGGTGAGTTCGGGGACGACCCCGACCGCTACACCACCACCAAGTCTCGCAGAAACTACGCCGGCACCTCCCCGCTAACGATCGCGTCCGGCAAGAAACGCGCGGTACTCGCCCGCCACGTCCGCAACCGGCGCCTCTACGACGCCATCGACCAATGGGCGTTCTGCGCATTGTCGTCCAGTCCCGGCGCCCGCGACTTCTACGACCACCGCCGCGACGCCGGCGACCTGCACCACCAAGCCCTCCGCGCCCTCGGCAACCGCCTCGTCGGCATCCTCCACGGCTGCCTCCGCCACCACACCCACTACGACGAGCACATTGCCTGGGACCATCGACGCACCGCCCAAGCCGCTTGACGACTACAGCCCTGGGGTGTCTAGCCCAAGGGGTTGAGGCCATTCTCGCGTTCCAGGACTGGCCGATCACGCACCGTCACACCCGACTTTTTCAGGTCGAAGTAGCTAGCGGCGGGCGCGGGATCGACTGCGCTGGGCCGGTTCAGCCGGGTTCCCCGATGCGCCCGTGTCCGGGGTGCGGGGAGCGCGGCCGGGCGCCCAGAACAGCAGAATCGCGGCACCCGCCGACGCGATGAGTGCGAGGACGATCGCGGACTGCTCGGTGCCGTGCAGAAACGCGGACTTGGCGAAGTCGGCGAGTTGCCGGCCGACCGGTCCGGCCCGGTCGGCGACCTCGAGGGCACCGGCGAGTGAGTCGGTGACCGGGCCCCGCGCCTCCGGAGGGAGCCGCTCGATCGCCGGGGCGATGTTGTGGCTGTACCCGGCGGCCAGGACACTGCCGGCGACCGCGATGCCGATCGCCGCACCGATCTCGCGGGTGGCGTCGTTGACCGCCGCGGCGACCCCGTGTTTTTCGACCGGGGTGTCCGCGACGATGGCCGCCGTCGCCGGTGCCGCGGTAAGGCCCAGACCCGCGCTCATCATCAGCGTCGGCCACAACACGTCGACGTAGGTGGAGTCCAGATCCAGCCGGCTGATGAAGTAGAACCCCGCGGCGATGGCGAGCAAACCGGTCACCGTCATCAACCGCAACCCCAGCCGGGCCGCCATCCACGGTGCGATCGCCGACAGGAGCACCAACGGCACCATCATCGGCGCCAACGCCAGCGCCGAACCCAGCGGGCTGTATCCGAAGATCAACTGCAGGTATTGGACGAGGACCAGGAAGACGCCGAACGTCACCAGGAACTGAATCGTGATGGAGAACGATCCGCTCCCGAAGCCCCGGCGGGCGAAGAACCGCACATCGAGCAGCGGATGATCCACCCGCAACTCCCACACCACGAACACCGCCGTGGCCACCACACCCAGCCCGAATCCGGCGACCACCGCGGGATCCGACCAGCCACGTGCCGGCACCTCGATGATGGCCAGCACCACCAGTCCGATCGCGAACACCACCGCGACCGATCCGATCACATCCATCAGCGGCGGATTCTCCTGGCGGGATTCGGGAATGGTGAAGGCACACAACAGCAGAAACACCCCCACCCCGGTCAGGCCGACGAAGATCGACTGCCACGACCAGTAAGCGAGCAGCACCCCGGACCCCAGAATCCCCAGCAGACCCCCGGACCCGGCGACCCCCGCCCAGATCCCGACCGCCCGCCCCCGCTGCTGCTCGGGGAAGCCCGCGGTCAGGATCGACAGCGTGGACGGCATCACGAACGCCGCCCCCACCCCGGCCGCGGCCCGCGCCGCGATCAACCACCACGGGGTCGATACCAACAGTGGCACCGCCGAGGCCAGTGAAAACAGTGCCAACCCCACGATCAGCACCGCCCGCCGGCCGTAACGGTCACCCAGCGCCCCGGCGGGCAACACCAGACACCCCAACGCCAACGTGTACCCATCGACCACCCAGGTGAGCTGGGTTTGCGTCGCCCCGGTGGCCACCGCAATGTCCGGAAGCGCGGTGTACAGGGCCGCCATCGACGCGACCACCAACGCCACCGACAGGCACGAGACCACCAACGTCCACTTCTGCGCCCGCGACAGCAGCACCCGATCACCCGAAGCCATACGCCCACCTCCACATAACGATACGGTAGGTATCGGTTCGCTACTATCAGTAGCACAATGTGGGGTGAGTGGATAGTGCCCGCGACTGATTCGAGCGGCACAATGACGAGGTGGGCGAGAAGATGATCATCGAAAACCTGGTCGACGACGAGGACCGGCTCGTGGATCCCCGGCGGGCCCGTTCACGCGCACGACTGCTCGACGCGGCGACGTCCCTGCTCTCGACCGGCGGCATCGAGGCCGTCACGATCGACGCGGTCACCAAGGTGTCCAAGGTTGCGCGGACCACCCTCTACCGGCACTTCACCGACAGCACCCAGCTCCTGGCCGCGGCGTTCGAGCGACTGCTGCCCCCGGTCACCGCACCGCCGGCGTCCGGAACGATCCGTGAACAGTTGATCGAGCTGCTGGACCGTCAGGCCAAGCTCATCGAGGAAGCCCCCGCCCAACTGACAATGCTCGGCTGGCTCGCCCTCGGTTCCACCCAACCCGACACCGTCGGGACGACATCGCATCCCGAAGATGACAGGAACCCGGTCAGTTCCCTCCGCACGCGGGTGGTCACCCAATACCGCGAACCGTTCGACGAGATCCTGGGCAGCCCCGAAGCCCAGCAAGAGCTCGGCCACTTCGACACCACCCTGGCCCTGACCCAACTCGTCGGACCCATCATCTTCACCCGACTCGCAGCACTCCCGCCGACCGGACCCATCGAACGGCAACAACTCGTCGACGACTTCCTCGCCGCCCGCGCCACCGCACAGACGCAAACCTCGATCACACACTGATTTGTTGTTGCCCGACATGTTTCAGAGGTCAACGATTCCCCGCCGGTCTCGATCTACCCACCAACTACCATGCGCAATCATCGAACTGTGTTCGTCGATGATCGACGGGCAGATGGCACACATGTCCGAGCTGGGTAAACCCAGGCTTAGGAAAGTTCGGGCGCGCATTCCTCCTGGATCGCCCCTTGGCCTCACGGCCGCCTACCGGGCGACGGCGTGGTAGTCCTGAAACCGCACGTCCGCCATTTGTTTGACGTATTGGGTGGCGAACCTGGGGTACATGGTGGCGTTGAAGCCGTCCTCGGTCAGATACCAGGTTCGGCACTCTGAGTTCCCGGTCGTTTTCGCCAACCGTTTCTGCAGGGCATCGTTGAAGCTGCGTTGCGCGTTCTCACGTACATCGAGGTACTTGAGATTCCAGCGTCTCATGGCCCGGATCGCCTGCACGGCGTAGTCGATCTGTGCCTCCATGTACATCAGCGCCGAGTTTTGCCCGGGCCCGGAATTCGGGCCGAAAGTGAAGAAGAGGTTCGGATAGCCGGCGACATTGACGCTCTTGTACGCGTAGGCACCGGACGACCACTCCTCGTCGAGGGATCGACCGTCGATCCCGACAATCGAAAAGGGGTGTGCCGGACTTCGCCACATCGAAGCCCGTGGCAAACACGATCGCGTCCACGTGATGCTCGAGCCCGTCGGCGGTGCGGATGCCCTCCGGACACAGGTTCCTCGGCCTTGACGTTGCGGAGTATCTTGCTCGCGTCCGCACGCAACTCGTTCGTTTCACGCGATGGACCAGGTAATAAGGGTGCAGTTCTCCCGACTCAACGCTGGGTAGTAGTCGTTGGTGACGAGCAGTCGTTTGCATCCCGCCGTGAAGCGAGGGGTGAGTTGGGGCGCATCCAGGGATCTTTGATCTGGCGTCGCAGCTGCAGCGGGAGAAGTCAACTTGGGCGCCTGGCGCCCCGACCGTGCCGTCCTGCCCCATCTGCTTCGCAGGGGTTATCTGCTCAACATTCCCCACTTGCCACGGCTGGACACATGCGACTGATAGGTGCCACACCGCGTAGGTGCCTACACTGCGTCCAAGCCCGGCAACGAAAGCACTCACGCTTCCGTCGACACCGACCTCGTCCGCGGAGCCTTCACAATCCAGCCGGAGCAGCCGCCTATGAACTTGCGGCGGCGCTTCTCGCCAGATCCAGCCCCGTCACTGAAGCCGTCGATACCACCGAGAAGGGGAATCGCCCGACGCCCCGCCCGAATCCGGGAGCCCCGGTTCGTCGACCCTGCCCTGCGGACTCGTACACCCCCTCGAGTTCGGTCTACCGGGTGCGACCCCGAGGATTTCGCCGCCGCATTCGCGCTCGCCGACGGCCACGAACAGCTCGCCCAGCACGACAATCTTCTCGGATCTGCTGCGAATATTCCACTTGCCCAAGATAATTCCTACTTTGAGGCGTGTCGAGGAGATCGGTCCGACTCGAGCCTACTGCTGCCGCTTGGGCGCGTTGCCCTGCTCCTGATCGTGTTCCGGTCCTCTTGCACGGCGCCGACTGACATCTAGCAGTTCCTCCTCCGACAAACATGAGAAAATGTCGCAATATTGACAAAGATCACTATTCTGTCGAGACTGGCCAGACGTGTGTTAGACCCCACATCGCAGGGAGTATCGATGACCTCAGCCTTGTCCGCCGCGCGCCTGCGCCCCGTAACTCCGATACGCCGCCCTCGACACGAAGCTGGCGAAACGGCCACCCTCCGACGCTGGACGCACCACGACGTGGGAAACACATGAGCACGGCGGCACCCTGGCGGTGTACGGCCCGGTCTTCGGCGCGTACGTCGGCACCGTCCCGAACCGCGCGCGTCTGTCACGTACGAGGTGACAGCGCTTCGGGATGGGCAGCCAAGATGGGACTGCGACGGCCTTGGATCGCGGGTCACCTGGATACTACGTTTCCGAGACTGTTTGCTGGCCTGTCGAAGAACACCTTGCTACAGTCCGAAACAGGCGAACCCGGCAAGAGGCTTCGATCGAAGTCCCCTGGTCTGCGACTTCCGCGAAATTCCTCGCCGAAGAGCAATCCCCACACGCAAACACTGCTCACCGCGACCAAGCTGCTGTCGATCAGCTACCGGCCTTTTCCGGTAGTCGGCGTCATCAGCGCCTGCAACGTCCCACTGGTGGTATGAACGCGGGCCGAACAGATTGCACGCCCACCCGAGGTCGGAGCGGTGAACCGGCGGCAACCCACCGAGACCGCGCCCGCAAAGCCCTAGACAACTAGGCGACAGACGTCAAGGACGGTACCCCATGGTCAATCTGATTCACGCTCCGCTGGACAAGGCGCGCGAACGCGTGTCATCCGTCGTGATGCTCCCCGCGCCACGACGGATCGAGAACGCACTGCGCAGCTTCAGCCACAAATGGCCGACCCGCCACCTCGCTGAGCCACCGTCGGGCAGCGGACTCAAGCCGGTCGAAGGCGACCGCGGACTGCCGATGCTCGGGCACACTCTGGACTACATCCGCTTCGGCTCGGATTTCACCCGCGACCGGTACAACCAGTTCGGACCGGTTTGTTGGATGGGAGCCTTCGGCACCCGAATGGTCATCGTCTCCGGGCCGGACGCTACCCAACACGTGCTCACCAACAAGGACAAGGCCTTCTCCCAAGACGGCTGGACTTATCTCATCGACAAGTTCTTCCATCGCGGCCTGATGCTGATGAGCTTTGATGAGCACCGCATGCACCGGCGCATCATGCAGGAGGCCTTCACCCGCGACCGGCTCGCCGGCTACGCCAACCAGGTAGGCCCCTGCGTGCGGGAGAACGTGCCGACCTGGCCGACCGACAGCACGCTACGCATCTATCCACGTTTGAAGAACCTCACGCTCGACATCGCCACCGAAGTGTTCATGGGCGGGTGCGGCGGCGGAGAGGACGCCGCAGCGATCAACCAGGCCTTCGTCGCCACCGTGCGTGCCGCGAGTTCAATCGTGCGGGCACCGTTGCCCGCCACACGGTGGCGCGCCGGCGTCAAGGGACGGCGAGTGCTCGAGGACTACTTCGCACGACACCTTCCAGAAACGCGGTCCGGCGACGGCAACGATCTGTTCGCCGGACTCTGTCACGCCACCACCGCCGACGGCGAACGCTTCACCGACGACGACGTCATCAGCCACATGATCTTCCTGATGATGGCCGCCCACGACACATCAACGATCACCACGGCCGCGTGCGCCTACTACCTCGCCAAGAACCCCGCCTGGCAGCAACAGGCCCGCGACGAATCAGACGCCCTCGGCGACGATCTACCCGACATCGACGCCCTGGAAGGACTCCAAACCCTCGACCTGATCATCAAGGAGACGCTGCGACTGGTCGCACCCGTACCGATCGTGATGCGCAAGACCGTCGCCGACACCGACGTCCTCGGCCACTACATCCCTGCCGACACCCTCGTCGCTGTCGCACCCGCGGTAAATCACTTCGTCGAGGACTGCTGGACCAATCCCGACACCTTCGACCCGAATCGCTTCGCCCCCGACCGTCAAGAAGACCAGTCGCACCGCTTCGCCTGGATTCCCTTCGGTGGCGGCGTGCACAAATGCATCGGACTTCACTTCGGCACACTCGAGGTCAAAGCGATCCTGCACGAGATGCTGCGCGTCTACACCTGGACTGTTCCTGACGACTACACCGTCCGCTGGGACAACACTTCCTTGCCCGTTCCCGTCGACGGACTACCAATCCGGCTCAGCCGCAGATAGCCCACGACAACTTCGAGCAAGCGGGAGTTGTCTTGCTCCTCTGACCCGAAAGTCCCCCTGACCACGGGCGTACGTCGGCGACCCGGCGTAGCTTGCGGATCCGGGTTTCATTGTGGCGGTGTTGGATTCGGTTAGGCAGCTGGCGCGACGGTGACGCGGTAGCCGAGGGCGGCGCGCGGCGATGCGCCGGAACTTCGCCGAGAAATAGGTTCCTTTGGAGCGGGAGACGGCGAGGGCGGCGGCGGGAGAGGGCGCCCTTGAGATACCGGTTTCCGGGCCGGGTCTTCGTGGATTCCACCCGACCGGCCGACTCGCTGCACCCCGGCGCGGTGCCCGCCCACGAGGCCAGATGCCCGGCGGTGGGGAACACACGCATGTCACCGCCGGTCTCGGCGATGACTATCTCGGCGACGGTCGTCGAGAAGCCCGGGATACTGATCAGCAGGTCCCGGGCCGGCCGAAAGGGTGCCATAGCCTCGTCGATCCGGGCCGACAGCTTGTCGATATCGGCGGTGTGGGCATCGATCCGGTCGAGGAACAGCCGGGTCATGAACGCGTGGTGGGCGGTGAAGTGCCCGGTCAGGGCCTCGGTCAACACCAGAATCTTCGACCGCAGTCGTCCTTTGGCCAACTGGGAAAGTTGGACCGGATCGTTACGGCCGTCGATGAGCGCCTCGAGCATCAACCGCCCGGAGACCCCCGTGATATCGGTGGCGACCGAAGACAGTTTGATGCCCCGAGTCCTCGAGCAGCTTTTCGAGGCGTTGGATCTCCCACGGTCCGCTCCTGGGTGATCATGGTGCTGGAAGTCCGTAGAGCCGGCCAGGGCCGCTCGCGCCGACGCCGACGCGCAGCTGGCCGCACGAATTCGGGTGATCCACACCGAGGACAACACCTACGGAGCACCGAGGGTCACTGCCGAGCTCAACGATGGTGTCCCTCCGGACGAAAAGTCAACCACAAGCGCGTCGCCCGGGTGATGCGCGAGAACAATATTGTCGGCTACCGACGTCGACGACGCGTCACGACCACAGTCCCCGAACCCGCCGACCACAAGGTACCCGACCTGCTCAAACGGGACTTCACCGCCGACGCACCGAACCGCACGTACGTACGTCGGCGACATCACGTAATGGGTGAGTCGGACCAACGATCCGACACGCACAAGGCGACTGGCGGGAGGTCCCTGAGATATTACCGATCCGGGCACAGTCTGAGCAGTGAGCTGCTGGAAGGTGATCACTGCTGTGATGGCATCCGACTGTGTGAGAGGTCTGAAGGTAGACGGTGACCCTGCCAGTCGCTGGGGCACGTGATCGGCTTGTGAGATGCCGCGCCGAAGAGCGCTTTCCATCGGGTCGCCGCACAACCCCCGAGCTCACAGCAGAATACGCCGCTGGACAGGAGGGTTGTACATGAGCATCAACTGCGAGATCGATTGGGCCGAAGTGCATCACGATGTCGCCCTCGTCGACGAGAACGGCACCGTCGTCGCCCGGAAGCGCATCGACACCGGCACAGCGGGATTGACCGCGCTGCTGGAGGTAATCGCCGAGAGCGGAGGTGCACCGGGCACCACCCCTATCGCGATCGAAACCTACAATAATCTGCTCGTCGTGGCCCTCGTGGAAGCAGGATTCACCGTATACCCGATCAACCCCCGCGCGGTGGCCCGCTACCGCGAACGCCACGGACAGGCCGGCGGCAAGTCCGATCCGGGGGACACCGCGATTCTGGCGAATATTCTGCGCACCGACCGAGCGATGTACCGTCCGATGCCGGCGATCAGCGAACACGGCCGGGCGGTCAAGGCCCTCGCCCGTCAGCACCAGGAGGCGATCTGGGCGCTGCATCAGACCATCAGCCGACTACGCTCTGTGTTGCTGGAGTTTTATCCTGCTGCACTGCAGGCATTTCCAAATTTGAAGCACCGCGCCGCGGTCGCGGCGCTCTCCGCGGCGCCCACCCCGGCATCGGGTCGAGCCCTGACCAGACGCAAAGTTGTGGCGCTCCTGCAACGCAGTGGCCGACGCAACGACCCGAACCTGGTCGAGCAGATCCTGCCGGAGCTGAAGACGCCCGCGCTCCGGCAGCCGCCGCAGGTCGAGTTGACGACACCAATGGTCAGTCAGGGAATGGGTCAGACGCGGACAACCAACTCGCACCCGTCATTCTCATTGTCCGGGAAGTACGAGCCGGAGCGCAGCTTCGGGATCGCGATGTCCAGAGTGCCGGCGCGGGTGTCGAAGTCGCGGTGTCGGTACCCGTTGCGGCTGTTGGTGCGGTCCTCGGAGCGTTCGCCGTAGCCGGCGCCGCACAGGGTATCGGCCTCGGCGCCCATCAGCGCGTCGATGAACGTGGACAGCAAACTCCGCAGCAGATCGGGGCTGGCGTCGGCGAGCTGATCGCTCAGGAACTGGTGCAGGTCGATATCGTGGGCAGTGGCCATCGCGTGGTCCTTCATCGAGTGACTTTGGTCGGTCTCTCGAAGAGTCACGCGATGGCCGCCTTCATAGGGCTACGACACGCCGGTCAGGTTGGGATCCGGTTCGTACACCACTCTGCTGGACGCAACCACATCAACTTTCGGTTGACGCCCTGGGACTGGGAGCGAGTTGATGTCCTGGGAGCGATAGGTGCTAGTGTCCCGCGTCAGAAATTCGTGAGATATATTTGGCGAGGGAATCGAGGATCTCCTCGGCGGTCTTGTGCCAGACGAACGGCTTCGGGTCGTCGTTCCAGGTCTTGATCCAGTTGCGAACGTCTTTCTCCAGTGCGACAACGCTTTTGTGTACTCCACGGCGGAGTAGTTGATCGGTCAGGAATGCGAACCATCGCTCGACCTGATTGATCCAGGAGGACCCGGTCGGGGTGAAGTGGACGTGAAAACGTGGGTGCTTTGCCAACCAGTCGCCCACTGCAGGCGTCTTGTGGGTGGCCAGGTTGTCGCAGACGAGATGCACGTCCAACTCGTCGGGGACGGCCTTGTCGATCGCGGTGAGGAACTTCTTGAACTCCACGGCCCGGTGACGTCGATGAAGCTCGGAGATCACCGTGCCGTCGGCGATGTTGAACGCCGCGAACAGACTGGTGACGCCGCTGCGGGCGTAGTCATGACTGCGCCGTTCCGGCATGCCGGGCATCATCGGCAACACCGGCTGGGAACGGTTCAATGCCTGCATCTGGCTCTTCTCGTCCACGCACAGGACGACAGCACGCTCCGGGGGATTATGGTAAAGGCCAACGACATCGACGACCTTGTCCACGAACTGCGGATCCGTGGACAGCTTGAAACCGTCGGTCAGATGCGGTTTGAGTTCGAACTTGCGCCAGATCCGGCCGATCGTCGACGGTGACAGGCCGGTGCGCTTGGCCATCGAGGTACGCGACCAGTGCGTCGCATTGGCCGGGGAGGTTTCCAGTGTCGCGGTAACCACGTCTTCGACCCGGTCCAGCAAGATCGAGGGCGGACGACCCGGTCGAGGTTCGTCGACCAAGCCGTCGAGGCGTCGGTCGACGAAGCGCCCGCGCCATTTGTTGACCGTGTTGGCGGATATCCCTAGATCTACCGCAACTTGCTTATTTGTCATCCCTGGCTCTGCGCAAGCCAACACGATCCGCGCCCTCAGTGCCAACGATTGTGGGGTTTTCGCCCGCCGCGACCATCGAACGAGCTGTTCGCGTTCGTTATCGGTCAACATCAACTCCACCTTCGGGCGTCCGGTTCGAGGCATACCTCAGGATATCAAGTTAAAGCACGAATTTATGGCGTACGACACTAGCGCAGGTTGGTGCTGTCGAGCGGGTGGAGCAGTGATCATGCCGACGGCGGCGGCGGGTACGAGGTAAGCGCCTGCGGACCGCGCAGCGAGTAGGCCGCGGCGGTCAGCGACTCTGCGAGACTCGCCTCCATCTCCGGCAAGAATGCGGCACGGTCGGCGGCGACAGCCGCTCGGAGGATCGCGGGCATGCTTCTGTCGGACGCTGCGGTCGCCACTCCGCTCCACCCGCGCGATGCGAGATCCGCCGCCTCCGCCGCAGCGTGGACGCCAAGATCGCCGAGGCGGTCGGCCAGTATTTGGCATCCTGAGGCTTGCAGGCTGCGGAAGAATCCACCGCCGGTGCCAGCTTTCTCGATGAACGCCGAGAGCCCGAGCAGTCATTCGTGAAGGTCGCCCTCATGGAGATGTTCGGGCCATCGCCGTAGATCGTCGACGAACACTTGCACCCCATCGAGTCCGGTCCCCTGCACGCTGGCTGAGGAACGGTCGGATATTTTTGGCCCATTGCCGCGGGACAGTGACAAGGCCGCTTGCGTGAGTGCGCTTGCGGAGATCGCACGCAGGTTCGGGACGCATTCTGGCCACTTGACCACGTAGGTGGTGTGTCGGGTCGGAACCGGGAAACCTGTGGAGGTGCGGGCGCGGGCGAGATCGTCATACGGCACCGTTTGAACGTGCTCGCGGTCGTTGTCGACGACATAGGCCAGCCGTTGCTCGTCGTCGTAGCCGACGATCACGATGTCGTGGCGACTCATCTGCAGTCGGACGCGACGGTATGGCAACGCGCTGATGTCCGCCCACACCATCACTGGCCGGCCCGCGTCGATTTCGTCGGTCACCCATTTCCATCCGGCAACGGGGTCGTCGGTTGCCCGCAGCTCGACCTCGGCCCCGATCCGGTCGAGCAGATCGAGTTCGAGATCACCTCCTCGATACGCCTGGTCGCAGTTCCGGCGAACGGAGGTAAGGAGTGCCCCGCCGAGGGTGAACACGAGCCCCTCGTCGGGTGGACCGCCACATCCCAGTCCGGCCCACTCCATCAGGTCCCGCAGGGCTCCGGATCCGCAGTGCCCGCCTATCCGATGCTGTTAGGGCACGTGCACGGCGGTCATCGGGTACTCACCGGCAACGATGTCAAGCCGCGGAAGGACAATCCGCGGCGCCGGCCCGGGTTACCGGCCAGGGCAAGGTGGCGGAATCTGCTCAGTAGTCGTGGAAAACACTTCGGCTCCTTCGAGTCGGGCCACCGGTGCGCCGAGGCAGAGATGGATTTCGGCTCCGAAGGCAAGTGGGGGGCGTCCGGTCCGGGTGAGATCGAGAGTGTCGGGGTCGTCGAAGACGTCGGGGTCGCGGTTGGCGGCACCAAGGAGTGTGAGCACGGCCCGCCTGGGGTCAGGTCGTGGCTGGCGAGGGTGGTCGGGCGCAGCACTGTGCATCCGTTGGTTTGCACGGGGGCGTCGTAGCGCAGGAGTTCCTCGACTGCGGTGCCGACAATTTCGGGTCGTTCGCGGAGCAAGTGCATTTGCTCGGGGTGTGCGAGCAGCGCCGCCACCCCGTTACCGATGAGATTGGTCGTGGTCTCGAAGCCCGCGGCAAACAGCAGCAGCGCGGTACCACGCATTCGTCGTCGTCGAACGCGTCGTCCCCGCGCGCGCGGTGGCCAACCTGCTGAGTAGATCGTCGCCCGGCGCTCGGCGTTTGCCGACAGTAACCCGGTGAAATAGTCGGTCAATCGATCCTCGGCGACGGCCGCGCGCGCGACGGCGGCGGCGTCAGCGCTGGGTTCGAGCGGGGCGACGAGGTCGCGAACCAGCGACGCCGCCGCCGCACGGTCGTCATCCGGGACACCGAGCATCGTCCCGATCACCGAGACCGGTAGGGGTAAAGCCAGATCGGCAATGATGTCGACATGGGGTCGCACGCTCATCTTGTCCAGCAGCAACTCGATCTGGGCGATCACCGACGAGCGCAGTTCGTCGATATGACGGGGGTGAACACATCTGCCACGATGCGGCGCAACCGCCCGTGGTCGCGTGGGTTGCGAAAGAGCATCGTGCGCCGAAAACGACGCATCGCGGTGCGCTGCAATTCTTCGGGCACTTCGCTGAGGCGAAACCCGAGCGATTCGTCGACCTTGCCCAGATTACGGTCTCGTAGCGCGGCGTCACAGTCGTCGTAGCGGGAGAGAATCAGCGCTCCGGTCCGCGTCGACAGTTCCGGGTGAGCGCCGCGCAACCGAGCGAACGCGGCGTAGGGGCCGGCGGGGCCGTGATCGGTGAGCAACGCATCGACGAGCAGTCCCCAGTGCTCGAGGCGGTCACGGGAGGTCCTGGTCGATATCCGTGGTGGACTGGGCACGTGTCAGCGAGGTCGTGAAATGTGCCAGGTCGACGACAATGAACAACGCGCGCGCCGAGGCGGCAAGATCCCCGGTGGTCGCTACTTCCATCCGCGCGGTCACGTCGAGTTTGCGCCCGCGACGGCGCTGCAGGTCCGCGGTGATCACGTACCGAGTGCCGAGCAGGACGGGGGCGTGGAATTCGGTGTCGAGGCGCCTAGTGACCGCCATCTCGCCTACGGTGTAGAGCAGCATCCCGAACATGTCGTCGAGGACCGTGGTGACGGCGCCGCCGTGCGCGATCCCCGGAGCGCCCATGTGCCGGTCGTCGAAGACGTGCTCGGCGACGACCCCCTCTCCGCGACGGCGCGCGTGCAGGTGGTGCCCGTGCGGATTATCGGGTCCGCACCCCAGGCACCAACTGTGATGCGGTGGAAGCTCGTCGCCGTCTCGGACAGTCGGATGGTGCTGGTGAAATCTCCCCCACCACTGTCCCACCCCCCCTTGCCGGCGCTCTGCGGTACGCGCAAACCATCAGCCGAGTGTCGTTGTTCACCGCCCTCACCTTGATTGCTACACCTGCGACTCATACGGCACCTTTCGAAGGAGCTTGTACGTATCAACTCATTGCATACATATTTTGATCAATTGTATATGCGGATACATAGTCGCATAGTTTGTAAACGCGTTTTCGCTGACCGGCACTATCGGACCAGTGTCGCGATCTGAACACTTATCACCCATCCGTTACGGTGATGGTCGTGATCGGGGAATCCCTGCGGATGTCTTATCGGCGGCACATGCGAGAGGAAGCCTTGCGTGCGACGCAGACGTTGATCACCGAAAAAGGGTGGAACAAGGTCCGCTTCAGTGACGTGGCTGCCATGATCGGAGTCTCGCGTCCGACGTTGTACAAAGAGTTCGCCAGCAAAAATGAGCTCGGGGACGCCCTCGTACTACGTGAAACGGAGCGGTTCCTCACGGGAATACAGACCATCCTCGACACCAACACCGACTCCGTCCCGAGGGCTATCACCGAAGCGGTGCAATACACCCTCGACGAAGCAGTCGAGAGTCCGTTGCTTCGCGCAGCGCTGACCGCACCGCTCGATGACCTCCGGGGGGAATCGAGCGTACTGCGCTTGGTCGCCACGTCCACATCAATGCTCGAACTTGCCACGCAACGGCTGATCAGCTGGTTCGATGAACACTTACCCAACCATGACCGCGCCGACATCGACCACGCCGTCGACGTGCTGATCCGACTCACGGTCAGCCACATAGTCCTGCCCGCCGCAGGTGGCAACGTACACCGAGAAAATGTGGAGACCTGTCGGCAGATTTCTGATGTCGTTCTCCGTTTCCTTCGTCTGTGAGGACATTCTGTGAGGACATGACCGGAGCTCCATGCGTCGACCTGGACGCCTCAGATCACTCATCTCAGTTGACCGGAGTTTGGAGCTTGACGAGCGGACCCGCCCGCCAGGCGTGATGCGGGATCTGACACGAGATGGGTTCGGTCGAACTATGCCGGCGTCCAAAATCTTCGCACCAACCACGGGAAGGACCTGTGTGTCCTGTTCGGCGTCGATGCTTTCCCTGATGGCCGCCTGCGCGTTGGGGGCAACGTATGCATGATCCCCCTGACCGCTCCTGACGACGGAACACGGCCTCGCGAAACGGCAGCCCTGGAGTCGGCTGAATCTGCGCGACAATGCCTTCCATCTCTCTTCCGTGCCGCCACGATGATGGCCAGCCTCGACCAACGCCTGCTCCCGGGCAATCTGCGATTCATCCTTCTCCTCGCTCATACCGATGGGCCGATTCGGCGACCATTGAGGAACTGTTCCACGACGGGCTAGTGTCCCGCGTCAGAAATTCGTGAGATATATTTGGCGAGGGAATCGAGGATCTCCTCGGCGGTCTTGTGCCAGACGAACGGCTTCGGGTCGTCGTTCCAGGTCTTGATCCAGTTGCGAACGTCTTTCTCCAGTGCGACAACGCTTTTGTGTACTCCACGGCGGAGTAGTTGATCGGTCAGGAATGCGAACCATCGCTCGACCTGATTGATCCAGGAGGACCCGGTCGGGGTGAAGTGGACGTGAAAACGTGGGTGCTTTGCCAACCAGTCGCCCACTGCAGGCGTCTTGTGGGTGGCCAGGTTGTCGCAGACGAGATGCACGTCCAACTCGTCGGGGACGGCCTTGTCGATCGCGGTGAGGAACTTCTTGAACTCCACGGCCCGGTGACGTCGATGAAGCTCGGAGATCACCGTGCCGTCGGCGATGTTGAACGCCGCGAACAGACTGGTGACGCCGCTGCGGGCGTAGTCATGACTGCGCCGTTCCGGCATGCCGGGCATCATCGGCAACACCGGCTGGGAACGGTTCAATGCCTGCATCTGGCTCTTCTCGTCCACGCACAGGACGACAGCACGCTCCGGGGGATTATGGTAAAGGCCAACGACATCGACGACCTTGTCCACGAACTGCGGATCCGTGGACAGCTTGAAACCGTCGGTCAGATGCGGTTTGAGTTCGAACTTGCGCCAGATCCGGCCGATCGTCGACGGTGACAGGCCGGTGCGCTTGGCCATCGAGGTACGCGACCAGTGCGTCGCATTGGCCGGGGAGGTTTCCAGTGTCGCGGTAACCACGTCTTCGACCCGGTCCAGCAAGATCGAGGGCGGACGACCCGGTCGAGGTTCGTCGACCAAGCCGTCGAGGCGTCGGTCGACGAAGCGCCCGCGCCATTTGTTGACCGTGTTGGCGGATATCCCTAGATCTACCGCAACTTGCTTATTTGTCATCCCTGGCTCTGCGCAAGCCAACACGATCCGCGCCCTCAGTGCCAACGATTGTGGGGTTTTCGCCCGCCGCGACCATCGAACGAGCTGTTCGCGTTCGTTATCGGTCAACATCAACTCCACCTTCGGGCGTCCGGTTCGAGGCATACCTCAGGATATCAAGTTAAAGCACGAATTTATGGCGTACGACACTAGGCGCTGGTGAGGAGGACCTCCCCGGGGCCGAACATCACCAGATGCTTACGAAAGAGCATTCCGATGTTGTCAGGCACGGTGCGCGCGACGGAAATATTGTGGGTCACGATCAAGATGGTGGCGTCGATCTGCGCATTGATATCGATCAACAGCTGGCTGAGGTAGGCCCGGCGGACCGGGTCGAGACCGGAGTCCGGCGCATCGCACAAAATGAGCTGCGGGTCGAGAACCAGAGCGCGAGCGAGACCGGCACGTTGTCGCATTCCGCCGGAGATCTCGCCCGGAAGCTGTTGACCGTCACTGAATGTGCAGACGACGGCGTCACTCTGGATGCAAACGGTTTCGGACGGATTTCGAGGATTTCGTCGGCATGGTGACGGCATCGTCGTCACGTTGACGGCATACTCGGCACACTGACGGCCGAATTCGGGCATGCGAATACGCTGGAGAACGATTTTCAGCCGCTGCCCGGTGGTGCGAGCAGTCGTCCCCGGGTGTACATCCCGATCAACGCCCACGGCGCGTCGTCGAACCCGAACCGCCGCTTCGCGTGGAACGCGGCGGCGGCCAACACTGTCAACGTGTGGTGCAGCAGATTGCCGGCATAGCGGATGCGGCCGAAGACCTCGACCGCGATCGAGATGAGCCGTTGATTGGCTTGGGTGTATACCCAGTGCAGATGATCGGGTGGGACCCGGCGCAACCAACGGCGCACTGTTGATTCAGGCCGGCCTAGGATATCGGCGATACGCCGATATCCTAGGCCATTCGCCTTGTGTACCAATGCTGTTCCGATCACCTCGGTGGTGTCGGCGCGGCGCACCTGCAGGGCGGTCGGCAACAGCACCTGAGTCTTCGAACAGCGGGCGCAACGGACACGGGCGGGTCGCACGGTCACCCTCTCGGCGCCGAGCCCGCGCACCGTGCGGCTACGGCCGTATCCCCATTTGCGCAGTCCTCCGCCGCATGCCGGGCACGCCATCGCACCCGAGGCCAGGTGCTCGGCGGCGTCCTCGGCGGACAGGATCACGATCACAGGGGGCGGCTCCACTCATAGCTGTTCAGTCTTGACTAGCACACGCGGCCGCGCCAGGGGCCACATGGTGTTGGGCGGAGGGGCTTTCACCGCTGTTGTCACCCATTGATGCCGATGAACGACCGCACCGTAACCGTGCCGACCAACATTCCCGTGTCAACGTCGTCAATCTCGGGCACCCGTCATCGTCGGCACGTTGGCGATGCAGACGAACGGCCACTCGACCCAGCGCCCATCGGCACCAGGAGTGACGATCGCCGGCCCAGTGGTCTTCATTCGAAGCGACGCTCAACAGGAAGCTTGTATCGGTCACTGATTCACATTCCGTCGCTTTCGAGCAGGTGCAGATACCTGCGGAATATCACCAAGACGGGTGGTGTCGTCATCGTGAATATCGAGCGTGCGGCGCAGGGCACATCTCGTCCTGGACCGAGGGCTCCACTTCCCAGTCCGGGTAGTGGATCATCCCCCAGCTCGGGTACCTACCCATCGCCCATGCCCTCCCTCATCCGCTGCCGTGGTGCGGCGGCCCCGGTGTCGGGCCAATTCCGTGGCCTCCCTCCGCTCCGCACCTTCTACCTTCGCTGCGTGCGCGTGCTGGTTGTCTTCACGTGGCCCAACGACCCCGTTCGTCCTTACGCCTTTGGCGCCGGACCGCTTGCCCGTGAATACGAGCGGTCAGCGGCGGAACTCAGACATCGCGGCCCATGGCATCGGTGAGGAAAGAGGCGGTCACATCGGGCCACCGCCGTAACCATCGATCACCGGAGCGGACGTCTTCGAGAAGCTGGGACAGAACATGTGGAATTTCCGCACCGCCATCGAGTAGCAAACGCGGTAGTCCGAGAACGGCACACTGCGACGCGACTGGAGCCAGCGTCCGTTTGGCCTCGTCCATCCGGCCCGCCGATGCAAGGCAGTGCACCAGCAGCAATGTCGACACCATCAGTGCTCGCGGCCGCTTTTGCTTCCTCACGCTCTCGACCAGCGCTCGCCCACGGGCGAGGGCCGCTTCGATGGATGCGTCAGAACGGTCGGCGAGGAGCAGCATTATCGTCGAATCTTCGTCGAATTGAGATGAGACCTCCGCGATCCCGTTCTCCATCTCCTCTCGAGGGCCGGCATCTTTCAGACGCGCTTCCAAAGAGGGATCGATTGGCAATCCGGCGCGAATTCGCTCGTTCACAATGCGCTTGGCCAAAGGCGGAAGATGGAGCTTCTCAGCTATCCTCGCCCCTTCCTCCAGACGGATCGTCGCGGAATCACGGTCTCCGCGAAGTACCTTGATCCGTGATCCAACGCCGTAGGTGGCGAGCATGATGTCGACTACACCACCTTCGGGGCCGAGTTCGTTGCTGCGATCGAGCAACTCTTCCGCGCCGTCGATGGCGCCCTTGTCGTACAGCACAGAACCGAGAAGTGCGCCAGCGAGGCGTGCGGCGTGACTGTGCATGCCGGTCTGTCGTGCGAGCGCCAGTGCGGTATGAAAGATGTTCTCGGCCTCCCCGACGTCGAGAACCTCGTATGCTGCTACTCCAGCCATGCAGTGGCCGTAGACCGCACTGAACGGCCCGACGGTCTGCTCGTGATACCTGCGCGCCCAGTCCTGCCATCGCCGAGCTGCCGCGAACTCGAAGTTGTGAATCGCCAGAAACGACGCCACATCGCTCGCGGCCGACGCGACGAAAGGACGCAAACCGTCAGGATCTCGGAGAATGTCGTCGATCAGGTCCTGAACACCCTCGCTCTGATCGGCGAGGACCTTTGCGACTGCTCGGACCAAGTTTGCTTCGCGGGCGATAGCACGCTGTTCCCACTCGGTCATCGATTCCGAATCGAGGGAGGAAGAGAGACGGTCGAGCGCGAGTTGCATGACCTTCGGCCGCTGTAACAACACATTTCCCCACGCGACGATGAGCTGAAGACGCGGTCGATTGTGCCACAGCGGGGGGAAGCTTCGCGACAAGACCAAGCAATGTTGCCATCCTGGAGTTCTCGATCAACTCCATTCCACCTGATTCGACCAGATGAGCGGCACGATCGAAATCCTTCGCCGCCATTACGTGATCGACTGCCTCGCTGAGCATTCCGTGGTCCTCGAACCAGGTCGACGCAGTGAGATGCAGTTCTCGGGCCCTTGCCGGATCGACTCGTTCGAGTCGACGTTGGAGGAACTCGGCGAACAGATGGTGGTAGCGGAACCATTCCTTGTCATCGTCGATGCTGGTCAAGAAGAGATCCCGACCTTCGGCTTCCTCGAGCAGTGCCTGGCCAGATTGCAGGCCGGCTAGTTTTGCGGCTAGGTCGCCGCAGACCTTCTCGGCGATCGCCGTGGCCATCAGGAAATCGAGTAGGTGGGGCTCGAGCGTGTGAAGCACGTTGGCCACGAGATACTCGCCGATGGCATGATGCCGTCCAGACAGATGTCTGATGAACTCTGCCGGATCGTCCTGGCCGCGAAGCGACAGCGATGCCAACTGCAGCGCGGCCGCCCATCCGTCCGTCGCGATGGCCAGTTCAGTGACCTCCGATTCGCTTAGCCGCAGGCCATTGACGTCGAGGAGGAAAGCCTTCGCTTCCGAGGCATCGAACCGCAGTGCGTCCGGGTCTATTTCCACGAGTTCGTCGCTCACCCGCATCCTGCTCAGGGGTAGACCGGCCTGAGTGCGACTCGTCACTACCAGCTGCAGATGGTGACACCCATGGTCGAGGAGGAAGTCCATGGCCTCGATCGTTTCGTCTGCGCTCACCCGATGCCAATCATCGATGACGACCACCAAACGCTCGCCACTGGAATGGATCTCGTCGATCAGCGAACTCAGTACGTATCGGGCCGCGTCCGGGGGATGGTCTTCGAGGATCTGTCCGAGCTCACGCGCCAGGGCGGGGCGAACCTGGCGGACTGCTTCTACCAGATGGGCGAGAAACCAGACCACATTGTTGTCGTCGGGGTCGACGCTCAGCCATGCGACTGACGCACCGTCCTCGACCAGAACGCCTCGCCACTGCGACGCCAGCGTGCTTTTGCCGAAGCCGGCGGGCGCATGTATCAGGACCAATCTGCGGTGCGCACCACTTTGCAGAGTGTCGATCAGCCTGCGCCGCACCACCAATGGTCGAGTGGAGGTGGGCGGACGGAACTTGGTCGAGGCGCTCGGCGGTGTGGATGTCGCCGCAGGCATCCACCCAGCCTCATGTGCCCTACCAACCGGTTGCTCCGCGGAACGGTTCGCGAAAGTATCGGTTCCTGTGGGCCCTGCAAGCGCCATATCCGCGCTGTACAATCCGTGTTTCTTTCGGATCCCCCGGAGTTCATCTCCGAGAGCGACGGCCGATTGGGGGCGGTCTGTTGGAGACTTGGCCATCGCATGCTCAATTGCGGCCACCACATCGGGTGGAAAATTCCGCATACGGAGGTCGGGGATCGACGCACGGGTGGTTCGTACGAACTGAGCAACAACGCCCTCGCCGGCCCGGCGTTCGAACGCTGCGTGTCCGGTCATCAACGTGAAGAGCGTCGAGCCGAGTCCGTAGATATCGGATACCGGTCCGGGTGCCTGACCCTGCAGCAATTCCGGGGCGGTGTAGGCGGGCGAGCCTGCGATGTGTCCCGTCGAAGTCTTGAAGGCGCCGCCGACCCGCGCGATGCCGAAGTCGGCTAACTGAGGCTCCCCGTAGTCGGTGATCAGGATGTTGGCCGGCTTCACGTCGCGGTGCAATATCTCGAGGTCGTGTGCGGTGTATAGAGCGCCAGCGAGCTTGATCCCGACCTGAAGGACATCCGGCCAGGGCAAGGGGCCGTGGCGTCGAACCCACGCTTCCAGCGAGTCGCGCGCGTGGAATGGCATCACGATATACGGGCGCCCTGCCGCGAGAACTCCCACCTGCAGTATCTGGACGATATTCGGATGCCCGGACAATCTTCCCATGACCCGTTGTTCTCGGACGAAGCGTTCGCGCTCGCCACGTTCGAAGCCTTCATTCAAGACCTTGATCGCGACTGTTCGATCCAATGCGGTCTGAACACAACGGTAGACGACGCCGAAGCCTCCGCGGCCAACTTCCAGCGCGTCGTTGAAGCCTTCGGCTTCGAGCTCGGAGACGACTGAGAGCGCTACGTCGCGTTCAGTCCGTGCGGGCTCTGCATCGGCCATCTCCTAATCCTGGTCTCCCTGGCGATGCCTGCGTTAGCATTTTCTGGAAAGAATACGAATGCCCATCGTCCAACCGCCATGGGCGGAAGAACTGACCGCAGGGCCATCATGGTGGGCCGGGCGCCTGCACAGGACGTCCGCGTCGCGGCGCAGGTGCCATACCGACGCGCCTCGCCGCAGAGGAATCCTGATGGGGTGGACGGCACGGAATACCTGGGACTCGTAGCGTTACCGCCGTGGTGGTGAACCAGTCGGCTCCGGCCAGCGTTTGTCGTGCTCGCCGCTCAGGGTGCTCGTTAGTAATGATGGTCAACGATGTGTGCCCGAGCAGCTTGGAGACCATTCCGACAGGGATTTCGCCCTAGCCTGGGTGGCGTAGGTGTGCCGGCCCCCGACGGTGTCGACGTTGGCTGGACTGGGCCTTTGGGGGGTGGCCGGTGCTTGACATGCCCTCACGGCCCGTTGCGCTGCTCAGGCATAGGCGGGCCGACCCACCCACGCAGTTGGCGTCAGCGAGCTTCGATCGTGTGCCATCGGGCACTATCTCATCGTGTTGGCCACACCCGGGGCGCTGACCGCGGCCCTTACGTCCACTTCTGGTTGCACAACCGGGCTAGAAACTTCATAGATCTGGCGACGACGCTCAGTCGACTGTGCTCGTGCCGAGGAGCCCGTAGTGACCGGCCAAGCCGGCCGCGACGACCCGATTCGGCGCCCCCAGTTTGTTGAGCAGCGCTGCCACCATTCGTTTGGTTGTGCGTTCGGAGACGAGCATGTGCTTGGCGATCTCCGTGGTCTCCAGGCCGCGGGAGAGCAGAACCCAGAGTCGAATCTCCTCCACGGCCAGTTTGTCGAGCAGGCTTTGCGGAGGGTGCCGGACAGAATCGAGAAGTACGGTCAACAAGTCAGGTGCGATGACTCGTAGACCGGCGGCCACGGTCAAGAGCGGAGCTACCAGTACGTGTGGGTCCGCCGACTTTGGTAGAAATCCGTCGGCGCCGGCTCGTAACGCTTCCTCGGCGAGCTTGTAGTCCGTCGTCCCGGACAGCACGACGACTTTCGTGTCGGGGTATCGGGACTTGATTTGACGAATCGCCAGCATTCCGCCGGTCGGGGGCATCGTGAGATCGACGATTGCGATGTCGGCGCCGCACGAGCCGACCAGGGCCAGGGCCTCATCTGCTCGGTTGGTGATGCCGCCTACCTCGAAACGGTCGGCGTCCTGCGCCTCGAGGAGCATTGCCAGCCCTTGCGTGAACAAATCATGATCATCGATCAGGGCCAATATCAGTTTCTGGTCGCGCATTGCCTCACCCGAATTAGTGTCATGCCACAGTGATCACTCAAACGACTGGTTGAGTGTAAGTGGGAGGTAACCATGTCGGCCGTTCCGTGGTGGCGCTCGTCGCGATCCAGTATGCACTCGGGCACGGAGGCATTCAGGGATGCCGATATCCGGACGATCCAGCGGATCATCGTCAGCGTCCGTTGTGGTGTCGTGTTGTCGGTGGGGGTGCTGCTGGCGGTGGGAGCGGGCAATGTACGCGAGCATCTCGGGTGGGCGCTACTTCTCCTCGGTATCTCGACCGTGTATGCGCTCACGGGGTTCTACTATCCGTCGGCTGAACTGGGGAGCATGAGGGCGTCCGCAATCGTGACCACCCTGGACGCGGGGCTGTCGCTCGGGTTCATCGCGACAACCGGAGGTAGGGAAAGTCCCACCGTGGCGTTGCTGTTTCTGGTTATCATCGCCGCGGCGACGCGATTGTCTTTTGCGGGTACCGTCCTGCTCTCCCTTGCGCTGGGTGTGTCGTATTTCCTCCTCGCACTCACTGTGGACTCCGCGGGCACGCCGCTCGAAGTTCGACTACAGGCCGGGCTGTGGTGGCCGCTGTATCTGTTGTTCACCGCCGCATTGACGGCGGCCTTTACTTTGCTGACGGAGCGCGCGGCGCAAGCGCAAGCGGCGGCGCGGGCCGAAGCTGCGGCCGAGCACGCGGCCGCCGAGGAGGAGCGGGACCTGCGTGCTCGGTTGCTGAGGTCGTACGAAGCCCAGGAGACGGGCCTGCAGGTCATCTTGCACGAATTACGAACGCCGATCGCTTCGTTGAAGGCCCTGGCCGACAGCCACGCAGCTCAACGCGATCTACCGGACCACGACACTCAACGGGTCCGGGACCTGATCGCGGCACATGCAGGTCACCTGTCGGCGATGATGGATGCGCTGGGGGACGTTGCGGCGAGCCGTCGACCCACGTTCAGCACCGGGCGTCGGCAGCTGGTTCTTCTGCACGATTTCCTGCTTGCCACCGCAGACGCCGTCGGCCTGGTCCCTCCTCAGCTTCGGATAACGATCTCGCCACCGGATGCCCGATCCCGGTTCGATCCCCAGCTGCTCCGACGCGTGATCACCAATCTGCTCGAGAACGCCAGCCGGCACGGACGGGGTGAGCCGGTCGACATCATCGTTCGTGTGAGTCCGTCCGAATTACATCTCGAGATCCTCGATCGCGGCCCCGGGCTACCTCCAGAACTGGCTTCTGCGGTCACCAGGAAGTTCGTGTCCGTCGGTGATCAGCGTGGTAGCGCGGGACTCGGCTTGTGGATCGCCGATCAAATCGTGGTCTCCCTCAATGGCCGCCTGCACTTCGGCGCGCGGACGGGCGGTGGCCTCGCGGTGTATCTCGAAGTGCCCATCATGTGAGTGGCGGGCGCCAGTCCCCTGTGGTACCGCGTATCGAGGCGATGCCCGCCCAGTGCAGTCTCCCCCGGTCAGTCGGAGAAGCCGCGAAAGCCCGGCTACGTGACCGCGCCGCGGGGAACAACTCGGCACACCCGTGGTCAAGCCGTGGCATGCGTAGTCCTGCACCTGGCCCCCTGGGGCCATCAATGGCACGCACGGCTCGCGCGAACACGCCTTGCCCGTTGTGATGATGGATACACGCCGTTCCGCGAGTGAGGGAGTCAACAGCCCGTGAAGACAAAAGCAGCAGTCCTGTGGGGTCAGAACGAGAAGTGGCAGGTCGAGGAGATCGACTTGGATCCACCCGGCGAGGGCGAGGTACTCGTCAAGCTGACCGCCAGCGGACTGTGCCATTCCGACGAACACCTGGTCACAGGCGACTTGCCTTTCCCCTACCCGCTCGTGGGAGGGCATGAGGGCGCCGGTGTCGTCGAGGCAGTAGGGGCGAACGTCGCCGACATTTCCGAGGGTGATCACGTCGTCATGATGTTCCTGCCCGCATGCGGCCGGTGCTCGTACTGCGTACGCGGGATCGGCAACTTGTGCGATTCCGGTGCCGCGGTGATGCTCGGACCCCAACTCGACGGGACCTACCGGTTCCATGCGCGCGGCGAGGATGTCGGTCAAATGTGTTTGCTCGGAACCTTTTCCGAATACACGGTCGTCCCAGCAGCATCGGTGGTGAAGATCGATGACGGCATTCCCCTGGACAAGGCTGCGCTGGTGGGCTGTGGAGTAACGACCGGGTACGGCAGCGCAGTTCGTTCGGGTGAGGTGCGAGCCGGCGACGCCGTCGTCGTCATCGGTGCAGGAGGCATCGGCATGAACGCGATCCAGGGAGCGCGGATCGCCGGCGCCCGCATGATCATGGTCGTGGACCCGGTCGAGTTCAAGCGCACCAAGTCACGCGAGTTCGGCGCCACGCACACCGCTTCGTCTGTCGACGAGGCGTGGAATGTGGTCAGCGAATTCACCCGCGGCCAGCTGGCGGATGTTTGCGTCATCACCACCGATGTCGCCGAGGGCGCTTATGTGGCACCCGCACTGAGCCTCGTCGGCAAGCGTGGTCGAGTCGTCGTTACCGCCATCGGCCATCCAGAGGAAACGACCATCACGACCAACCTTCTCGAGTTGACCCTCTACGAAAAGCAAATCCGAGGATCGCTGTTCGGATCTTCGAACGGTCAGCACGACATTCCCCGGTTGCTCGAGCTGTACACCCTCGGACAGTTGAAGCTCGATGAGCTGGTCACAACCGAGTACGACCTCGAGGACATCAACCAGGGCTACGCAGATATGCGCGACGGAAAGAACATCCGTGGCGTGATCCGCTACTGAGTTCGCATTCTCTTCCACCGATCAGGCGCACTAGAAAAGGAAATGGTATGGCAATCGACCGCGTTATCGAGCATGGCAAACGAAGCGGATTTGGCAGCCTCAGCGAGGGCGGCCTGCGAATGAATTCATTCGCAATGAAATTGTTCCGCAAGGGAAACAAGAAGTTCTGGGACCCCGAAGCCATCGACTTCTCCCAGGACGCCCAGGACTTCGCCGGACTGTCCGATGAAGAAAAGCGGCTCACCTGCATCCTTGCCGCACATTTTATCGCCGGTGAGGAGTCGGTGGCACAGGATCTGCAGCCGTTCATGTCGGCGATGGCCGTCGAGGGCAGGCTGGCCGACGAGGCCTACCTCACCCAGTTCACCTTCGAAGAAGCCAAGCACATGCAGGCGTTCCGACTGTGGTTCGACGCAGTGGGACTGAGCAGCGATCTCCACGAATATGTGGATTACAGCGAGCCCTACCAGCGGATTTTCACCGAGGAACTCCCCAAGTCGCTGTACGCACTGACCACAGACCCGTCGCCGGCGGCCCAGATCCGCGCCTCCGTCACCTACAACCACGTGGTCGAGGGATGCCTCGCGCTCACCGGCTATTACGCCTGGGCCAAGGTCTGCAAGAGTCGCAACATCCTGCCCGGGATGCAGGAAGTGATCAAGCACATCGGTGACGATGAGCGTCGGCACATGGCCTGGGGCACGTTCACCTGCCGGCGGCATGTGGCCGCCGACGACCGGAACTGGGATGTCGTAGACGAGCGCATGCAGGAGCTGTTGGAGCCAGCGCTGCAACTGATCGTCAGGATCTTCGACACCTTCGACGAAATCCCGTTCGGTATCACCATCGACGAGATGACCGATTACGGGATGGACAAGCTCAACCGACGGCTCGAGTCGATCGAAAGCGCGCGCGGCAGGCCGCTGGAGGAGATCGACGAGGACTACTCCCCGATGCAGCTCGAGGACAAGTTCGCCGCGGAAGACGAGCTCCAGTTGTCCCAACTTCTGACGAGTGCCACCTCCTGATCCGTCCGGTGTCGTGTCGCAGTCGCGGGCACACATCCGTTCCCCCGTCTACGCCAACCCTGAAACCGAGGAGCGATCTGCATGACAACCGAAATCTCGACAACCGAAATCTCGACAGCCGACGTCGCCGTCGACCTGCTGTTCGTCGGTGCCGGACCGGTTGGCCTCTTCGGCGCGTACTGCGCGGGTTTTCGAGGGCTCAGCACGGCACTGGTTGACGCCTTGCCCGAGGTCGGCGGCCAAGTACAGGCCATCTACCCCGAAAAGAACATCTATGATGTCGCCGGCCTGCCCGGCGTGCAGGGGCAGCAGCTCATCCGGAATCTCACCCAGCAAGCAGAGGCGTTCGCTCCCAAACACCTGCTCTCACAACAGGCCGACACACTCGAACGCCTCCCCGCCGGGTGGCGGGTCACCACCTCGAAACGTGTGGTGATCGACGCGCGGGCTGTGGTGATCACCTCCGGGGTCGGAGCTGTCACTCCGCGGCCCCTGGCAACCGGGGAGGCCTTTCTCGGTCGAGGACTGCGCTACTTCGTTCCCCGGCTAGACGTCCTCGACGGTCAGGATGTCGTCGTCGTCGGCGGCGGTGACTCTGCAGTGGACTGGGCGTTGGCCGCATTACCGCGGGCCCGCTCCGTCACGCTCGTCCACCGGCGTAAGCAGTTCCGGGCGCACGAGCACTCGGTCCGCTTACTGCGTGAGTCTGCCTGCGATCTGCTGCTCGATGCCGATGTGGCGGAAATACGTGGCGATGATCAGGTTGAGAGCGTTATCGTCAAGGTCGCCGGCGAGTCGTCCGGACGTGAAGTCAAGGCCCAGGTTGTCGTTGCCGCGCTCGGATTCCTGATGAATCTCGGGCCGATCGCGGACTGGGGCCTCGAACTCGAAGGCCGGTCGATCAAGGTGGACAGCACAATGCGGACCACCCTGCCCAATATCTTTGCCGCGGGGGACGCCGCCACCTTCGACGGGAAAGTGAAACTGATCGCCGTCGGTTTCGGTGAGGTGGCTACCGCTGTCAACAACGCAGTGGTAGCGCTCGACCCGAACGCATCCCTCGCACCGGGCCATTCGAGCGATCTGGTTCAACCCGTGCTCGCCGAGGCCTGACCTCGTCGGCAAAGTTTGTCACGCAAATAGCAAGGAGGTAGATCTGATGGCATTCGTCATTGGTGAACCGTGTGTGGACGTTATGGACAAGTCGTGCATCGAAGAATGCCCGGTAGATTGCATCTACGAGGGCGGCCGGATGCTCTACATTCATCAGAACGAGTGCATCGACTGCGGTGCATGCGAGCCGGTGTGTCCCGTCAGTGCCATCCGTCCCGCACAAAAGGTCGATGAGCAGTGGCAGCCCTTCCAAGAATCGTCGAGGGAAGTAACCAAGGATCTCGGCAGTCCAGGTGGTTCGAGTAATGTCGACCTTCCGATCGCCGATTCTGAGTATGTGAAGACGCTCGACGAAAAATGACAATCGTCGATTGAGAATCGCCTCGGTCGTATTTCCTCGACAAAAGAGGCCTCCGCACTTGCGCCGCACCTCGTCGGTCGTGAAATGTGCCGCAACCATTCGACAGCCACTCACAATTGTTCGGGCTGCGTTGTGCCGCAAGGAACTTTTGAATCATCTTCTACACAGAAAGGCAGTGCCCGATGACAATGATGTCGGTGGACATACCCGAGGCGGTGCAGTCCTTCTTGCGCGGCGCTTCCGCGAGCATCGTGATCGGGACAGAGAAGTTGGCAGCGGCGGACGGCAGTGAGGTTCCCACCACGGACCCGGCTACTGGCGCAGTCCTGGCGAACATTTCGGCGGGCGGCGCGATCGACGTGGATCGGGCCGTCGACTCCGCAAGTGTGGCCTTCCAGTCCTGGCGCCGCCTGAGTCCCGCCGCTCGAGGTCGGATACTGCTCGACGTCGCGGACGCGATCGAGGCGCACGCGGAGGAACTGGCCACGCTCGAGACCCTCGACAACGGCAAGCCGCTGTCGGAGTCTTTGTATATCGACGTGAGTCTGGCCAGCCAAATCTGGCGATATTTCGGCGGGTGGACAACGAAACTCGCCGGCCAGACTCTGCCGGTTTCACCGGCGGTAGGAGAGGCACTTGTCTACACACAGCGAGAACCGCTGGGGGTGATCGGCGCGATCGCGCCGTGGAACTTTCCGTTACTGATCGCTTCCTGGAAGGTGGCACCCGCGCTGGCGGCAGGCAACACCGTTGTCCTCAAGCCGTCCGAACATACCTCGCTGAGCGCGCTCCGGCTGACCGAAATCGCACTCGAGGTCGGACTGCCCCCCGGAGTCCTCAACCTGGTCACTGGGTTTGGCCCGGAGGCGGGGCAAGCCCTGATTGATCACCCTAAGGTTGCGAAGGTCTCGTTCACCGGATCGACCGAAACGGGGCGCAGGATCATCACCGCCAGCGCGCCGAGCATCAAGAAGCTCACCCTCGAGCTGGGTGGAAAGTCCGCAAACATCGTCTTCCCGGATGCCGATCTCAAGGCCGCAGCACAGGGCGCATTAGCAGCAATCTTCCTCAATCAGGGACAGGTGTGTTGTGCCGGTTCCCGGCTCTTCGTCCACCGCGAGGTCCACGACGAACTCGTAGCCGAGCTGGAGGCGGCCACCCGAGCGATTCAGCTCGGTCATGGGTTGGACGAGAGCACCGAGATGGGCCCATTGGTCTCCGCGATGCAGCTGGACCGTGTCGAGGGCTTCGTACGCGCAGGCACCCGGGAGGGAGCCACCCTGGTCTGTGGTGGTGAGCATCCGGGGGGCGCGCTCGGTAAGGGACACTTCCTCACACCAACGATTTTCACCGATGTGCGTGACGATATGTCGATCGCCACGGAGGAGATCTTCGGGCCGGTGCTGTCGGTGCTGACCTTCGACGACGAAGCGGAAGTGGTGCGCCGAGCGAACTCCAGTGCATATGGACTCGCAGCAGGTGTGTGGACCGACGACCTCAAGCGGGCTCATCGGGTGGCGCGGGAGCTCGCCGCCGGCACCGTCTGGGTCAATCTGTACAACATGCTCGATCCCGCGGCGCCATTCGGTGGCTACAAAGCATCGGGGTACGGGCGAGACCTCGGGGAGGAATCCCTGCTGGGATACACGCAGACCAAATCCGTATGGATCGGCCTGGACTGACCGAGGGTCACTCGGCGAGATCGAATCGTACGAACAGTCAAACACACGAAAGGAATCACTCCAATGGGCGTATTCAAGAACGATGCAGAGGTCCACAAGTACATCGGCGGGGTCTTCGAGAAGGGCCTGGCAGATCCCGAAATCGGACCCAAGCTCTCCGGGTCGGGCGTTGTGCTGCAGATCAATTACACAGACCCCGACGCGATCGTGACGGTCGACCTGCCCAACGGCAAGGTGTTCGCGGGCGCGACCGACATCAAGCCGGACATCGAGTTGTTCATGTCCGCGGACACGGGCAATGGATTCTGGCAGGGCAAGGTGAACCTGTCGGTGGCATTGGCAAAGGGGCAGGTGCGGGCCAAGGGTCCGGTGCAGAAGATCCTCAAGCTGGTCCCGACTGCGAAGCTGCTCTTCCCCGCGTACAAGGCGATGCTCGAGGCCGACGGCCGTAGCGACCTCCAGCAGAAATGACCAGCGATACCGTTCATCGAGGCCACAAGGAATCCAACTGATGCAAGGCACGATGCAGAGTGCTCCCCTGTCGGTGTCGTCGATACTCCACCACGCCGCCGGCGTGCACGGCGACAGGCGGGTGATCAGCGCCACCGAACAGGGTTTCCGCCGTTCGAGCTACCGCCAGATCGGTGAGCGGTGCGCAAACCTGGCGTCTGCCCTGCACCGTCTCGGAGTCACCGGGGATGACCGGGTGGCCACCTTCCAGTGGAACAACCAGGAACATCTGGAAGCGTACTGCGCCGTCCCCGCTATGGGCGCCGTACTGCACACGCTGAACATCAGACTCTCCGCAGAGCAGATCCGCTACGTCGCCAACCACGCGGAGGACAGAGTCATCATTGTGGACTCGTCCCTGGTGCCCCTGCTCGCGCCCGTACTGCCCGATTTGAAGTCGGTACGGACGGTGCTGGTCACCGGCGAGGGTGACACCTCGGCGCTCGACGGCACAGGTCCCGAGGTGCTTCGCTACGAAGAGGTACTAGCCGGGGAATCGGATGAATATCCTTGGCCCACAGTGGACGAGAACTCCGCAGCCGCCATGTGCTACACCAGCGGCACCACAGGTGATCCCAAGGGCGTGGTGTACAGCCACCGATCCATGTATCTCCACTCGATGGCGGCATGCACCGGAAACGGCTTGGGTATTTGCGAGTCCGACCGCGTCCTGCCGATCGTGCCGATGTTTCATGCGAATGCGTGGGGCCTGCCCTACGCGGCGCTGATGGCGGGGGCCGAATTGCTCATGCCGGACAGGTTTCTGCAAGCAGGTCCGCTCACACAGATGGTCCACACGGAGCGGCCCACCGTCGCCGGTGCGGTGCCCACGATTTGGAACGACGTGCTCCTGCATGCCGAGAAGAATCGGGCATTGGACTTCTCGTCGCTGCGGCTGGTGGCCTGCGGCGGATCGGCGGTGCCACGCTCGTTGATGGAGGCATTCGAGGAGCAGCTCGGGGTCACCGTCTTGCAGGCATGGGGAATGACCGAAACCTCGCCGCTTGCTTCGGTCGCACGGCCGCCGGTGGGGGCTTCCCCCGAACAGGCCTGGCGCGTGCGGTCGACACAGGGTCGCGCCGTGTGTGGAGTCGAGATGCGAATCGTCGCAGATGACGGCGCGGTGTTGCCGCACGATGGCGAGGCTGTGGGCGAGTTGGAGGTTCGCGGACCCTGGGTCGCCGCCTCGTATTACAAGGTGGCGGACGAGGACAGGTTCCACGATGGTTGGCTGCGAACCGGCGACGTCGGTCACATCGACCGCGGAGGCTTCCTGACCTTGACGGACCGGGCGAAGGATGTGATCAAGTCCGGTGGCGAGTGGATCTCCTCGGTGCAACTGGAGAACATCCTGATCGGGCACCCCGATATCTTCGAGGCTGCGGTGATCGCCGTACCGGACCCGAAATGGCAGGAACGTCCGCTCGCGGTCATTGTGCTGCGGGAGGGGTCGGCTATTGCTCCGAAGGAGCTGCAATCGTGGCTCGCCGACAAGGTTCCGCGCTGGTGGCTACCCGAACGATGGACGTTCATCGAGCAGGTCCCCCGTACCAGCGTGGGAAAGTTCGATAAGAAACTGCTGCGCGCGGACCACGCGGACGGCAGGCTGACAATCACGAATGTGGGGTGACCGGTTCTACCCATGTGCATGCGGATACGGCCCCGCGAAAGCTGTTATCGCGGGGCCGTATCCCCGCTCTCCCCATGGCTCTCCCCACGCCTATCGGGCTTCATGCTGAACACATCGAATTGGCGCGGCTCACATTCGGGCACCCAATTCATGAGCACGGAGGACTAACGTGCAACTGCTCGACAGATCGGTCACGCCTGGCGAAAGAAGCGCCAAGGCGAGGGCGGCACTACGGGTGGCGCCACGCGCGGTGGGCGCCTTCTACGCGAGCTCACTCGAGACGTATCGCTGCATGTTCAAGCGGCCGTTTCACCTGCGGGAGTTCCTCCAGCAGGCTTGGTTCATCGCCAGTGTGTCGATCATGCCCGCGCTGTTGATGGCAATCCCGTTCTGCATGATGTTCGTCTACCAGATCAACATCCTCCTCGCCGAGATCGGTGCGGTCGATCTCGCCGGGGCCGGCGCCGGTGTCGCGATCGTCCGGGAAATCGGCCCCATCGTCACGGTTTTGGTGGTGGCCGGCGCCGGTTCTACGGCGATCTGCGCGGATCTGGGTTCGCGAACAATTCGCGAGGAGATCGACGCGATGAAAGTTCTCGGCATCGATCCCATTCACCGTCTCTGTGTTCCGCGGGTGTTGGCGTCGACTCTCATCGCGATCTTCCTCAACGGTCTGGTCTCGGCGGTCGGCCTCGTCGGCGGGTACATCGCCACCGTGTACATGCAGGGCGCATCACCCGGGCAGTACGTCACGGCGATCTCCATCATTACCGGTCTCGGTGATTTCTTCGTCGCCGAGATCAAGGCTGCCGTGTTCGGCATGCTCGCCGGGTTGGTTGCATGCCATCTCGGCCTGAACGTAAGGGGCGGGCCGAAAGGCGTGGGAGACGCCGTCAATCAGACGGTGGTGTTCAGCTTCCTGCTGCTGTTTCTGGCGAACTCAATCATCACCACCTTGGCAATGCACTGACTACCTATGAACTCTTTGCAGAAATTGCACGTAAATGACGACGGGAATCTCGTGTCGAAATCGAACCAGCCTTCGGGTACCCGGAAAGCCCGAGCCGTCGCGCTCACGGTGATTGATGCGCCGGTCGGCCATCTGGAGGAGATGGGCCGACAGTTCTCCTTCTACAATCATACGATCGCGGCGATTCCGCGAACGTTCCGCCGTTATCGCGCCGAAACGGTACGGCTACTCGCGGAAGTGAGCATGGGTACCGGAGCGCTGGCGGTGATCGGCGGGACTCTCATGGTCATCTCGTTGCTGACCGCCGCGGTCGGTTACGAGGTCGGCCAGCAGGGGGCCACCTCTCTCGGTCGCGTCGGGATCGGCGCATTGTCCGGCTTCATCTCCGCATTCTTCAATACCCGGGAGGCGATCCCGGTGATCGCCGGGATCGCGTTGACCGCGACTGTCGGTGCCGGATTCACCGCACAACTCGGTGCCATGCGGGTCAGTGAGGAGATCGACGCGATGGAGACGATGTCGATTCCGTCGCTGCCCTACCTGGTCACGACCCGGGTGATGGCGGGGGTGATCGCGGTGATCCCGCTCTACTCGGTGGCATTGTTCGTCGGTTACGCCGCGACCCAACTGGTCACCGTCTACATGGTCGGGGAGGCGAAGGGAACGTTTTGGCACTACTTCAACGTATTCCTCGTTCCCAGCGATGTGATCTGGTCGGCGGTGAAGGTGGTGGCGATGTCCGTGGTGGTGATGTGCGTGCATTGCTATCACGGGTACAACGCCAGTGGTGGTCCGGCGGGGGTGGGTGTCGCGGTCGGCCGGGCGGTCCGGACGTCGCTGATATCCATCATGGTGATCGACCTGCTCATCGGTATCGCGGTCTACGGCGGCTCCGCTGGGGCAGTGAGGGTGTCGGGCTGACATGAGTGGACACCTTGCAGAACGCAGCCGGAAAGCCTACGTTGCACTCGGTCTCGTCATGGTCGCAGTAGGAGCACTCGCGACCGCTACCTCCGTCGCCGTATACCGGGGAAGCTTCACCTCCGCAGTCCCCGTCAAGCTCTACTCCACCCGAGCGGGCCTGATGCTCGAACCCGGCTCGGACGTGAAGATGCGCGAGGTCGTCGTCGGCCGGGTCACGGAGGTGAAACTGGTCGACGGGCGCGCCGAGATCTCGATGGACATCGACAAAGGACGTGCGCAGTCGATCGCCGCGAACGTCTCCGCCGCGATCGACCCCACCACCTTGTTCGGCCGCAAGTTCGTCACCCTCGCCCAACCGGACTCTCCTTCGCCGGAGCCCCTCTCTGCCGGCACGGTCCTGTCGACAGGACGGGTGGCCACGGAGGTGAACGACCTCCTCGAGTCGTTGGTCACCGTGCTACGGACGGTGGAACCGGAGAAGGTCAACGGAACGCTCAATGCACTCGCCACGTCGCTACACGGCCGCGGCGACCAGCTCGGTGACACGTTGGTCGAACTCAATACCTACCTGGCGAGCTTCAACAACAGCCTGCCCACCCTGCGGCGCGACCTGGTACGCGGAGCCGAGACCACCGACGTCCTCGCGGCCGCGGCACCGGACGTGATGGAAACGGTCGACCACGCGAGCACGACGGCGACGACCCTCACCGACCGCCAAGACCAGTTCACGGCATTCCTGCTCAGCTTCACCAACTTCGGCAACAGCGGACGCTCCTTCTTCGAGGCCAGCGGAACCCCGCTGACCGAGTCGCTGTCCTCCCTGGCCCCGACCACCGCACTGCTGGCGCAACGGGCGCCGACGCTGCCCTGCCTGGTCGAGAGCCTCGTGCAGACCAACACCTACCTCGAGCGCACAATCGGCGGTAGTGATCAGCCCGGATTGAACATCCTCGGCACCCTGCTGATGGGGGATCCGCCGTACACGAATCCGGCCAACCTCCCGGTGGTGCGTGCCAATGGACCGGTCGCCTGCTACGACTGGACCCAACCGCAGGGACACACCGATTTCGACGACGGCAGTGCCGCCTACCGACCCGCACGCACCCCGATGGATCTGATCGGAAACCCCTTCGCGCAGTTCTTCCTAGGAGGTCTGCGATGACGAAGACGTCACCCAGCCTGAAGTTGCTGATCTTCGTACTGGTGACCACCCTGACGGGATTCGGTGTCGCAACGGTAGTCGGGAACCTCCGTTTCGGCAGCACACACACCTACAGTGCGGTCTTCACCAGCGCATCCGGCCTCGGAAGCGGTTCAGACGTGCGGGTGGCGGGAGTGCCCATGGGGAAGGTCACCGACGTCTCGGTCAACTCCGACGGCACGGCGTTGGTCACCTTCTCCCTCTCGACCGAGCGCCCGCTGACCGCGGCGACCGAGGCGAAGATCAAGTACAAGAATCTGATCGGCGACCGCTATGTCGACCTGTCCCCGGGATCCTTCGACCCGAGCCCGCTCCAGGATCCGATACCACTCGCTCAGACAACGGCTGCCTTGGATCTCGACCAGGTCGTCAACGGCTTTCGTCCCCTGCTCCAGGGCCTGGATCCGGACCAGACCAACCAACTATCCACGTCATTGATCCAGGTGCTCAACGGGCAGGAAGCCAGCATCAGCCAACTGATCTCCCAGATCGACACCTTCACCAACGCACTCGCCGACCGCGACCAGGCCATCGGCCAGGTCATCGCGAACTTCAACACCGTGCTCGGGACCGTCAACAACCGACGCGACCAATTCGCAACCCTGGTCGACCAACTACAACAACTGGTCGCCGGCCTCAACGACGACCGGGATCTGATCAGCCACTCACTGGGCCAGATCGACGACGCCTCGAAGGCCATGGCGACCGTTCTCACGGAGAACCGGCCCACCATCGCCCAGGATGTGTCCGCGCTCGGCGACCTGGCCGGCCAGCTCAACACACAGACCGACACCGTGAATCTCATTTTGAGCAAGCTTCCCGAGACCTACCGGCTGACCGCGCGGGCAGGCGGATACGGAAGCTTCGTCAACTTGTTCGTATGCGGACTGGCAATCAAGTACGCGCAGGGCCCGGGCGGAGTCACGCCGATGTTCACCGCGCCCGCCGAAAGGTGCAAGTGATGGCAACCAAGTCGTTCCTCGAACGGAACCCGATCCGACTCGGTGTGATCGGAACCCTCGTCCTCGTCGGCGTCCTCGCCGTCGCACTCAACTTCGACACCATCCCGGGCCTCGGCGCGAAGACGTACCATGCCGAGTTCCTTGACGCCAGCGGCCTCGTGGTGGGTGACACCACCCAGATCGCCGGCGTCAAGGTGGGCAAGGTGCGGGAGATCTCCCTAAACGGAGACAAGGTCGACGTCGAATTCGACGCAGACAGCGGGAACGCGCGCCTGGGCAACGACACTCGTGCTGCCATCAAGGTCGAAACCGCACTCGGGCGCCGATACATCGAACTGACCCCGGAGGGAGAGGGTGAGATGGGGCGAGGCGACACCATCCCGTTCTCACGCACCACGTCCGGTTACGACGTCACCCGCTCGCTCGAAGAAGTAACCGACAAGCTCTCCCAGACGGACACCGTCGATTTGTCCGGTGCCCTCGACCAACTCTCGGCGGTCGAGCAGGCCCTGCCACCCGACCTGAAGTCATCGCTGACCGGCCTGTCCCGGTTGTCCGAGACGGTGGCAAGCCGGGACGCGGACCTGCGTCACCTTCTGACAAACACCGCAGGCGTCAGCACCGTACTCGCCGAGCGCAGTCAACGGGTGGCAGACCTGTTCGGTCAGGGACACACCTTGTTCGATGCCCTCAACCAACGCGCCGACTCCATCCACCGCATCCTCGTGCAAACCCGCCAGATCGCCGACGAACTGACCGCCCTCGAGCGGGACAACGAGGCCACACTTGCGCCCACTCTCGAACAGATGGACACCTTGGTCACGACCTTGAATAGCAACTACGACAACATCAACGCCTCCCTGACCGGGCTCGAGCGTTACTCCCAGCAGATCGGCGACGTCTTGGGCAGCGCACCGTTCTTCAGCGCTCTCCTGCACAACATCCTTCCCGCGAACCTGGCCGGTCAGGTTCCCGGCAGCCTCGGAGGTCCCCGATGATGGCCACGAGGACCACCTCGCGTGTGCCGGCGAAGATTCTGCTTCTCGTCGTGATCGTCGCCGCCCTGGTACTGGGCACCGGAGCCTGGGTCGCCGGGCACTCCACGCACCACATCACCGCCTTCTTCCGCAGCACGAGCGGACTCTATATCGGCGACCGTGTCATGATCCTCGGCGTCGAAGTCGGCCAGATCAACGACATCGTGCCCGAAGGCGACCAGGTCCGCGTCGAATTCAGCTACAACGGACAGTACGACGTCCCCGCCGACGCCAAAGCTGCCATTGTCGCCCCGGTTCTGGTCACCGGTCGGTACATCCAACTCGCCCCCGCGTACGTCGGCGGCGACAAGATGGCAGACGGGCAAACGATCCCCGTCGAGCGCACCGCAGTTCCAGTCGAATTCGACGAGGTCAAGGAACAGGTCGTCAAGCTCACACAGGACGTGGGACGCACACCCGAGAACCCCGACGGTTCGCTCAACCGCTTCGTGACAAACACCGCGGATGCTCTCCGCGGTAACGGGCAAACCCTGCACGACTCGCTGGTACAGCTCTCCGACGCCACCAGCACCCTCAGCAAAGGCGGCGAAGATCTGTTTGGCTCGGTCCGAAACCTGCAGACCTTCACCTCCGCCCTGGCCGCCAACGAACAACAGATCACCGCGTTCAGCCATGAACTGGCCACGACGTCGTCGATGCTCAACGACAACCGCACCGAACTCGACGCCCTGCTCAACAGCATGCTCGCGACGTTCAACGAGGTCACCGCGTTCCTTCAGAACAACCGTGGGGCACTGACCACCGACGTCGGCAAGCTCACCGACCTCACCCGCCAGCTCGTCGACCGGGAAGACACCCTCGCCTCGATCCTGCACACCGCGCCGACCTCACTGTCGAACTTCTACAACATCTACGATCCCGACTCGAACTCGCTGACGGCCGCGATCGCAGTATCCGACCTTCCCCCCGACCCCCGATCGCTGATTTGCGCGTTGCTCACCACCGCCAATGCGCCGGCCGACGAATGTTCCAAAGCCACCGGTGCGCTCGCCAACGGATTGGTCCAGAAGGCGGTGGCACCGGCACCGGCACCGGCACCGGCACCGAGCGGGGGAACACGATGATCTCGCTCAGACGACTGAGTGCCTGCACCGCCCTGACACTCGGTGTGGCGGTGACCGTTACCGGCTGCCGCTTCGACGGAATCAACTCGATCCCATTGCCCGGCAACGCCATCAGCGGTGACACCTACGAAGTCACGGTCGAACTGGCCGACATTCAGAATCTGGTGGGCAACTCCCCCGTGAAGGCCGACAACGTGATCGTCGGAAACATCGCCCGCATCGGTGGGGAGAACTGGATCGCGCGCCTGACACTCGAACTGCGCGCGGACGCACAGATCCCGGCGAACGTCGGCGCGAAATTGGCGCAAACCAGTGTTCTCGGTTCCCAGTACCTGGAGCTGTCGGTTCCCTCCGGTGAACAACCGGTCGGGACGCTGACGGACGGCGCCGTCATTCCCATCGCCCGCACCAGCCAGTACGCGTCGACCGAAGAGGTTTTGTCGGCACTGTCGTTGGTGCTGAATGGCAGCGGACTGCAGCAAATCCGCACGGTCACCTCCGAACTCGTTCGGGTGCTCGACGGTAGGGAACAGAACCTGCACGAGCTGTTCGGCAACCTCGAGACCGTCATGGGAAACCTCGACCGACAACGCGCGGATATCGTCCGGGCGATCGATGGACTCGACCGCCTCGGCGCCGAGGTCGCGGCGCAGAACGCCACCCTCGATCGCGGCATCGAGACGATCACCCCAGCGGCACAGGTACTCAACGATCAGCAGCAGCAGCTGACGACGATGCTGACCAGTGTCGGCCAGTTCGGCGACGTCGCGACCAAGGTCCTCAATGGTAGCCGCGAGGATCTGCACGCCAATCTCACTGCCCTGCAGCCGACCCTGAGCCAACTCGCCTCGGTAGGCGATTCCATCCCCGAGGCCCTCAAGATCGCTGCCACGATTCCGTTCCCGGTCGAAACCACGGATCGGGCGATCCGAGGCGACTACGTGAATTTGTTCCTCACCCTCGATCTGACTGCCGAGACGGTGGGCGGCAAGGTCCTCGGAAGCATCCCGGTGTCCGAACTGGCGGGACTGAACCCGGCGCGGCAGGCGGCGAACCCGCTACTCGTTCCCACCCAGCGGCCCGCGAGCGCACCACCGGCCGCGACCCCGGCCGCCGGTACGCTCCAACCGCAGGGAGGTCAGCGCTGATGCGCACGAAACTGGTCCGCACCCAACTCGTGATCTTCACCATCGTCGCGGTCGTCGCCGTCGCCAATTCCGTCTACAGCTACATGGGCTTCAACCGGCTCTCGGGTATCGGAATGTACTCGGTCGATGTCGAACTCGAACGCGCCGGCGGCCTGTACGCGAACGCCCTCGTCACCTACCGCGGTGTCGATGTCGGTGTGGTCAGGTCGCTCGACGTGACCCCCGATCACGTGACCGTGCACCTACAACTGGACTCGGACCACCCGATCCCGACATCGACCGACGCCTACGTGCGCAGCGTCTCGGCGATCGGCGAACAGTACGTCGATCTGGTGCCGACCACATCCCAGGGTCCGTTCCTGGCCGACGGCGACGTCATCGATCGATCCCGGACAACGTTGCCGGTGCCGGCAGCGCAGGTCGTCGACGAGGTCAGCACCCTCCTCGACGGACTGCCGAAGGACGACTTGAAGGCCACGGTCGACGAGGCCTACACCGCCTTCGACGGTGCCGGTCCCACCCTCTCGCGTCTGATCGACTCGTCCCGCCCGCTCATCGCCCTCGCCCAGGCCAACCTGGGCCCGACCACCACCCTGATCAACGACGCGGAACCGGTTCTGACGGCGGTGAACACAGCGGGTCCCGATATCGCCAGCTTCTCCACCGACCTGACCTCGTTCACCGAGCAGCTGACCATGAACGACGCTCAGATCCGAGGAACCCTCGACAACGGTCCCGCCTTCTTCGATGCGTTCGGCGGCACACTCGCCGACCTGCAGCCGTCGCTGCCGCTGCTGCTGGCGAATCTGCAGAGCGTCGGAGAGGTATTGCGAGTCAACGTTCCCGGTATCCGCCAGATCCTGGTGATCTACCCGGCAATGTCCGCCGCGATCAATCACATGCACCAGGGTGTACAAGGCGCGGACCGCACCTACGGTCAGGGCCCACTCGATATTAAACTCGGCAACACCGCCAACCCGCTGCCCTGCACCGAGGGCTACGAGCAGACACAGCGCCGCGATCCCGGCGACCTATCGCCGGCCGAACCCGCCGCCGACCCGTACTGCAAGTTGCCCCCGAACGAGCCGCGTGTGGTGCGCGGTGCCCGGAACCTTCCGTGCGCCACCGACCCCTCCGTGCGGACCGCGGAGGTCGGCGAATGCCCCGGCGGTCTGCCGTCCACCTGGCCGCAGATGCTGGCCCGGCCCGGGCAGCCCTACGCCCCGGCACCGAGCGCACCACCCGCACTGCCCACGGTGCCGGAGCCGGAACAGTCGGACATCGCTGAGCAGGCTCCGGTCTCCGCGGCCCCGGCGACCTGGTCCAGCCGGCAGGCCCCGACGGTCGCCACCGCACCCTACGACCCGATCACCGGTACGTTCCGCGCCCCGGACGGCGCCCTGTACTCCATCGACGCCACATCCCCAACCCAGTCCGAGGAGGAACTGACATGGCAGAGTCTGCTGCTGCGCTAGCACCGGACACGATCGACGACGACAACGTCCTCGATCGACCCGAACGGCCGCCCGAAACATCGACGGACGCCGCCGAGGACTCCGGTGGCCCCGCCCGGCGGGGAGGCCGTGCCACCCTCGCTGCGGTCGTGTTCCTCGGTGCGATCGTGCTGGCCGGTTCGGTGTTGGGGTTGAGATCGTGGAGCGATTGGCGGACCACCGAAGCCGCCGCGGCCCGTGATGTCGCCGTCCTCGATACCGCCACCGCGATGGCGACCAACTTGGTCACCCTCCGTCACCAAAGCATCGACGAGGACATCAAGAAGGTCGCCGACGGCACGACCGGACCCTTTCACGAGCAATTCGCCACGTCCTCGGGTGGTTTCGGGGATGTGCTGAACCAGGGTCAGGTCGAGTCAACCGGCGCCGTGAAGTCCGCCGGCATCGTCGACTCGACGGACGATCACGCCACCGTCCTCGCGGCAGTGACGTCGACGGTCAAGAACACCGAAGCCCCCGACGGTGAAATGCGGGTCTACCGCATGAAAATGACCCTCGACCTCGTCGACGGTCGCTGGCTCGTATCCAACGTGGAGTTCGTCGCATGATTACCTACATCGCTCGCATCACCTCGTTCTTCGGCACGTGGAGCAGCCGTAAACGCACACTGTTGGTCGCCGGCCTCGGCGTGCTGGCCGTCGCGGCGACAGTCGGCAGCGCGACACTGACGATCCGCGCCCACGAAGGGCGTAGCCAGGAGGACACCCGGCAGCAGGCCCTCACACAGGCGGCGCAACTGGTGCCCGACATCCTGTCCTACGACTTCAACACGGTCGACGACCACTTCACCAGTTCGCTCGAGCACCTCGGGGGCGAGTTCCGCAGCCAGTTCGAGAGTGTGAGCAAGGACGTCATCATTCCGTCCGCGAAGGAGCGGCAGGTGGTCACCTCCGCCACCGTCGTGGAGTCCTCCGTCGTCTCGGTCGACACCGACGCCGCCACCGTGCTGATGTTCCTCAATCAGTCCACCACCAGCACCGACAATCCTGCGCCCAAGCTGGACGGCAGCCGCGTCCAGGTGTCGTTGCACCGCGACGGCGATTCCTGGCAGATCACCGAGATGACTCCGGTGTGAACCACGGCACCGCCTGTGTGATGTATCCCTATCCGCAAATTCACGGACCGACGTAAGGAAAACTCGATGGGTGTCGAAGTTTCAGTCAGCGACCTGACCAAGTCGTTCGGCTCGCAGAGGATTTGGCAGGACGTCTCGCTGACCCTTCCCACCGGTGAGGTCAGCGCGTTGCTCGGCCCATCGGGTACGGGTAAGTCGGTGTTCCTGAAGTCGTTGATCGGTCTGCTCCGCCCGGAGCAGGGCTCGATCGTGATCGACGGCACCAACATCCTCGAATGCTCCTCAAAGGAGCTCTACGAAATCCGCAAGCTGTTCGGGGTGCTGTTCCAGGACGGCGCCCTGTTCGGGTCGATGAACCTCTACGACAACGTCGCGTTCCCACTACGCGAGCACACCAAGAAATCGGAGTCCGACGTCCGCAAGGTCGTCATGGAGAAGATGGAACTCGTCGGCCTCCTCGGCGCCGAAGACAAACTGCCCGGCGAAATCTCCGGCGGTATGCGCAAGCGCGCCGGCCTGGCCCGCGCCCTGGTGCTGGACCCGCAGATCATCCTCGTCGACGAGCCGGACTCCGGTCTGGATCCGGTGCGCACCACCTACATCTCCCAGACGCTGATCGACATCAACGCCGAGATCGACGCGACGATCCTGATCGTCTCGCACAACATCAACCTCGCCCGCACGGTGCCCGACAACATCGGCATGCTCTTCCGCCGCAAACTCGTGATGTTCGGCCCCCGCGAGGTGCTGCTCACCTCGGACCAGCCGGTGGTCAAACAGTTCCTCAACGGCACCATGATCGGCCCGATCGGAATGTCCGAGGAGAAGGACGAAGCCACCATGGCCGCCGAACAGGCGATGGTCGACGCCGGCCACCACGCCGGCGGTGTCGACGACGTCGAGGGCATCGTCCCGCAGATGAAAGCCACCCCAGGGATGCCGTTCCGGCAAGCCGTCGTCCGCCGCCAGGAACGCGTCCGGCACATCATGCACACCCTGCCCGAGAGCGCCCAGATCGCAATTCAGGAAAGTTTCGAGGAACACCAGCTCTACAGCGACTTCGATTCCGCCACCGAGGAACTCGGCGTCGTCGACGTTCATGATTGGAGCGCCCCGTGACCGAACTCATGGCACGAGCTAGCCCGGCACCGGACCTCGAAGACGACTGTCCGATGTAGAGAAACGAGCAAACGATGTCCGACCCCTCCGCCATCATCGCGGCGATCGTGATCGCCGCCGGTGGCGCCGCGAACAACACTGACCTGCCGCCAGAGGTGAAAACGCAGGTCACCGACACCCTGGCCGCCGTCGAACAGGCAGCACCGGCCCTCGATCAGCAGGTCGGGGACGTGATGGCGACGCTTCCCGCCCCCGTACAGCAATTCGCGCAGCAGGGGATCGACAATGCCGCGCAGGCGTTGTCCGGGGTGATTCCTCCTCAATCCCCTCCCGCGCCGCCGCTCCCGCTCCCTCCGGCGGACACGCCGCCACGCCCGGAATCTTCCCCTGCGGCACCCGAACCCCCGGCCGACAGCGATGTCGTACCCGAGCCTGGCAATACCGACAGTTCCGGCGACTCGAGCTGGGCAGACACAAGCGCCACCGACACCGCGTTTGCCGCACCGACCAGTAGCGTGCTGCCCCGCCTCACCTTCGCCCCCGGTAATGCATTCGCCACCTTTGCGCCCTGGTTGACCAAGGCCGGCACACTGTGCGACGGGATCACGGCACCGACACTGGCGGCACTCTATTCAGCGGAAAACGGGTTCCGCTACGGCCCCTCCGCACCGGTCTCACCCGTCGGAGCCAAGGGGCCCGGCCAATTCATGGAAGGCACCTGGCGCAGCTACGGCAAGGACGCCGACGGCGACGGCACCGCCGATATCCTCGGTGTCGCGGACTCAGTCATGGCGTCGGGACATCTCCTCTGCGACATGTACACCCAGATCGACAAGTGGAAGCACCAAGGACGAGTTCGCGGGGACACGCTCGATCTCGCGATCGCCGGATACAACGCCGGGGTTGGCGCCGTCCTCGCCTCCGGAGGCATGCCCTCCGGTAGCCCCGACTACGAGAACCAGACCAAACCCTACGTCGCGAAGATCCGCGCAACCCAGGACTACTTCGCGCGACTGCTCTCCCCCTTCGGCGGACCTGCCCTGTCCGAGCTGGGCGCACGGGCCGTCGAGAGCGCCATGAACTTCCTCGGCCTTCCCTACGTGTGGGGTGGCGGCAACATCCACGGCCCCTCCCAAGGCGGATTCGACTGCTCCGGCCTGACCTCGTACGCGGTATACACCGCGACCGCCGGCAAGGTGACGCTCCCCCGCACCTCCGAAACCCAATGGAATGTAGGGGTCGAACGGCCGATGCCGGAGGCTGTACCCGGTGACCTGTTGTTCGGGAACTGGGGACCGAACGGGCCGGGACACGTCGCGATCTACATCGGAAACGGGCAGATGATCCATGCACCCACGACCGGCGACGTCGTCCGTGTGGGCCCGGTGTTCGACGACATGAAGGCGCGCCGGGTGTTCTGATGCGCACAGTGATCCTGTTGTTTTTGTAGGTTCTCGTGATTGATGTCGCTTTTCTCATTGATCTGTCGCCCCGATGTCGCTTCCGACATTTTAGTGAGAATCGTTCTCGGCGTGTCTGCGGCCTGATCCTGGGCTTGGTCGGTTGGGTGTCCGCCATGCCTGATGAGGGCAGCCTGATGTGGGCGGGTTTGGCGGGAGTTGTGCCGGGATCCGAAGTGGCCGTGCGGTTCCGTGGAGACTCCGGATGGTGACGGCGCTCGCTGAAAATGGATCTGGCGCACTTTTCGTGATTCTGTTGTCGGCCTTAGCTATACGGTATGGATGACGCGCTTGCGGAGCAGGTCCAGGTTCGCGCGTCCGTACATCTGACGTTTAAGCTTTTTAAAAGTTACGTGGAATCTGGCCGTGGGGACGATCATGTCTCCTCGGTGTTGACCACGAACTGAGGAGATGGTTTGAGCGGCACGGTGGTGTTGGAGGAGAAGTGGCCGGTGCTGGGCCGGCATGTGCAGGCGGCCGGGTGGTTGCGGGTGTGGACCGATCTCGGGAGGGCGCCTCGGACGATCGACGCCTACGCCCGGGGGCTTGCCGAGTACCTGGAGATGTGCGAGCGGGAGGGCGTCGACCCGCTCACGGCGAGCCGGGCGCATGTCGGCGTCTATGTGCGGGAGTTGACCGACCGGCCCAGCCGCCGTGGCGCGAATGTGGTGTCGCTCGATTCCGGATCCGGGCTGGCGAATGCCACCATTCAGCAGCGGCTGGTGCCGGTGCGGCTGTTCTACGACCACCTCATGGAAGAGGGCCTGCGCGAGTCCAATCCCGTTGGCCGGGGACGTTTCACACCCGGCCGACGCGGTGGCGGGCATCAGCGGGGGTTGGTGCCCCGGTTGACGAAGCTGCCCTGGGTCCCGACCGAGCGGCAGTGGGCGGACATACTGACCGTCGCCGCCGAGGAACCGGTCCGCAACCGGGTGATGCTGGCGCTGGCCTACGATGCCGCGCTGCGTCGTGAGGAGCTGTGCGCGCTGCGTACCGACGATCTCGACCCGGCCCACCGCACCCTGCGGATTCGGGCGGAGACGACGAAGAACCGGCTCGAGCGGGTCGTGCCCTACTCGGCTCCGACCGGGGTGCTGCTGTCGGACTATCTCGCGCATCGGGCGAGACTCAGCAGGGCACGCGGATCGCTGTTTCTGTCGGAGTCCCGCCGCAATCACGCGCAGCCGTTGAGCCTGTGGACGTGGTCGAAGGTGGTGCGACGGATCGCGCTGGCCGCCGATGTTCCGCGGTTCTCCACGCACACCACCCGGCATCTGTGTTTGACGGATCTGGCCCGGATGGGCTGGGAGCTGCATGCGATCGCGACCTTCGCCGGGCATCGCCACACGGACTCGACGCTGCGCTATATCCACCTGTCCGGGCGGGATCTGGCCGACAAGCTCGGCCGCGGCATGGACCACATCCACGCCTGGCGCATCGGAATGCTCACCGGCGTTGATGCCGCGACCGCAGGAACACCACATTGACCGCGCCGCTGTCGGGGACCCTCGAACCGGACCTCGAATCACGTTGGTGCTCACCGCTCGTCGCGCATCAATTCGACACGACTGTCGACCTCCGAGGCGACGAGGTCCGGGCCATCGGTGAACTCGGCGTGCGCAACCTGCGGCGGCTGCAGTATCACGATCCGCACGCGCCGGGCTGGCAGGTGATCGGACGACTGCTGCGACCGCTGGAGACGTTCAACGCAGGACTGGATTCGCCGGCCACCGCGCATCGGCGGCGCGCCATGGCCGACGCCGTCGCGGTCCTGCTGGTGCGCTGCGCCGAGGTGGAGCGGACCTTCTGGGGCTGGAGCACGCAGGAATGGTTGCATCTGCTCGGCGGTGATCAGGCCGAGTTCCGCCGGAACGCACCCGCCTGGGCCGGCGACGAGGTCCGCCCCTATCTCGCGGCGCACGCCTACCTGCTGGGCTCCTTCACCGAGTTCCACCGGCTCGGCAGCTTCCAACGCCTGACCCTGTCGTGGCGGATCTTCGGGCGCGACCGAGTCGACGGCGAGATCGCCCGGCTTCGTCAGGTGCTCGCCGAGTGGGGTTATCGGCTCGGACGCGGCGACGACACGCTGCTGCCGATGGTGGCCTGCCAGCTGTTCCTGCTCAGCCGCAGCCCGCACCTCGAGGACCTCGGCACCGAGCTGTTCGATCGGGTCCGCCGTGACGGACTGCTCGGCGGCGCCCGGCTGAACGCTGTGCATGCCGTGCAGCGGGCGGTGAATGCTCTCGGATTCTGTGACCCGCCGCCCGCGACGACCGGTCGTGGCACTGCTCGGGCGGCCGGCGGTGCGCAGATCTGGCAGCGGTGGGTTGTGCGCTGGTACGCGACCTCGACATTGACGCCGCGGGCACGCGGCAACGTCCGGTCCCGCCTGCTCAAGGTCGGCCGCTGGATCGCAGCCGAGCATCCCGAGGCCGCCGATCCGACGGCGTGGACCCGGCAGACCTGCGCGACCTGGGTCGCCGCGCTGGACCGGATGAACGTCGGCGACTACGTGCACCGCACCACCGGACTCGATAAGCGCATCGGCAAGCCGCTTCAGGCCTCGACCAAGGACGGTCACCTCTCGGCGATCCGGAGGTTCTTCACCGACTGTCAGGAATGGGAATGGCTGCCGCGACGCTTCGATCCTGGGCGCGCACTGGCCACTCCACGCAGCATCACCGCGCTGCTCGGTCCGAACCCCCGGGTAATCGCCGACGACATCTGGGCGAAGCTGCTCTGGGCGGGACTGAATCTGTCGCACGCCGATCTCCCCGAGACACAATCCGGGAACTTCTACCCGTTCGAACTCGTCCACGCGATCACACTGTCCTGGTTGTTCTCCGGACTGCGCAGCGACGAGATCACCCGCCTGCGGGTCGGCTGCATCCGCTGGCAGCACGACGACACCCCCATCGTCGGTGACTCCGATCAGGTGCTGGCGCGTGACGCGGTCTGCCTGCTCGATGTCCCCGCGCACAAGACCGGCACCGCGTTCACCAAGCCGGTCGACCCGATCCTCGGCCAGGCCCTCGACACCTGGCATACCCTCCGACCCTCACAACCGGCCCGTGATGTGATCAAAGCCAAATGCGCCCCGTTCCTGAAGCTCGGCAAACCCGAGCGACGCAACCGGATGGTCAACGAGGACGACCACACGATCGTCAGGACCTATGGTGCGCAGTACCGGGGATTGGTGGAGTACTACCTGCTGGCCGGTGATGTCTATCGACTGAACCGGTTGGAATGGGTGATGAAGACCTCCATGCTCAAAACGCTGGCCTGCAAACACAACTCGACGGTGACCACGATGGCGGACCGTTACAAGACCACCATCTCCACACCGTCGGGGCCACGCAGGTGCTTCGAAGCACGCGTAGAGCGCGAAGGCCGTCAACCACTGATCGCACGGTTCGGTGGGATTCCCCTGCGGCGCAAGAAACACGCGGTCCTGACCGATCGCATCCCGCGCCCGGTCACCGTCCGCCGAAAAGAGCTGGTTACCCGGCTCCAGGCAGGACGCTGCGAGCTGTGCACGCAAACCGGCACGGTGGATGTCCACCACGTCCGCGCGCTGGCCGAGCTCCACAGACCGGGACAACCGCAACCCGTGTGGAACCAACTCATGGCCAAACGGCGCAGGAAAACCCTCGTGGTCTGCGCCGACTGCCACACCACGATCCACAACGGGTAGTCAACCGCGCCACCCACGCAGTAGTCACTGGAGAGCCGTGATGCTCGGAAAGCGAGCACGTCCGGTTCGGGAGGGGGTCGTCGGGTCGGGTCCAGCTGCGCTGGCACCACGCCCGACGGCCTACCTCATTGGTCGGACCGTACAAGAACAACGGTGCCGAGTATCAGTCGAAGGGTGAACGAACATCTGTTCCTCACCACCTTGCGGTTGACCGACCCAAAAGCGACTGGGCAGGACTGACCCTCTACGGAATCCTCCGTGAACTCCAACGTGCACTTGCCCGTTGGATCGGTACCTGCCCGCTCTGTCACCACACCTTCCCGACCTAACAAAGTCCTATTAGTGACTACCAGGCAACACGTGACGGCTTTTCTGAGGATGTGATCTCGATGCGAGCACGGCCGCCGGCGGCCTCACCTCTGCAGCTCTGCGCCGAGTTTCGCCACCGTCACCCCGCACTCGTGATGCCCGCCGACTACGTCACCGAGTGCGGCTTCCGACTGGGACGTTGGCAGGACCGTCAGCGGGTTGCCCGCATGCTCGGCACCCTGCCGCCGCAACGCATTACGCAACTCGATGCGATCGGCTTCGTGTGGACCGATGACAGCGCGCCGCTCCCTGCCGTGCCACCGGCCGAGGGCAAGCGGCGACGGATGCTCACCGAAATCGCAGCCTACCGCGAAGAACACGGCGACGCACTCGTCCCCGCAAACTATGTCACCGCCGACGGTGAACAGGTGGGCCAGTGGCTCTACCGGGCAGTGAAAAAGTGGCGAGCCAACGCACTGCCGGACAACGAGCGGCGCCCCCTCGCAGTCCTCGGGGTGTCCCCCGGGCCGCGCCCACGGGGACCACGACTCTCAGCGCACCCGATGGGATAGCCACCACCACCTGTCCCTCAGACAGATCGACACTCGCGCTCTATGAGGCGGACAGGGGTAGCGCCCATCCCAGTCGGCCACAGCCACGACGAGGCGAAGGACACGGCGTCCGGACTGATAGCCGTGCACATGCTCCGGCGCTCGGCGAGGTGAAGGACTGTCAGATTCCAGTCGATGTGGACGGAGTCGATGTGGACGAAATAGATCAGAACTTCTCTGCCGCACTCCAAGACGGCCACCGGCCAACCCTGCTTCGGTCGCGTAGTTCCGGGACTTTCGGCCTCCAGCCAGAGACGTACTCGCTGAACCACACGCATCTTCACTCGTGCGTCAGCACGCATTTCGACTCGCCTGCCAACACGCACCGCTTCACGCATATCAACACGCAGCGCGTCACGCACATCAACACGGGTCATTTCACGTACATCGACCCGCATTAATCTCGCGGTCAGGGATACGCGTGGTGACCGCATGGGAATCGGGAAGTACCCGGTCCCCGGCGCACCCGGTGCCGGGGACCGCCGGCTGGACGGGGCCGTCCGGACCCGTCCAGCCGTCAGTTCCGTTAGTCCGCGCCGTACAGTTCGGCGGTGTAGTGGACCGCTCCCCTTCGCTGTGCTTCGTCCCAGTCGACGCCCATCACGTCGGCCAGATGGTGCAGATCACCGAGGAAGTCCCCGAAGACCGTGATGGCCTCCTCCTGATCGGTATTGCATGTGCGGGCGTAGGTGATCAGCCCATCGCTTGCCCGCACCGCGCGGACACCGTTGTCGTGGACCTGAGAACCCTCGTCGTACTCGTAGGTGAAGTTCGGTCGGGTCCGCCCCGCGAATGCGGCCGCCAGCTGGGCTGGCGAGTCGACGTCCGGCAGCCGTTCTGCGCGGAACTCGGTCATGATTTCATCGGACATTGTCCAAATTTTCTTTCGTTGTGATGTGTTGCTACACAGCGGGAGTGCAGTGCAGCGCGGCCAACAGGGCGGTATTGGTGGCGTGCGCGGTCGAGGGTTCGGTGTAGGCGAGTACGTCGGCGCTCGCGTCATCGATGACGACGCTCATGTGGGCGCGGTGGCGGGAGAGCATCACGCAGGCGCGGCCCGGATCGAGGCTGAATGGTTCGGCGGTGCGGTATCCGGCCAGTGGATGCAGCACCACCACAGCGGCACGCTCGAGCCCTTGCAGTGAGTTCGCGGTGCCGACCAGCACGTCTGGGTGCTCGGACAGGAGGGCACGGATCGCCGCCGCCTGCGTCACGTGGGGAACCACCACCGCGATATCGGTGGCGTTCATAGGTCGTTGGTCCTCGGCGGTGACGAGCTCCGCGTCGAGTAGCTCCCGTGCCCGCTGTGCGCACGCGGTCACCAGCGTCGGGTCTGACGGGCCACCGCAGACCGTGACGGGGTGGTGCGCCAATTCGGGCAGCACGACTCCGCCCGAGTCGGTCAGGTGCTCCGGTGGTCGTCGGGAGGTAAACGGCAGGTCGGGGTAGAACAACGGTTGAATCAGGGCGGTGGTGCCGGGTCCGAGCCGCCAGGTGTGGCGCAGCCGGACCACGCCCACCGCGTCGCCGTGTGCGGCTTGCAGCGCGATCGGTCCCGGCAGGTTCGGGGCGGTATTGAACCGCCCTGGATCGAGTGGAGACTTCGTTCAGGCCACCTCGGGGATGGAGGTAGCGGTGGGGCGCTGCTCACGGTAGCGCGTCTCGTACTCGATCGGCGAGAGATAGTCGATCGACGAATGCAACCGGTCCGCGTTGAACCAGCGGACCCAGTCGGCGGTCTCCCGCTCGACCTCGGCCCGACCGGACCAGGACTGTGCCCGGTCGATCAGCTCGGTCTTGTAGAGCCCGATCGTCGACTCCATCAGAGCGTTATCGAGGGCGTCCCCGACACTGCCGATGGAACCGGCGATCCCGGACTCGACCAGAGACTCGGTGAAGGCAAGGGACGTGTATTGACCAGGCTCAACCGGTGGAAGCAACACCTCGATAACGGAGGTGTGGGAATGGGACGACCACCCGGGTGGGCAGCAGCGTTGACGGGGCGTGCGGTGATGCGGTCACCGGGACGGCCTCCGATACGCCGAGATCTAGAGCGGGCATTCTGGACGCGGATCGCCGAGGGTCTCACGAGCGACGACGCAGCGACCACATGCGGCGTGTCGGGGCCGGTGGGGACACGGTGGTTCCGCCAGGCTGGTGGGATGCCACCGATCGAGTTGACCCCGGTCTCGGGGAGGTACCTGTCGTTCACCGAGCGTGAGGATATCGCGCTGCTGCGAGCCAAGGGTATGAGTATGCGCGACATCGCTGACCGGATCGGACGGTCACCGTCGACGATCTCGCGGGAGTTGCGGCGGAACGCCGCCACCCGCAATGGCAAGCTCACATACCGAGCGTCGACCGCACAGTGGAAGGCCGACCTCGCCGCGAGGCGCCCAAAACCAGCGAAGCTCGCCGAACACGATCGGCTACGAGAATATGTGCAGGACAAACTGTCTGGTGTGATTCGTGCCGACGATGGAACCGTGGTGTCCGGTCCGGATGCGGCTTGGATTGGCCGAAACAAGCCTCGGCGCGGTGATCGTCGGTGGGCGACGGCGTGGAGTCCGGAGCAGATCTCGAATCGCCTACCGATCGACTATCCGGAGGACCCGACGATGCGCATTTCACCTGAGGCGATCTACCAATCGCTCTACATCGAGGGTCGCGGCGGCCTGGAGCGGGAGCTCGTCGCGTGCTTGCGCACCGGCCGGGCGCTGCGAAAGCCTCGTGCGCGAGCACGGAAGCAGCGCACCGGATTTATCACCGAGAAGGTGACCATCAGCGCCCGTCCGGAGGAGGTCGAGAGCCGGAAGACGCCGGGGCATTGGGAGGGCGACCTCATCATCGGTCTGACCCGGTCCGCGATCGGCACGCTCGTCGAGCGCACCAGTAGATTCACGACTCTACTACACCTGCCGCGACTGAAGGGCTATGGAACAGCGGCGATGGTGAAGAACGGGCCGGCGCTGTCCGGATATGGTTCGGAGTCCGTTCGTGATGCTCTGGCCGCGACGCTGTCACCGCTGCCCGAGCATCTACGCAGATCCGTGACGTGGGATCGCGGAAAGGAACTCGCGCGTCATGCCGAGCTGACGGCATCTACGGGTATCCGTGTCTACTTCTGTGATCCGTACAGTCCATGGCAGCGCGGAACGAACGAGAACACGAATGGGCTCCTCCGGCAGTATTTTCCGAAGGGAACTGATCTGTCGCGATACAACTTCCGTGAACTTCAGGCGGTCGCCGATGCGCTCAACAACCGCCCCCGAAAAGTGCACGGTTGGAGAACTCCAGCGGAAGTGTTTGCCGAACAGGTACACTCGTCCTCACGGCACGGTGTTGCGACGACCGGTTGAATCCGCCTTGACTTCCGGCATCGGAATGATGAACCAAACCTGTTGATGTGAAAAGGAAGTCAGTTCTTCGTCTCGTGAAGAGAGCTTGCTCGAGAACACCGCTGACCAACGGTGTGGACTTCGTCGTCATCACCCGCCAACCCAATATTCGACGCGAGAACACGTCGACACAGAACGCGGTATAGACGAACCCGGCCAGCGTCCAACAGTAGGTGAAATCGGCTACCCACCATTGATCCGGGCTTTGCGGTGCGGCCCAGTTCCGCTCGATCAGGTCCGGATGCCGGGGCGCTCGCTCATCGCGTTCGGTGGTGACCGTGCGTCGTCTGCCCCGGACCGCGCCGGTGATGCCGGTGATCGACATCAGCCGGGCCACCTGGTCTCTGCCTATCTGGTGACCAGCGCGTTTCATCGCGTGCCACATCTTGCGGACACCGTAGACCCGCCGATTGGCCACATACACCGCATGGACGGCGTTCGCGGCGTAGGCGTCGGCCAGTTCGGCGGCGGAGATCCGTCCGCGAGTCTTCGCCTTGTAGTAGGTGGACGGGGCGATGCTGATGCCGTGCTCGGTGAGCACGGCACAGATCGGGTCGACCCCGAATCGTTCCCGGTGGGCGTCGATGTAGTCGACGATCACCGCAGTCGGCGGTCGACCTCCGCCGCCGCGAAAAACGCACTCGCGGTCTTCAGTATTTCGTTGGCCCTGCGTAATTCGTCGTTCTCTTTACGCAGGCGACGTACCTCGTCGAGGTCGATTGGTTCCCCCGCTTCCGAGGTGGTCGGGGCGTCGTTCCGCTCCGCGGCTTCGATCCAGTTCCGCAACGTCGCCGGCGCGATGTCGAGCAGTTCGCCGACGTGGCGACGGGCGGCGACCTTCGAGCCTCCGTGCTCGGCGATCCGGTCCCGATACATCCGGACCGCCCGTTCCTGGGTCTCCGCGTCGTACTTCCTCGGTGCAGGCATACCAGCATTCTCCTTGTTAGATCAGGAGCCTCCACCTCGTCCAGGACGGTTCATATCGCTGCCGTCCCATCGAGACACGTCGCCGGTCACCACCGGATCGATCTGACCGGGATCGCCCACACAGACCACCTGCCTGGCCATGGCGCCGAGTGCGCCCAGATCGGCGTAGGTGCATTGCCACGATTCGTCGAGTTCACTGCTCAGCCCGAAAGATTCTGGGGCACAATGCCACGTCAGAAGTCTGAAGCGCTGTGTCATACATGTGTGCGACTGACATTCGGCGGCCC
>NZ_JBIRXS010000033.1:0-78531 GCF_044389235.1 Rhodococcus sp. NPDC019647 | reverse complement strand
TTGCCGCGCTGGTCTTGATCAGAATTCGGATACCTTCCAGATCATCATCCGGGAAGGTACGCCCTCCCGGGATCCACAAGTTCTGATCATTGCTCGCCGAAGCTGGCCGCAACAATTGCCCTCCTGGCGCTGCGGGTAACTGTGCTGCCCGCACGAGTGGTAAGCGTGCTTTCCGATACCATCTGGCTTCTCTCTGGAGTAGGGGCGTGGGACTCGAGCCCGATACGAGCCCATGGATGTTGATGGAGATACTTCCTGTTCGGCTCTTTTCCACGTTTCCTGTGAAGGAGAGTGGCAGGTTCATGAGCCATGTCTGACAGGTGGGATTCTGAGACGCGATGCGGCCGGCATTTGTTTCGCTGTTGCCCTGGGTGGTCAATGAAACATCCACCCGGCGCAGCGGTGGTGTGTGGTCCCGAAAGTTCCGTACGCTCTTCACACGTCGTATTCGAATGTACTCGGACAGCTGGTGGGTGTCGGCTGGATTTGGATGGCACTGAGAACGCGCGGTCTTTGCGGTGGGCCCGAAGCTCGCATGTGACGATCGTCTCATCAACGCCGAGGAGACGGCTTTTCTTGGGATGCACCCATTGTGCGCAAGTCCAAAAACCACGTGACCGGGTGTACCTTGTCGTTCACCCATGGGCGCCCAGTGAAACCGCCCCGCTGCCATTCTGATCTGAGACACAAACGGGCCGCGATCTGGATGCCCTCCACAATGGGCGACCGGCCGCAGGTGATATTTCTGCTGCATTCCTAATTCAAGTTGAGGCCTGTCGTCGACGCCGATCAGTGAGTGATTGTTGCGAAACGCCAGGTAGAGGCTCAATCTCCTCAACTCGATGGCAGGAACGTCGAGGCTGCCTTCCGGTGAGCGTGCAACGCCCTCAAGTCAAACGGCAAAGGACGTGGAACTTACATCGTGTAGGTCTCGTCGGTCTTGTCGGTCGCACGCCGTGCTGACCTGCGTCCTTTTTGCAAAGTGTTGTCGCCGAGGGATTCTCACTAAGTTGTCAGAATCTCGGACATTTCGATGACGTCCAGGTCGCTGAACTGGGGTAACGCGCAAAGTTCGCGTCCTACTGAAACGAAATCGAGAAAACTGGCACCGGCGGTGAGAACCTACACATCATCGGCCTGTAAGAGACCATTTCAGGCCGCAACATCGTGTCACTCATGGTTTGTGCGTACTCGGCGACGATAATTTCAGTTATCGCAGCGACGGGCCCGGATCCCCACGTCACCGCATTTTTGCTCTGCAGAGTGTCGGTTTGTGGCGAGCCTCGGTGACGATGCTGTCGGACTTCGTCGACGCGTCGGCACCCACAGGGCTGGTTGCAGTGTTGCCGGCCGACACCGTGGGGTCCTCGTCCGACCGGCTCCTGCGCCGTCGAACTCGAGTGAGCCGTGCTGGAGGGTCGGCGGCCAGGTTCAGCGCCTCCTGTGGCGCTTAATGAGGCAGTGGACGAGACGGGTTGCCGTCTGTCGGTATGGGACCACCTTCCACGCCGAGTCCGTGGTCGCACATCACCCGCGCGATCCGTACCCGCGGCGTCCGCTATGCGGCGACCGGCTACCTCGGCCAGGCCGCACCAGACCTGCTTCCGCTGCGATCCGGGGACGTTCTGGTCGTCAACGCCTCCAAGGCCGCTATCCCCGGTGCTGCCACCTCCCCCGCCGCCTCCGGACCGCCCTGCTGGCGCTGCTGGACCTGTAACCATCGAAGTACGCGTCACAGTGCCCTTCACCACGCTGGTGGAACGACCACTGCGTCTGCGGTAGCGCAGCGCAATAGGCTCTTTCGGCTGGTTGGTCTCATGACTGGTCACTTTCGATGATGTCGAGCTGGACGCGGTTGCGGTGGCTGATCTCCCACCGGCCGGCTTCGAGGTCGTCGAGGAGGTCGCGGCACCGCTCATCGGTGCTCACGTCCGCGCTTTGCCCGTTGACCGGGCCGCGGATTCCGTTCCGCCAGTCGATGACCGTGTAGACGAACTCACCGGTGGTGGCGAAGTCGCGTGGGCGGGTGCAGACGACGAAGTGCTCCGAGAGTGCGCGGACGGTGTAGGGGCGGCGTGGTTCGAGACCGAACCGGATCCGCCCACCAACATCGAGTGAGATCGGAGGTGTGGGGGATCCCGTGGCGTTCATCAGTGTCACCGCGCACCCCCGCCCGCAGCCCTGCCTTGGAGCGCTGCCCGCTGATTATCGGCGAGCGTGTCCCGGTCGATGTGGCCGCGACCCAACCCCTCTGGCCGGTGCCCGACGTGAAACATCCCGGCGTCGCCGTCCTGGTGTCGGTGGGGGCAGGGGTAGATCGCCAGGCCGTGGCGTTTTTCGTGGTGGGTGCGGGCCGCACGCGCGGTCCTGCGGGTGAAGTAGGTGCGTTTGCCGCCGCAGTGCGGGCAACTCACCCAGCACGATGTCGGGCGGTGTGTTCGACGGGCCACTTTCCGGTGCTCCTATTCGACTGGGAGATATAGGTTCTCGGACCGAACGTCAACGCCGGGGCGGTGACCTGAACTGCGGCGTTTCTTCGTCCGGGCCAGGTCGGATTTCGACACAGCATCCGCTCTATCTGCCAGGTTCTCGGTTCCGTGGTCGAGGTGAAGTTCAAATGAAGTCGGCCGCGAGATGAAGCACGCAGTGGTGGTCCTACCGGGACGATGTCGGTTCGTCAGGCGGCGCGGGTGATCTGCAGGTTCAGCCAATCCGAGACCCACTGGATGGCGTTGCGGCCGGCGTTGTCGACGACGAGGTTCTGGTAGCTCTGGTGTGCACCGGAGGCGAAGAAGCTGGCCGCGTTCAGGCCCTCGCCGACTACCGCGGCGAGATCCTCGGCCCCCTGCGACTGCGTCATCGTCGACACCGACCCGGCGAGTCCTGCGAGGTCGAGGGTCTGCGCCTGCGTGGTGATCGCGTTGCCCACGGGATTGGTCTGTTTGCCGAGCAGCGCGGGGTCGGTCTTGCTGGCTTTGCCGGTGAGCATGTTCGCGGCCACCGAGGCGAGGTCGAGGCCGAGTGGGATCAACGCCGTGGTCTGTGCCGCGGCACCGACCGGGTCGGGTAATACCCCGGGCGGGGGAAAGAGCTTGTCCGCGGCGGCCCACGCAATTTCCTGGGCTTGACCGGCGATGGTGGCCAGCTTGATCACGTCGACGTTGCCGAGGATGCTGGTGACCAACGCTGCGATCTGGGTGTATCCGGACGGGTCCGGGATGATCGCGAGGATCTGGGAGACCCACTTCAAGTCGACACCGGCGGCCATCTTCACTATGGGCTCGAACTGCACGTTCAGCTCTCGGGCGGTATCGCGGGCGGCGCGGACATCGCCGGCGGCAATTCTTTGCGGGAGCACGATCAGGTTGTTCAGGATCTTCGGAATATCGAGGGCAGTGACGCCGGTGACGACGTTCAGGGCCTGGTCGACGACGACTTTCGGTTTGAGGACCGACAGCACGCTCGACGCGGAGGAGAGGGCATCTGCCGGGGTGGCGGCGACGGGTGCGATTTGGCTACCGAGTGATGCGGCGGTGCCCGCGAGTTGAGAGATTTCGGGTGCGGTGGCGGGCAGGGTGGTGGCGCCGTTATTGGCGAGTTTGGCTGCGGTGTTCGCGATCGTGGCCACCGAGTCGAGTGCACCGCCCAGGTCCGCATGGCTGGCTGTGGTGAGGACCTGTGCGGCCGCGTTTTCCGGTGTACCCACCGGGGCTGCGGCCAACTTGCTGGTGGCGGCGGTGTTCGCGGCCCCGGACTGCAGCAGGTCGACCAGTGGGCTGAGCGTCTTACTCAGCGAGGTTGCGGAGTCGGCGATCTGGTTCACATCGATCGAGCCGCCGGTACCGTTGCCGGACAGTTGCTGTCCGAGCGCGTCGACATTCGATCCGAGACCGGGCAGGTCGGCGTCGGTGAAATCCGAGGTCAGCGCGTGGGCGACCGCCGCGGTACCACCATCCGCGCCGGCACCGGTGCTGGTGTTGCCGGGGGTCTTCGACAGGATCGATCCGAGCGATCCGAGGAACGGGTTGGCGCCCTTGCGGATCGAGCAGTACAGGTCTTTCGGATCGCAGATCGAGGCGACCCGCCCCGACAGCGTGCCCATGCCCTGCGACCGGGGACCGGCGATCCCCTCCCCGGAGGTCGTCGGTCCGACCGGTGCGGCGCCCTTCGTGCCGGCACCCGGGTCGGCGATCAGCGCCACACCGAGGACCTGGTCCGCATCGACCGGCCCTTGATCGTTTCCGATCGCCGACGCGAGATCGCCTGCAGCGTCTGCACCCTGGGAGTATCCGGTGATCGTGATCTTCGCGCCCCGGCATTTGTCGGCGTAGGACTTCAACACGGCGGTGGCCTTGCTGACCGCGTCGAGTTTGCTGTCGGCGTAGGTGTGGCCGTTGTCGAACGCGGACGCCATGTACGGCAGCGTGTAAATCTGTGCGCGGGCACCGTTCTGTGCCCTGATTGCCTCCGCGACCGGGGCGAGCATGCCTACGGGCTGGTTCGGGTCGGCGTGCTCGTTGGTCTCCCATGTGCCGGGGATGAGCAGGTTGAATGTCGACACACAGCCCACCGGGGCGGCGTTGGCGATCGCGGGTGCGGTAAGAGCGACGCCGACGACGACGGTCGCAGTGGCGATCAGGGCGACCGTGCGACGGGTTCTCGAACGTCTGGCGGGCATGGGCACCTCGAATTGCCGGAAGGGACACTGCTGCCTACCTTCACCCATTTCGGTGTTTCCCCTCAACGGGGTGTCGGGGTGCCCCCGCTCCCTTTTCGGGTGCTGACCGGTGAGAATGGGCCGGAGTCGGGTGTTTTCACAGGCGATGGAACAAGGGGCCACCCGACCCGTGCCGCGGCGGGCCGGTGGGGGGTGGTCCCCAGGCGTTTTTAGATCCAGTCGATGTGGACGGAGTCGATGTGGTCGAAGTGGAATCCGAACTGGTCGCTGTACTTGTCGAAACCCTTGTTCTCCGGGTAGTCGAGTGTGGCGTGCCGCTCCAGCAAGGCCACGACCCGGGCGTGATCATCGTTGGCCAGCGCGGCGGCCAGTTCGCGGGACTCCTCACTGGTGAACGGGGTGTCCGAGTTCGCGAAATCCAGTGTCCGGACCCGGTAGTCGTAGCCCTCGTCGGCGCCGTTACGGACCATGACGCCGCCCTTGACGCGGATGACCGCCTTTTTGGGTGTTCCGTCGGGGCGCAGTACGCCGGCGCGTTTCATGATGTCCTCGGCCTTGACGTTGCGGAGTTTCTTGCTGGCGTCGGCGCGCAGCTCGTTCGTTTCACCGGACCTGTACCGGGAGACGGCGGAGCGGGACCGCCCGATCTTGGCGGCCACGGCATCGACGCCGCCGAGGCGTTCGATCGCCGCACGCCGCTGGGCACGCTCGACGACGTCGGCGTGCGGGATGCGGCCCTGTTGCGCCCACCGGCGCAACGTGCGCGCGGATGGGGGTGTGCGGCCGGCATCGATCGCGGCCTGCCGTAAGCCCTCGTTGCCGAGTTCCTTGCGCAGTTGTTTGACGGAGACCTTGCTGGTCAGTCCGGCCAGGCCCCCGCTTTTGACTTGCTTGGATTTTTCGACGCCGCTGGTCGCGGCGTTGGCGACGGAGACCTTGAGGCCGTCGAGGCCGACCGCCTCCTGCGCGGGCTTTTTGGTGCGGGGCTTCGGGAGATGTAGGGCCATCAGAGCACCCCCTCCCCTTCGTCGTCGGTGTCCTCGTTGTCGGCGAAGGCCGCCTTGATCGCGAGGTTCACCTCGTGTACGTCCTCGGCCGAAGTGAAGGCGGACAGGAGTGTGTCGGTGAGGACCACGTCCTTCTCGACCGACATCTTCCCCAAAGCGTCGCTCGGGTCGGCGATGTCCTCACCGCCGGAGAGGAGGTACACCCAGGAGTCGGTGACGGTGCGGACCGGCCAACGATTGTGTTCGCGGGCGATCCGCATCGCCACCCGGCGGCCGCGCCACCGGCAGTGCGCGATAATCGACGCGCGCCAGAGCGGTTGGTGGTGATGTTGCATCTGCTTCGCAGTCCACATGTCCGGGTTCACCATCCGCCCGATGTAACCCTTGTAGCAGGTGCCGAGGAACCGCTTCGTCGCGTCGTCGTCGGTGTCCACCGCGACCTTCCGTGCCTCGCGGAGGATTTTGGCCCACTTGTCCAGCGCCCGGCCCTGCTGTGGGTAGACCCAGGCCTCGGCGATGTCGAGGTCGTCGAGGTCGGCGCCGATTCCTCCGTCTGCGACCGGTGAGCACAGTCCGTCGAGGCTGACCGTGCTCACCCAGGTCTGCACCGGTTGGTCGGCGTGCATGTGCGGGTGCGGCAGAGGTATCTTTCCCGGAAGTGACAGTGTCTGCCCGGGCGGCAGGGTGATCCGCCACAGCCCGAACGGGGCACCCTTCTCCCCCACTGCCGCGGCCGCAGCAGTGTCACCAGTGAGGTGTGTGGGTTGCCCGTAGCCGAATTCGAGCATGCCCGCGGAGGCGAGGTAGGCGGCGCGTTGATCGATGGACACCAACCGGGTCGTGTCCTCGAGATCCTGCGCGTCGGGGACGCGGGTCCAGCCGACCGCGGGTTCGAGGTCTCCCCGCGGCGCGCCGTCCAGCGGTGGGACCGAACCGGGTGTGGTGACGACGATGCCTTTGCCGCTGCGGGTGCGTTCCCGCTTGATCTTGTCGACGAGGGCCGCGCCGGTCCGCGCGGGCGTCGGCCCCGGGAGCACCCCGAGGTGCGCGGCGCACCACGCCAACCGGCGACCGAGCTCCCGTGCCGCCGGGAGGTCATCGTCCGGGAGATACGTTCCCGCGGTGGGTGAGCCGAGGATGCCCATGTCGCCGACCCGGTTGCGCCAACCGAAGTCCTTGTTCCAATAGGTCCACACGTACGGTTCGATCACCACATCGACCATCGAGGTGAAATTCCCGATCGAGCGGGACAGGTGCACCACGTGCCCGGGGTCGCCGCGCAACTCCCAGCCCGCGTTCAGCATTGGGGTGAGGGTGGCGTGCAGGACGGCGGTCAGTTCCTGGGCGGCGCGGTTGCGCAGGGCCTCCATGTCGTCGACGTCGTCTTCGCTGCCCGGGTCGATGATCCACCCGAGCAGCTCGCACGCGCCCTGTCCGACGACCCAGATCTGTGCGGGGGCACCCAACGGTGTCAACGAGGCCCAGCGAATCAGCTTGTCCAGCTTCTCCACCGAATCGACGGGACCGGTCAACTCCCGCCCGGAGGGTGTGAAGGTTCCGGCGGCGGTCACGATCAACGCATGGCCATCGGCATCCTCACCCACTGGCAGCGCCTCCCACACCGGCGGATCCGCCGCGTCATTGCCAGCCTCTTCGCTGCCAGCCTCTTCGCTGCCAGCCGTGTCGCTTTCAGCCGCGTCGTCGTGCACTTCGTCGCCGTCGACCGCAGCGTTGTCCACTTCTTCGCTGTCCGTCTCGGGTGTCGGCCGGGACGGGGCTTCGGCGGGGTCGGCGGCTTCGGCCACATCCGACCGCTCGGGCGATGCAGGGTGTGCGGCAGCGGCCGGCTCAGAATCCGCATGATCGGCTTCGACGAAGACATCAGCATCGACAGAGACAACGTCCTCATCGGTGAGGAGAAAGTCATCGTCGGGGAGAACATCATCGGTGGAGGAGGGAGATGTCGTCAGGGTTGTCTCGGGCAGTGCGAACAGGGGGATCTGTTCCCACGGACTGCTCATGACTCCTGCTCGGTGATCCGGCCGTCATGATCTGCCGGCGGGACGTGGTAGCGGTCGAAGAACTCCTGCAGCGCCACGTCCACGACGTTGGTCACGGTGGATTGGCGATCGTTCACCAGCCAGTTCAACCGGGCTTCCGTCGAGGCCAGGACGCGGGTATTGAGCGGAACCTTCGCCGGGCCCTTCCGCGGTTCCAGCTTCGCCGTCAGCTCCGGACTCGGCGTTCCCGGGCCGCCGACGTCTCCCGCACCGGACGCGCGCTTCGCCGCCTTTACGGCTGCTCGTCCGGCCCCGGTCGGGCGGCGGCGGGCGCCGCCTTCGGAATTTCCTACCTTCGCCATCCCCACCCACTCGTGTTCGGTGTGCCTCCCGTGTACGTGCGCGGACATCACCCTACCCACTACGCGCCGTGTTGCCGGTATTTTCGCTGGCATGTTTGCGCGCAGAGTTGCGCCCAGACTGTGACGGGGTGTTACCTCGCGCCGAGGGCATCGACGGGTGCTGGCGGCGACGACGCCGGAGACACTGCCCGGGCCGTCAGCGCAGGAAACCGTCATGACTCGACCACCGCGGAGTCGTCAGTCCACCAGCGTGATCGGCACCCCGGGCGTGATGAACAGGTGGTGCCGGGCGCCGTCATGGGTGAGCGACATCGCCACACCCAGGGTGTGTCCCTCGGCGAACCGTGCGAGCAGCTCCCGGGTGGCCTCGAACCTGGTCTGGCTGATGCCGTAGGTGACACCACCCAAAAATGAGGCTGGGCACCATACCCTCCTTTGCTGACGGTGGATCGTTGCCGAAAGTCTCGCTGACAACCCCTCGTCCATTGGGCGGACACACCGTCTCGGTCCGAGGGGGGTATCTGCTGGGGCGGGGCTACCAGCGGTGGACGACGGTCGGGTTCGGCTCGTCGCTGCCCCGAATCGCGATCGGAGTCGCCGGCGTGATCAGCAGGCGAACCGTCGAGTTCTGGCTGACGAACCCGACGAATCCACCATTGCCGTTGTCTGCGAAGATGCCCCGGATGGCGTCCTCAAGGCCGTGGGCGGCGGCCGCATCGGCGAGTGGATATCGGACCCCGTCGTAGATCGCTTCGTAACTCATCATCCTTCTCCCGCCGGTCTCGTTTCGTGGTGCTCACCAGCGTAAGAGCGCCGGGCCGCCGGTCGGGGCCGACGCCGACGCCGACGCGTTGTCCGCAACCGACATTCGACCGGATCGCTGCCCCCAGAGCGATTGCGGCCAGCCCCTCACCCGCGCCACCGTCGACCTCGCCAGGGAGCGCCGCACCGGCGGCGCCCCCGTTTAGCTTCTTTAGCGTTGCCAGGGACCGCCACCCGGCACAAGGCCTGGCCGGTTACCGTCTGTCGGTATGGGGACCACCTTCCACGGGCCGAGCCCGTGGCCACACATCACCCGCGCCATCCGCACCCGCGGCGCCCGGTACGCCGCGATCGGCTACCTCGGACAGGACGCGCCCGCCCTGCTTCCGCTGCGCGCCGGGGACGTCCTGGTCGTCAACGCCTCCAAGGCCGCGGTCCGGGCGCACGCCACCTCCCCCGCCGCCCTCGCGTACTACGTGAACAAGGGGGTGCGGGTGCTGTCGTCGCCGACCCTGCACGCCAAGGTGATCGTCACCAACACCCGGGCGGTGATCGGGTCGGCGAATGCGTCGGAAAACTCCACCCTGGCCGACGACGCTGTGGTCATCACCGACGACCCCGAGATCGTCGCCTCCGTGCGTAAGTTCATCGACGGCCTCGACGAGATCACCGAGGTCGATCAGGTGTTCCTCGACGACGCGATCCTCGAGTGGGAGATCGGCCGCGCGGTCCCCCTGCCCGGGGTCACCGGCCGCGTCCGCACCGAGACCGATTTCCTGCCGACGCCGGTGACCCGGATGTTCGTCAAACACGCCGTCGACTACGAACCCACCCGCACCGAACAACAGGTCCTCGACGAGCAGCGGGGCCGGCACCACAGCCGCGGCGGCCCGGCGGCGAAGTACCAGCTCGAATCGCTTCGCCTCGACAGGCCCAGCGGGGTGAGACGGGGCGACGTGATCGTCTTCGTCTCGGCCGATGACGAGTGGATTTACGCGCCGGCGGTCGTGGTGTCCGATCCGATGAAGATCCCGCGGTCCGGTGGAGCGGTTCTGTACTTCCTCCGCCTGCGCACCGGCCTGTCTCCGCTCCCCCTCCCCGGCGCCGAGAAGGCGCTGACCAATCTCGGGCACCCCGGGTCACGGCTGCGGACCGACCACTACGTCCGCTCCCCTGGCCTTAGGTCCGCGTTGCTGGGGCTGTGGGACCTCTGATCCTCAGCGAACCTGGTGTCAGTGTGAGAGTCAGCGCCGCAGACCCGACGAGCCCGACCGGTGAAAACGCTGGACGGCACCAGATACCGCGACACGGCGCGGCGCTCCTCGAGTCCTCGGACGCGGGTGTCGCCGCGACCATCTGCCTGGCGGTGCTGACCATCCGCGCGTGCACCGTCCTCAGATCCGTCGTGCTGGCCCTCCTCATGCTCGTCGCGGTCGCCGGCCTTGCCGGCCTAACCATCGCCGCCCTCCGACACTGCCCGCATGTCCTTCTCCGCTGCCGTGTTGGTTCCGGTGCTGGAGCGTCACCGAGCCTCGTGCGTTCGTCGCGCCTTGGTGGACCCACCCCACATCTGCTCACGCCGGGTGGTGGGTTGGTCGATCGCCGACCACATGCGCACCGATCTCGTCACGGACGCGATCGAGATGGCGGTGCGCACCCGCGGTGGTGACGTGCGTGGCGTCATCTTCCACAGCGACCGCGGATCTCAGTACACCGCAGCAGCTTTCGTCGATGTGTGCCGCCGTCATGGGATCCGCCCGAGTCGAGGCCGCGTTGGCTCGAGTTACGATAATGCTCTCGCCGAGTCGTTCTTCCAAGGACTCAAGAGGGAGTGGCTGCACGGACGGAGCCGGACGTCGAAGTCGCAGGCACGGCTGGAGTTGTTCGAGTGGCTCTCGTACTTCAATCGACGTCGCCGCCATTCCGCCCTCGGAGATACCTCACCCCGGTGGAGTTCGAACAACGGCTGATCGCGTCGTCTACGCTGTCAGTCGCCGCATGAAATCGGGTGTCCACTCCCGAGGGGCAACCTCAGTGTCCACTGGATTGGATCACCTGCACAGTCATGTCACCCTCACGCTCGCGACGTCACCGAACCGTGGCACCAGCATGGCACAGCCGACCGACGAAGTAGAGGCCCGAAATCCGGTCCTGACGAATCCATGACCCCCAAACCGTCGGCCCGGCTACGACAGATTTCAGTCGGCGCCGCTCGATCCGTCACCGATCCCCCAGACGTGCGATGCCGGATCAGTAGGCGCACGGAAGGGTTGCACGATCTAGGCGCGGATGCTGCCACGAAATGAGCGGCGCTCACCGCCACCTGGCCACCTCGAATGTGTGATGCAGTAGTCAAGGGCTGCGTGGAACGCGCTGGCGTTCTCGTCCTTGAGATCGATCTCGTACTCGGCACTGACGACGAGTAGCTGATGTCTCGCCCTCATCGCCGGACATGTCTGGGTCGATGTCATCGACCAGTTCCGCCACAGCCCTACTCGCCGCGAGAACGACTCCCGGGGTGGTCGATACGGACGAGGCACCACGACGGGCACCTTGCGTTGCACAATACGCAACCCACAAATTGAGATGCTAGCTAGCGTAGCGGAGTTAGCTATCCTCGCTTCGAGGTCACGGTCACGGTCGCGGAGCCTTTTCGGCGCACGATTCATGACGATGCCACTTCCGCGGCAGCCATCCGGCCGCCGACAAAGAAAACAGACAACCGCCCAAGCTCGGGCACTTACGTCACAGTGATGAAAACTTGTCCGCGCTCTCCCCCTGCCACCAGCGCCGCACAGCAACACCAGAATCACCGCGACGCCGACGGTCGCAGCCCACGGCACGCCGAGCGGAGTCGTCAGGTTGCGGCCCCGTCTGCCACGATCGCGAGCGCCCCACATCCGATCATCGCACGGGTCGCCGCGCTCCACCATTGGGCTGTGGTGCACCACTACGGCCGTCATACCTGAGTATTCCGTGCCGAGGGCGCTGACTGACGAAACGACATTAGTCCTGGATCTACTCGCCCACTTCGAGATCGAGTGGCGGGATGGGTGTGCCTGCGGCGGGCGTCAGCGTCACCAGGTACCCCAGAGGAGACCGCGACTAGAACTCGACGGGTATACGCTGCTGCATCCTGCGGGCGTGTTGTTGCTTCGCGGTGATAGCGGCCTCGATACGGCAGCTCAGGTTTTCGTCGCCGAGGTGTGGATCGTCGAACCCGGCCACCACCGCCAGCTCTGTTCCGATACGGACGTGGGCAGTCTTATTGACCACCGACCCGTCGTCGCGGCGCGCCAGCTCGCGCCCCGCGGCGATGACCTGAGCCATGGCGTCAACGCGATTGGACGCTTCCCCCGCGCGCACCGATGTCCGCTGAGTCTCCAGATCCCAAAACGATACGAACCATTCCACGACCGGTCCCTCATCCACTCTTCTCAGGTGAACTGCGTAAATCACCAGCATCCAACCTGCAATGCGGCGCCCGCCCACCTGCAATGCGCCGACGTTGTTGCGTCTGCATAGCGGCCCACGTCCGGTTGTCCGTTGCATCCGAATCTGACGTTGCGTTGCCAATCTCGCACTGTCGGCGTTGCGTTGCAACTCCATCTGGCTGTGCTGCAACGTCGAGCAGCATTGCGGTCAAAGGCGCTGGGTGTTGCAGCCGTTCGAGAGTCCCTGGGTGTGGGGCGTGCCCCGCGCTGTTGGTCGGTCGTCTCCCAGTCGAGCGCCGGAGAGTACGAACTGGCCGTCGCCGCCCTGCTGTGGGCGGATGTTCAGGGTGTCCCGACCAATGTGTACTGCGGATCGAGCGTTGCCGCATTGCGTCCGTCCGCAATCTCCTCGAGTTCCGGCAACGGGGGCGTCCGGAACCCGGCGTCGACCGCGCGTTGCGCAACCTTGTCGAACCGGCGCATTGCGGTGCTTGCGGCCTTGGCCCGCGTGAGGGTGGCGATCTCCGCGTAGCTGTGCTGTTCGATGATCCGCAGTCGGGCCGTCTCCTTCACTACAGGCTCGAAGTCGGCGCACGTTTCGATGAAGTCGAGGAGGTTCTCGATGGTCTGGGCCTCGTCCGGCAACACGAATGGCTCTTGCGAGTCCTCGAGCGCATTGCTGACCTTCAGTGCAGCGGCATTGCTTCCGTCCAGTGCATTGCGCGCAACGTGCTCCTCGGTGAGGGTCGCAACATCGGTGCGGTCATCTGGGTTCGTTTCGGTTGGTTGCGCGGCATCCGCAACGCCAGTGGAACTCTCAGGTCCGGTTACGGCGGCCGCACGGCTGTCGTCGAGTGCCGAGGAGTCGTCTGCCGTTGCAACGTCGGCGAACTGCGCAACGGTCTGAGCAATGCGCGGCGCAACGTCGGGGTCCTGAGCAATGCGCGGCGCAACGTCGGGGTCCTGAGCAATGTGCGGCGCAACGATGTCCGCAACATGGCCAACGTTCCGTTCGGATGCCGGCATCGACTCTGCCGCCACCGTCGGATAATGGTCCGCGATGTCCTCACCGTCCTGCTGTTCGCGGTCGCGGGTGTCTCGGACGACCGCGGTGTACTCGGTGTGGGCGGTGCCGATGGCCTTGATGAGGATTCCGACACCGTGGGTGAAAGCTAAGACCAAAAGTGGCGGGATGACTGCGATGAGCGATGCGCCGGTTGGAGTCAGTGGGGTGTATCCCAGGTCGATGCCAGCTGCAGCACTCCGTGCGGCGGCTTCCCCGGCGCGGTAGGCGTGGTAGGCGTTGCCGAAGACGCTGATGAAGACGACGACCACTGCGAGCCAGAGGAAGAAATGCTTCCCCGTTGCGCTGCCGTTGATTTTGCTTAGCGCAACGATGGCGATCGTTGCGCCGAGGATTGCGCCGTCGACAATGGCGGGGAAGATCCAGGTGAGGTAGTGCGGGATTCCGGCCTGCAATGCGAGGTCGCGTTGCACGGCGAACGACAGCACGAACGCTCCGGTGGTGATACCGACCGCAATGGCGATCGCAACGATTAGGGCAGCAATGAGGGCGCGGAGCTGGATTCGTGCTGCTCGGATACTAAGGTCGTTCATGATCGGGGTTTCCTTCCACGGGGTCCCGGTCCACGAGGCCCCCGCCGGCGCAATCGGCGGGGGCCTCCTTGTGTTGGTGCGGCCAGCGTTTTTCGGTGGGGGTACCTCGAACCACGAGCGTCCGCCTAGCACCGATAGCTAGCGTCGCTATTGGCGCTAGCAGCCATTCTTGGCCAGGTACTCGATAAGCGCGGCGTCAGTGACCGACGAAATGGTGATGCTCCGATCCCCGGTCTCGTAGCGCAACTTGTCCACACCGCGCGTCAGGCGCGCCTTCGTCGAGGGCCGCAACCGTACGTTGTGTTGTTCGCTGAGCTTCTCGACAGGCGATGCCGCCTCGGGTGCAGGAGACAAGACCGGCGTGACGGGCACGTCGGCGACACGTCTGATGGTCGATTCGGTCGGAAGTTGCGTCGGCTGCTCGTCGACGGCGGCCGGGGTGGGGTCTTTGACGACCCGGGGGCGCTCAGGAAGATCTGCGGCAGGGTGCGCCGGCCTGCGGATAGCGGGTTCACGTTGGACGCTCATACGGTCGCTCCTGCGGTCTTGATGGGTAGTTCGTTGAGAAGGTCGGTGTAGGCGAGCTGCAGTGACAGCGATTTTCCGCCTGTGAATTTGTGGATCGGGGTGCGCGCGCTGTGTGCGTCCTGCCGCGTGGCGTATTCCGGGATGGTGGTGCGCGCGACGAGGTCGCCGTAGACCTCGCGCAGTTCGCTCTCCCGGAATCGGTGTTCGCCTGTCCCCCGCTGTCGGCTGAGGACGATCTTGTCGATGGCCAGGTTCGGGTTGGGGCGTCGCTGGACGTTCTCGACGGTTTCGAAGAGCTTGGTGACGCCTTGGACGCTGTCGATAGTGGGCTCGGTCACTGCAATGACCCCGTCCACTGCACAGAAGACGGCGAAGAGGAGTTTGCCGAGCGACGGTGGGCAGTCGAAGAGGACTGCGTCGTAGGCGGAGAGGTCGAGGCCCTCGAAGGCGATGTCGAGGCGGAAGATGAGGTCGTTGGCCCCATCCGACTCGATGTTCGCGAGCGTCTGGTCGGCCGGGATCAGGTCGACGCCGTCCCATGGGGTGGCAATGACGGCGTCGATCGCCGTGCCCGACGCGGTTCGGCTCATCAGGTCGTAGGTTGTCAGCATCTCGTCGGTGATGGTGACGCCTACGCCGTTGGTGGCGTTGCCCTGGGGGTCGACGTCGACGATGAGGACGTGTCCGCCGGCGTTGCTTATTGCGCTCGCGAGACCGAGGGTCGTGGCGGTCTTGCCCACTCCCCCTTTCTGATTGCAGATCGCGCATTTGCGTGTCATGACTTGGTTTCCGTTCCGTCGAGGCCAGGAGACTTCCAGATGCGCGCGATGAGCGTTAGTGCAACTCCGCACGCTCGCGTAGGGAGCATAGCCAGGCTTGGCTGCTGAGCTAGCTCGACACGCCGAGCAACGCTAGCGTTCTTTGCTAGGTGAGCTAGCGTGCATATTGCAACTAGCTTCTCTAGTTTTGCTTTCGTAGCGATCGACGCTGCCGACGCAGACATAGCTATTACCTCTACGGTTGCGATCGTATCTACGGTGTCTGTAATCGCATTGCTCGCAACACTTGCTGCACTAGTTTTCATAGCGACGTTAAGTACGAATGTGCCTATAGCGATGACAGCAACGATCGATAGTTGAACTTCCCTAGCAAGCATCGCACTCGTAGTTTTGTTCGCACTCATAGCTCTGCAAGCAACCCTATGGCCCCTAGACTGCGTTGCCAGCCTAGTAAGGCTAGAAAGGCGAGTCAGCTTAGACGTGCGAGCGTCTCTAGAAAACGGGGCTACTGTAGCGCTCATACGGCGTCTAGCTCACGTAGATATCGTTGCTGGCATCTCTCTGATAGCCACGATTGCGAGAATTGCTGCGCTACAACGAGTAGTTGTGATCGTATCCCTAGCAGGAATATCCGCGATATGAAGGCTAGAGACCATAGCCCAGATAGCCTGGATAGTTATGCTTCCCTTCCTGCTATCAAAGTAGATCCCGCCAATGCTACAGGAGCTAGCATTGATATTTCAGCAGGTCAGTGGGTCGCCGCCCCAAATATGCACGAGGCACCGTCACGCGAAACGCATCCCTCCAGCCAGATCGCATCTGCCTAGGCGCGGCGGAACCCGGCGAAACGGAGCAGGCCAGGCTTCTGGTTATCGCAGTTCGACATGCTGCCCGAGCGGATCTCGCCCCGGATCAACCGAGCACGATTCTCGGGCTAGCCGCGCTCCGCTAGCTAGGCTAGCGTCCTTATCTCTGTGAGCGAGAACTGCTATTTCCGCGAGCGGCCTTAGTGCAACGGTCGCTTCACTGCTAGCTACTACTTCACTCCTAGCAGGAGTAGGCGGGCGAGCAATCAACGCTCGCCTAGCAAGCCAAAATAGCTGGAATAGCGTTACTAAGATACCTAGCGTCTCTATCGACGCTAGGTAGCCTTACTAGCATCGCACTGTGGGGTTACATCACTTTCCCAACGAGCGCACATTCGCTGGGCCGCGGCAGGCCGTGTGAATCGGGTGTGCACAGAGCCAAGCCGACGGTTCACGGCAGTAATCGGTGGGCGAGTTGTTCGGCGTTGAGTTGCCGAATGGCGTCATCGACGGCGCAGCGGTCGGTGAGGTCGACGCCTCGCTCGGCAAGCGCCGCGGCCACCTGTTTGGCAGGGCCCCAAGCAGTTTCGTCGTCAAACGCGTCATGGAACTCGGGCAGGAAGGTGTCGACAGCATCAACGACGAGGCTGATCCACTGGCGGTCGATCCCCTGTTGGGTCAGCACGAAGGTCAGCCATCGGCGCAACACGAAGGGCAGTGCGTTGCGTTGGTCGGCGTCGAGGACTGCTTTGCGGGGAAGCCAATCTGTAAGCAGCAGCATCACCTCGCCCGGACTCCAGCACAGCGCCCCGGCGCCGATGTAGCCGTCGCCATAGTCCAGGAACAGCTCGGCCAGCGACCGGCTCACCTCGTCGTCGCTTCCGATGTCGGTGAGGAAGTCCTCGACCAGTTGGCGGCGCCTTTGCTCGGGAAGTCCGACATGTTCGGGCCATTCTGGCAGGTAGTCCCGGCAGCGGGACCATGCCAGCGCCTGGTGATCGCGAAAGTCCTCGTCGGTGGTGCGGGGCCAGGTCATGTCGGTAATGCGCAACGCGTGCGCGAGATCGGCGAGCACCTCGGCGACCGGGACCGGCTGGAGCGGCATGGGTGCCTCGTCGGGCTCGCGCAGCTGGTCCCAGGTGGTGGCTGCGCCAGGATTGAGGAGAGCGAGCTTGTCGATCATCAGCCCGCCGACCTGGTAGATATTTGCCATCAATGTGTGTGGGTGCGGTCCGTCGTAGTCAATGAACAGGACCCGTTCGCTGTCGTACACGTCGACCGCGCGCCACGCCGCGGTCGGGGTCCAGGCCTCGACGGTGTGCCAGGTCGGCAGTGGTTGGGTTTCGGTCAAGATGTGGAGGGTGTCGGTCAGCATGGCTGTGTCGGACGCGGGTGCGACCCGCGCGAGCGCGTCGATCGCGGCCAGTGAGTGCGGGGACGGTGTGGTGCATGCTCGGCCGGTGACCTGCATGCACAGTTGATGCTCGGGTTCGTGTTCGGTCACTGCCGCCGTCGACCACGCCTCGCCGAGCCAGCCGCTGGCCCAGGTCTCCGCGGTGAGCGCATCGTCGATTTCGAGGAGTTGCCGGGCGTCGCGCAGCAGAAGATCGGCGGGGTGGAGTTGCCGGGGAGGACGGCGAACGGGTCGGCTTTTGCCGCCCTTGCGGCGGCCTCGGCTCTTGGGCATATTCGCAGTCCACCACAGGCACCGGCCAAGGCGCTATCACGGCGCGCCGTCCGGCGAGATTCCGGCGACGTCCGTATGTGCCGTCACGTGACAGAAACTGTAGATAGCCGGGACATCAATGCTCGCCTAATGGGAGTCGATCGGCGAGCCTTCGACAGGTGACTGCCCGTCCACGACAAGCTGATCACTGAGCCGCCGGCCGGTGAGCACTGCTCTCGCCTGGAGTGAGGTTGATTCCTAGAGTTAGATTGTGCCCCGGCCGGTCGGTGAGGTCGCCTATAGCGCTGATGGGATGTCGTGCCGTATGAGCACTGATCCATTAGGTCGATGCCGGGTGCCTCTGGGCTCGAACAGGTTTCATCAAGAATAGGAGACCAAAGGAGGCGATCGATGATCTTCGTCGGAGACGACTGGGCCGAACAACATCACGATGTCCATTTGATGGACGACACGGGCAGGCGACTGTCGTCGCGTCGGCTGCCGGAAGGACTCGCCGGCATCTGCACATTGCACGAACTGATAGCCGGCCACGCCGACGAGCCGGGTCAGGTCGTGATCGGCATCGAAACCGACCGCGGTCTGTGGGTACAGGCGCTGACCGCCGCCGGCTATCAGGTGTACCCGATCAACCCCCTCGCGGTCGCACGCTACCGCGACCGTCACCACGTCTCGGGCGCGAAGTCCGACGCCGGTGACGCCAAACTGCTCGCGGACCTGGTACGCACGGACCGGCACAATCATCGCCCGATCGCCGGCGACAGCCCGGACGTGGAGGCGATCAAGGTCCTCGCCCGCGGACACCAGAACCTGATCTGGGCCCGGACCCGGCAAACCAACGCGCTGCGCTCGGCGCTGCGCGAGTACTACCCGGCCGCGCTGGAGGTGTTCGACGACCTGCACGACCGCGACACCCTCGCCGTACTCGGTCGCGCCCCGACACCCGCCGAGGCCGCGCACCTGACCCTGCCGGCGATCCGATCCGCGCTCAAAAGGGCTGGTCGGCAACGAAATCTCGATACCCGGGCCCGCGAAATCCGGGCCGGGTTGCGGGTCGAGCAGCTCGCCGCGCCGGCGCCGGTCGTCGCCGCGTTCGCCGCCACCACCCGCGCGGCGGTCGGTCTCATCGTCGAGTTGAACCGGCAGATCATCGAACTCGAGTCCACACTGGCCGACCATTTTGAGTCACACCCGGACGCCGACATCTACCGTTCCCTGCCAGGACTTGGTGTTGTGCTCGGCGCCCGGGTGCTCGGTGAGTTCGGGGACGACCCCGACCGCTACACCACCGCCAAGTCTCGCAGAAACTACGCCGGCACCTCCCCGCTGACGGTCGCGTCGGGCAAGAAACGCGCGGTACTCGCCCGCCACGTCCGCAACCGGCGTCTCTACGACGCTATCGACCAGTGGGCGTTCTGCGCTTTGTCGTCCAGTCCCGGTGCCCGGGAGTTCTACGACCAGCGACGCGACGCCGGCGATCTGCACCACCAAGCGCTCCGCGCCCTCGGCAACCGCCTCGTCGGCCTCCTCCACGGCTGCCTCCGCCACCACACCCACTACGACGAACACATCGCCTGGGATCACCGCACCATCCGGGCTGCTTGACGTCCTACGGCCCTGGGATGTCTAACTATTCGCAATAGCTAGAGTTACCTGGCTCTGCTAGCTCGCATTGCTAGCAGAGCCAGGTCAGGTTGGTTGGCTGCCGAACAGCTTAGAAGGACGCTGTGCCCGGTGAGGGCGACCGCTGGGGTTGTGCGCCGTTGAAAAGTCTTCACCAAGGAAGACGGGGTGGACCGACGGCTGTGCGAGAGGGTCGACTTCGATGGTCAGGCATACGAGGCCATCTCGGAACTGCTGGTGGGCAGGTGGTGCGGTGTGAGAGCTGCGTCTGCCCATGCTCAGGCATCATGTGTCCCTCATGGTGACGTTCTTGCGAGCTGGACCGCGAACCACGACTGCGGTTTCCACGACTGCGTGTGCCTCATCGGAAAGGGCGAGAATCGCGTGATCTTTAGCTTGGACCGTGGCCTCGTCGTAGGCGTGGACAACGACATTGTCGTCGGCCCACACAGAGGAGCGGTCGCATGCTCTGATGAATGCGTGATTGTGAGCTACGACCCGGCACTGATCGAAGGCAGTAACCGTTGCGTGGGTATAGGCCCAAAGATGAACGTGCCCTGTGACTTCCACGGTCGCTGCGTCAGTGGCGACGATGTGCGCGGTCGCGGGTAGTGGTGAGTCGAGATGAATCCGTGCTTGTGATCCAGCGGTAAAACGCAAGGTCCACTCGTCGCCGGCCGTCGCGAAGGTGTGGTTGTCGAGTTCGATTAGCTGACCTGCAGTGTCAACCACGACTGTGCGGGCGCCGTTGCGGAGACGCTCGCGGATCGAGTCTGCGTTGCGGCTGATGCGGGGATGCGCCTGGACTCGACTGACATCGACCCGCGGGTGGCGTCGGGTCGATCGGGACACGGTGTTCTTACCCACGAGCGCACTCCGTTCTGTGCAAGTCGGCCACGGTGATTCTCGCAGGATATGGCCCATACACGGTAGCGAGTGGGATGTCGCTCGGCGCGGTGTCATTGTCCGCGGTCGGTCCGACCAGCGTTCCCGTGTGGATGGTGCGCCGAGGTTGGATGAGCATCGTTAGGCTGCCCGCTTTTGGGCGCCAGGGTGGCACGGATCTGTTCCATAAATGCCTTTTGGCGCTCAGGCGAGGCCGTTGCGCGACGAGCTCGCTCGCGTTCGGCGTCACGTGCAGCCCGCAGCTGTGCGCTGCGCGCGGCCTCTGTGGCGCGTTGCTCACTGGGGGAGGGGCCTGACCAGTCGATTCTGGACAAACGCCAGGTCAGATATCCGATTGGCGAGCGCACCGCGTTTGGCCAGAGCTCACCTCGCGACACTGTGTCAGCGGTCAAAGCTTGGGCGATATCCCGTCCTGTCCAGCGGGTGGTGTCGATTCCTGAACGCTCGATGACGTCGCACACGGCTCCGATGTGGCCGCTGGGGGCGATGGCTGGAGCTGCAGCGACCAGCGCGGAGGCGGCTCGTTGGAGATTCATCGGGCGCGGGTCTGTCTGATTTGAGGATGAGGTTTGGTTCTCGCGCGCGCACGCGCGTTTGGTGATTACTTCTCTACAAGAGATCCCCTTCGGGGAAAGACCACTCAAAGATAGGGGGTCACGGTCGCGGGCTTGGGGATTGGGATTCGAACCCCTTGTGGCGGTGTGGCGAGCGTGCTCCACCGGGCGGTATGTCCTGCCGTGGGAGCGTCCGCGCTTCTTTGGTTGTGGGGGAGCGGGGGTGGCTGCGACGAGGTCAGGTGGGGAGGACAGAGCCCATACGCTGGCAGCGCGGTGCTGACGCCCACCATGGTGGACTTCTGCGGCTTGGAATTCCCGCGTAGTCAGGGTGCGGCCCCGTACCAGCTCGAAGCCCAGGTGTAGTGCTTTCAGCACGCGGCGACCTCGTTTGACCACCGCCTCGGACACACCTGCTCGGGCGGCGAGGTTCTGGACTGTGGCAGTAACGCGGCGCCCAGTTTTCGAGTCGGCTGACGACGCGTGCGCGCCAGCGACGGCGACCATACTTTCGACGCCGATCCTGTGTCGGGCGGCTGCGGCGCGGCCGTCGGCGGTCTTGGTGATTGCGTACCGGACCTGTCGCATCCATCCGTCGCGGCTTGTCCAGATCGGGATGCTTGCTTCTTGGCCGGGCTTGACGGGCAGCGTCCAGGATTTTCCGCGCTGATCGGTGTCCGTGTTGAGTCGTCGCAGCTCGTCAATCCACGGGGTCTGAAGTGGATGCGTGTCCGGTTGCGTGGTTTGGGAAATCGGCGAGTTGTGTGATTTATCCCACGACACGCCGAGATCGGAGTGTTGAACCGTGGAAAAGGCGTCAAGGCATGGTTTATCCTCAGACGTACCTAGCACAGGTAGTCCCTTCGGGGAATGCAGTACCGAGTTGAAGAGGCTGCTAACTTCTTCTACTCACCTCAGGGAATGACCGTCCTGCCAGACGATCGCCCTAGACGGGGAGGACCTGCCAGTCCTCCCATCGGGATTCATTGGATAAACCCACCCCCGCCGGGGGTCCCTTTGGCTTGTACCGCCGCTCTTGAATTAGCTATCGAGGAAGTTCCGATCCGCTATTCGCCAGGACCACCGCCTTCCTCAGTTGGAAGGGCCGGTGCGCTCCCAAGCAGCACCGGAAGTCGCAGATCAGAATCCGCAGATTCCGTCGCGTAATGGGCGCCCTGGTAAGCCAACACAGAGGTAGCGCCGTCGAAAGGGTCTCGATTGTGCGGGAGTGCAGCAGTCAGTGTGTGGTCTTGCTGAGACAGACATGTGACCGAATAGAAGTTCGCAGACAAAGCAGACTTGCGGACGTGCGTTATCATTGAGAAAGCACCGCCTCTTCCTTTCGAGGTAGTGGTGGTCAGGGAGCTGGCAAGGTCCCGAAATTTCATAAACGGACAACCCCCGATGCCGCCAAGCCCTGGGGGTTGTTTCGTGTTTAGGTGTCGTTCATGCGCCCATCGCCAACTGCTCGATCTGGTGCAACGACCCTGAAGCCTCGACTTCGAGTAGCCGGAGCTGTTCCGGTCGAAGTTTCTCGCTGATGTAATCCGGGATGTCCAGTCCGTGCGTGATGGCGAGGATAAGCACGGAGTAGTCGCCAGCAGGGATGCCGAGTTCGGCTGCCCGACTCTCGTAAACCTTGTGGTGTCTGAGGGGTGCGCGAGTAGCGATCTGACCGCGGGGCCCCTTGTTGTGCTGTGCCATGAGGAAACCCTAGATCGAACCTGTAACCGATACGGGTAACCGGCGCTCTTCGGTGTGTCGCATGTGACTGAAGTGGTCATCGAAGGTGACTGCCTTTCGTCGATTCGGCGTATCAGGACTGAACGGACTTAGCCGCGGGTTTCAGCGACCCCGCTTCCAGTGAGGCGCGACAAGATTGGGTGATCGGGACCGATCCGCCCTGCTCTGAAGCGCGCTGAATCTGTACTGCTACGCGGGATGTCGGCGGAGAAGTAGACGGGCGAGCGAAGCGACCTCACGGATCTGTTCAACGGAAGCCGTCTCAGGGTTCGTCACGACCAAGTCGATGACATCGGTGAGCTTCTCTCGGGCGCCCACACTCAGGGTCGGCGCCTCAGCCGAGATCACCAGAGGACATTCTGCGAGAAGTTGTTCGGAAAGCACAGTAGGTATCGCCACGCTGTCCGCAACGATCATGGCGCAGATGACATCCTGAATCGGGACGAGGTCCCACTGGCGCCCGTGAAAGTCGACAGCGCTGACAGTGGTCACGCTGCGACTCAGGCCGAAACCCGAGCGGACCGTCATGCCACCCCGTCCTCGAAGAGCGCGAGCTGCCGCGCCGGAGCCGGAGTAGCAGCAGGGGCCGGGATTGGGGCCCGGGGCTTCTGCTGCTGCTTCTTCTTCGTCCGCCCCCGGGCAACTGCGAACGCATCGACCCCAGCGGCTTCGACCTCGCGGCCGGTGACGGTGAACAGCCTTCCGGCAATGATCTGCTCGCGGACCTTCACACCGGTAGCGAGCCTGTCCTCCAGTTGCGTCTCGCACTGCGCGAGCAGCGGGCACACCGAGCAGGCCGCCATCGCACGCTTCCACGCCGCGGCCTTTGTGCTGGTAACGGTCCAACCGGAGCCCTTACCTGCGCACAGCCCCTGACCTGTGCGGGGCTGGGTCGCGGGCGCCTTGCCGCGGGTCTCGAGTTCGGCGGCGATCCGCCGCGACGTCGGGCATAGACGCACCTGCCCGGAGTAAACGAACCCGCACCGCCGGCACCGGCCCTCGCCGGTGTGCTCGCGCGCCATCGCGCGAAGTCGACCGGTCGTGTAGTGGCCCAGAGACAGGTCCTGGGGCCGGACGGCGCCCGTGGACAGCTCGCGCAGAGCGCCAGCGACGGGCGGGCACAACGGGAGATCGGGGGTGTAGACGAACCCGCAGGCCGTGCACGACGTGTGGTCATGGTTTGAACGATGCTTGGCCAGGATCTCGCGGAGAGGGCCGTTGGTCACGCGATCGTGCCCGTCGACCTTCTCCCGACCAGCATGAGAACTTGCAGCCGCTAGGCGTAGAGCACCAGCGCCATCTAACGTGTTCATTTGCAGGCTCCGATCTGCATTCGAGGCCGCGGGCCGCTAACCCGCTGGTCTCATGGCTTGTCCGACTGCGCTAACAGTCGACTTGCTGTTCTGACGGTCCCCTGGCTGCGCTAACAGCCGGGGGACCGTTCACGTTTGGTGAGAACTCCCATCGCTCCTTCTCCGAATCTATACCTATTGATTTATAGGTACCGTTATGTGCGCATCGTAACGAGGGGATTGCACAGTGTCTAGTGATGACGACTTTTCTGGTAAGGCTCAGTCTGTGAGCCGTCGAGTTATGCGCGGATTCCAGCCTGATCAACTGGAGAAAGCCCGCCGATCTGCTGGTGTATCGCAGCGCGAACTCGCGCGCCTGGCGCGACTCAATGCCGACACGATTAGGCGATGGGAACTTGGCGACTCGTCGCCGCAGGTTGATTTGCTCGCCCGTGTCACCGCCGCGATTGGGGTGTCCATTTCCGACCTCGTCAAGGTTCCGGAGGGTGACCGCTACCCTGGCGATTGGCGGATTCTGCGAGGGCTTACCCAGCCACAGCTCGGCGCCGCTGCCGGCGTCACCACCCAAATCGTTGGAAGTGTCGAACGAGGCGAGATTTCGCTGTCTGACAACATGGCAAGGAAGCTCTCTGCAGCGCTTCAAATCCCTGAAAGCGAACTGCGGGCGAGCTACGAGCGGGTACGAACCCGCCCCGCCGGCACTCCCGCGTAGCCCTCGGGCGCCGCGGATGCTAAGTGAACGGTTCCAGTCGCACTGGACGTGGGTGTTGGCGTCCGTGGTGGTGCAGTAAGCAATGTGAGTAATCATTCGACCTTCTCGCGAGCATGACGAAAAGCCCCTTCGAGGAGGGGCTTTCTGCGTGCTGCGCGGGCAACGCGAAAAGGTCGCGCCGCAACCTCGGGTGAGGTGCGCTGACGTCGGCCGACCGGGCACGTGCCAGAGGGGGCATCGCGCAGTCAGTCCGCTCGGCGAACTCTATGTCGAACCAACGTCGGAGGGGATATTACATAGCTTCCTCGGATTGGTGGTCGCGCCATGCCGTGAGGATGTAGTTGCGATGCCAGGTGGCTTGGGCGACAGCGAGAGCCAAGAGGCTTCCGGGTGCGACGAAGACACGCCAGTTGACCCAGGTATCCGTGGACATCGTGTAGGCGACCACGATATTGACGGCGCCGACCGCGACCAGTGCCATGAACCAACTCCAACTGAGGAAGCGCCAGACAGCGTCCGGTGCGCTCACCCATCGTCCGATGATCAGACGCACCGGGTCACGCTTCGCGACCACCAACGACGTCAGGAAAGCGCCGGCAATTAGCCAGTACACCCCTGTGGGACGCCACTTGATGAAGGTCTCGTTGTGGAACAACAGAGTCGAACCACCGAGGACGAGCACAAGGCATAGACCGATCCACTGCAGTTTGTCGACCCGTTGGCGTCGGGCCACCGTCACGATGATCTCGCCGACGACGCCGGCCATGACCACGACCGTCGCCGCGAAGATTCCGGCGGTCTTGTAGGTGGCCATGAACGCAACAACTAACGCGGCGTTGTAGAACACTCTCCACACGAGCTTTGTCCTCCGAAAGATTTTCTCCGTCAGGAGGTTTCGTCAGGGATGGTTTCGATCTCGGGGGAGATCACCGCGACACCGATCGAGTCGCTGACGAGGGGATCGAGAAGGAAGCCCCGAAATTCGGCCTTCAGCCAGCCGCCACCGCCCCGTCGTGCCCGCACCGTGCCGGAGACCGGCCCCTTACGCACCTGCTGAACCCACTCGATGATCTTCGGCCAGTCTTCCTCATGGAGCGCGAAGGTCTGTCCGGTGCTCACGCCGTGTCCGAGGCCGGGAACGTGCTCGGTCACCCACTTCAGCCAGTACGGGTACTGGTACGACAGATCCCCAACCGCGATGTACATCCCCGAGGTCGATGCCAACATTGTCGACAACCATGCGTCGAGCATCGCTTCGTGGACACGGGCTTCGTCGGTGCCCGCGTCCCAGCAGATCCCGCGCACACGTCTACCCGCCGGGCCCTCCACACACCGCTCGGCGTAGCGCAGCTCCCGGGTGACGTCGGTCTCAGCCCGGATGGTGAACGTGCCGTCGAACCTGTCCTTTACCTGGCAGTCTCGGATTTGGCGCACATGCCGCAACGTGTCGGACAGGCGGGCCGAACGGGTGTAGAGATCCGCAGGACCGAAAACCGATCGATCCTGATGCCGGGCGGACATCCCGATGAGCTCGATAGCTCCGGGGTCCAACTGCAACTGCGGTGGGGGCGGGTTGTCCTCCGAGCTCAGAACCCACTCCCATGCCCCGACATTGGGGCGGTCCGGCGGGTTCTTCTTCGGGTCACCGGTCCAGACCTGAACTGCTACGACCACGCTCTTGTCGGGAGTCAGGATGGGGTGGGCTGCCCCGACCGGTCCCAGGGCGTCGGCGACCTTGCCATCGAACGGCTCGATCCTGAGGTCACGATCGGCGATGCACTGACGGATCAACCCCAGGACAGCCGTGCGGGCAGGTCCGCGAACGACGTTGTTGATATTGCGCCATTCGCGGATCTTGGCGCCTTCGGCGACGACATGGTGCTCGTCGCCGGTACCGACGAAGACGGTCGTCCATTCGCGGATCGGGTGGGTGGGTTCGGCGTGTGTGAGCTCGAGGGCATCAGCTGTCATCGGTTTATCCGTTTCTCCCGTACTGGCTTGCGGGTCAGATCAGGTTTACTGGCATCTCAGTGGGTCCGTGAGTGCGCCAGGTATGTCGCCGGTCGAGTGTTTCCCATGGCTTCACCAGGGACAGGCCCGGGTGGCGTTGGAACAGGCGGCGAGTAGCGATGTCGAGCTGCATCACGGCGAGATCGGCGCCGAGACAGTAATGAGGTCCGCGGCCGAAGGCCAGGTCCGGGCGCTCGCCGCGGGCGGGGTCGTTGGTCGCCGCGCGCAGGGAGAGATACAGAGGACTGCCGGCGGGGATGCGAATGCCGCCGACGGTGATGTTCTCAACCGGGAATCGCCGTATCGCGTAGGACCCGGGCGCGGCGTCGAGGACAAGATGCGTCACCCGGGCGCGCCAGAGCTGGTCGTCGGCGATTTCGACGAGTAGTTGGTCTCGATCGAGTCCGGCGAGAATGCCGATGGCGTTGGCGATTTGGTAGACGGAGTTCTCGAATCCGGCGAGAAACGTCAGGAATGCCAGGGAGATGAGTTCCTCTTCGGTCAGCCGGTCTTCGGCGTCGCGGGCGGTGATCCAATCGGTGATGACGTCGTCACCGGGTGATTTCCGTTTGGCCGCGATCACACGCATGAGTACGAGAACGATCGTGGTCATGGCCGGGATGCGAGGGTCGTCCGCGGTGGGTTCGCCAGGATTCATTGCCATCACGGTCGCCGCGGCGGTACGGAACTCGTCGGCGTCCGTATCGGTCACGCCGAGGATCTCGGCGATGATGTCAGCAGGCAGGGGAGAGGCGTAGGCGGGAAAGAGGTCGACAACACCGGTTTCGTTCGGGTCGAGCTCGTTCAGGAGTCCGTCGGCACGGGCGGTCACCATCTGCCTCACCGCTCCGATTCGTCGCCGTGAGAACGCGGGCGCTGCCAAAGCGCGGACGCGCCGGTGATCATCGGGGACCATATTGAGCAGGTTGCGGGCAAGTGCCGGTGGTAGGGGAAGACCCGGGCTGCCTGACGGGCCGCCGGGCCGGACATTGACGATTCCGGGGTCAGCGAGCAGTCGAGAGACGTCGTCGTACCGGGTGATGATCCAGACGCGCAGTCCGTCGGCGTCGGTGGCCTCGACAACTGGGCCGGCAGCGCGAAGGTGCGCATGCAAGCGATCGGCCTCCGCGACACTCAAGCCAGGCGCAAACGGATCGAGCACCAGGTTCCCTTCTGCGATGTGGCAAATACCTCAGGACGAAGATACCGGCTGACCGGGATTCTGCATTGCTCCGGCAGCTAGGGTGCGCTACGTGAGTGCTCAGGTCGACACCGTACTGGATGAAAACGTGCACAAGGCGGATGCCGCCGACCGTCGGGGTTGGAGGAGATCCGCAGCGGTCTGCACTCTCCTCGCGCTCGGCTCGTGCCTGCTCGCCGTCGCTGTCTTGGTTCCCACCTACGGTGCCGCCAGGTTGAAGGTCATCCCGCTCGACGTGCAATCGGCGACAGTGTCGGTTGCGGAAGACGCGGCGGTGCTCAAGGCCACCTCGGTGGCTATGAAAGGTCCGCTGAAGACCGACCGGGGTGTCCCGCTGCGGATTCAGGTGTACGTGACGACAGAGGATCCAGTTTCGGCCGCTTCGACAACTCTGCAGGCGGCGCAGAAGACGGTCCGGACCGACTGGGGCGAGGGGTTGGGCCTGGTCTCGGCAATGGTCGATCGCGTCACGATCGACCGACGATCAGGCATGCCGCTCGCCGAGCCCGTCCCGACCACTCAAGCCGAGCAGGGCAAGCCCCCGACGGAGACGCCTCGCGCCGGAATTCAGTACAAGTTTCCGTTCGACGTCGAGAAGGTCAGCTACCCGTACTACGACGGGACGGCACGGGAGACGCATCCGATCGAGTACGTAGACGACGATCGCGTGGTCGACGGCATGCGGCTGTATCACTTTCAGCAGACGATCGGCCCCGTGAACCTTGGGAAATCGATCGGCAGTGTCGCGACGACGACCTTGCCCGCTGAAAAGTGGGGGCTACCTGGCACGGAGCCGACAACGATGGATCTGCACTACTCCACCACGCGCGATGTGTGGGTCGAGCCTGCATCTGGTGCGATCGTTGCTGTGGAGGAGCAGCCGAGGCGATGGCTGGCGCGGTCGGTTGACGACCCGAATGCTGTGACCACGCTGGAAGCGCACACCCACTTCGACAACGAAACGATCAACGGCCTTGCCCAACAAGCGAAGGACGCCCGTACCGCGATCCTGTGGGGAACCCGATATGGGCCCGCCCTCGGTGCCGTGGTCGGCATCGTGTTGGTGGGGACCGCGATCATCCTCGCTCGCCGCTGGTCACGAATGAATCCCAAAAGTCTTCTCGACGGCCAGGGTCTTCGCGACACCCGGTCTATCAGTTGAAACGACAATCACCGGATTACGAGAAGAGGCCTGGTCCCGCACCCACCCCCGTTCACATCAAACGGCGGCCAGGATGCCGGGCCAGGCCTCTTCATCTACTCCTCGCGACTGCGTCAGCAGCGATGAACTGGAGAGAGATTAATACCGTTGACCTGTGTAAACGACACGTCCCCATTCGCTGTTCTCGTTGCCATGATGCGCGGCCTGACCTACAGCAACTCGAACCTGCCTCCAATCCTGCAGAAGACAATCGGCCGCAGACAGGCCGCGCAACACCAGCGCGACATCCACTTCGTCATGCAGGTCGTCGACGACGTCATCAAACGACGCAAAACAGAAGACTCAGGAACACACAACGATCTGCTTGCCCGAATGCTGACCGAGCCCGGCCCCGAAACCGGTGAGCCGCTCGACGAGGTCAACGTACGCAATCAAACTTCTCCGCATCGGGTCCCCACACCGGGTCACGGTGAGCCTGCAACGTGAGCACGAAGACCCAATCACCGGGCGCAAATCTGTACTTTCCTCCGATTACCGTCTCTTCTTTCGTCTCTCGGAAGTAACCCGGAGCAATGGGCCACAGGCACAATGTCTCGTCCACTACCCGTCGGAGGTAGCGCAATCGCGCGACGTCCTCGTACCTGATCGCGGTCACGTCTCCGGTCGGCCACCTCTCGTCCAGTTCGGGGCGGGCTTTTGCAGCGATCTCGGGGTTCGTTGCGAGGTAATGCAATGCGAAGGCGAATACCCCTGCCGATGTCTCGTGCCCTGCAACGAGGAAGGTGAGGATTTGATCCGGATCGGTTCTTTGAGAGACCCTGTGTCTAATACAGAGCTCAGTGGTTTACAAGCCATTCGGTACCGGTCTCCGTGCGTGCATTGGCCGCCAGTTCGCCTTTGACGTCCTCTCGGCCGTGAACGACCGAGATTCCCCTCGAGACTCGCGTCCCGAGGTTCCTGTTTCACCGACAGTCGCCTCCCCACACTTTAGGTGCGGGGCGGTCTCACATCATCTCCGCAGGCTGCCGCCGTCAGTCCGACGGCCAAAATATTCCTCGCCGCGTTCACATCCCGATCATGGACAACGCCGCAACGGCACGCCCACTCCCGCACGCTCAGCGGCATCGTCGACGCGATCGCCCCACACACCGAGCAGGTCTTCGACGACGGATAAAACCGGTCGATCGCCACCACCCGCCGCCCGTACCAGTCGGCCTTGTACTCGAGCATCGACCGGAACTCGGACCAACTCGCATCCGAGATCGCCCGAGACAACGACCGATTCCTGACCATGTTCCGCACACTCAGATCCTCGATGGCGATCACTTGGTTTTCGCGCACCAGCCGAGTGGAGAGTTTGTGCAGATAATCGCGGCGCCGATCGGCGATCCGGCCATAGATCTTCGCGACCTTCAGTCGGGCCTTGGCCCGGTTACGGGATCCCTTCTGCTTCTTGGCCAGCACCCGCTGCGCCTTCGCCAGCCGCTCACGGTCTGTGCGCTCGTGGCGCGGGTTGGTGATCTTCTTCCCCGTCGAGAGCGTGTAGAGGCTGGTGATCCCGGCGTCGAGCCCGACCACCCGATCGGTCGACGGGGGCTCGGTGATCGTGTCCTCGACGAGGATCGAGATGTGGTACTGACCGCGAGCATTGCGCGACACCGTCACCTGCGACGGTACGGCCCCCTCCGGTAGCGGCCTCGACCACCGAATGTCCAGGGGTTCGGACTGCTTGGCCAACCGGATCTGCCCGCCGCGGTAGGTGAAGCAGTTCGAGTAGTAGGTCGCCGAATCCTTCGACTGGGCCTTCTTCTTGAATTGCGGGTAGCGGGACTGCTTGCGCCAGAACTTGTCGAACGCGCCCTGCAACTGCCGCAGCGATTCCTGCAGCGGCCCCTTCGACGGCTCCGACAACCACTCGGTCTCGGTGTCTCGCTTCCATCCGGTGAGCATCTTCGAGGTGTCGCTGTAGGTGACCCGCCGCCGTTCCTGCGACCAGGCACGCGAGCGTTCGGCCAACGCCCGGTTGTAGACATACCGGGTGCATCCGAACGTCCGAGCAAGCTGTTCCGCCTGCACCGCAGTCGGATAGAAGCGGTACTTGAACGCCCGCTTCACTACCCTCCCCGCCATAACCCAGACACTAGCCACACAGTCCGACATTCAGCCTCGGAGGGAGTCCGCAGGCGGGCCGAACGACCGGGTTTGCGCCGAAAGACTCACGGATCATGAGACGATCCTCGCGCTGGCGTTCCTTCTGCACCGCTTCGACTTCGAGGCAGACCCCGCATACCAACTCCAGGTCCAGGAGCTGATCACCCTCAAACCAGAAGGATTGAGGCTTCGCACCCGTCGCCGAAACTAGCGCTTGGGCTTACTGGGGACGAACAACGCCCACATTGCCGACCTGAGAGACCTCGACGCGACCGAACGAGACCCGCAGGGCTTCGACGAGACCGTCGTAACGTCGCCGCGGTTATGGAAAGCCCCGAGACGGTTGTATGCCTCACTGAGCGCCAAGCCGAAGATGTTCCGTTTCACCCCCGGCCCGAGAACTGTGGAACCGAAGAGGACGCCATCCGCTGCAAGCACACCGGCCAGGTTCTGAAAGACCGCACCCTTCTCACGCCAGCCACCCGGTAAACAGTGCACGACGTGGTTGACACCGACGGAGTCGAATGGTCCCAGATTCGAAGGCACGGGATCCAAGACGTTGGCTTCCACTGTCCGCACGTCATAGCGCGGGGACAACCGACGGTAGGAGTGCTTGAGGCTGTTGGCGTTCAAGTCCAGACGGGTGAGCTCGGTCCTCGCTGGCCATGTACCAGCCGCTCCCCGGACCTACCTCGTGATGACCGCGGCCGACGTGCCGGTCATCCATCTCCACGAATCGCTCTCGGCCGCAGCGCCGGCCAGATCGTTGGAGAGGTGAACCACCCATAGGTCGTAAATGTGCACGAGGGGAGCGGTATACGGCGCAGCTCCAGCCTGGACGGCCTTGTCGTCAGTCTTGGACACGCAACTCCGATCATTTGGTGGTACACCGTGTCACACCATATGGGCCAGGAGCTGCACGGTACAACGGTGGGGAACGCACAGCGCACCGTGGCTTCGCCGTCCCTGAAGGTGTACACGGCATCGAGACCGAAGACAGACCCGTCAAAGAAGTCGTGCGAATACCGGCATCACCAACGACGCCCAAGCTCTCATTACTGCGAACCGCGCAGCTCGGCGTACGCGGCCTGGGCCTTGGGTAGGGCGACGGCGTACTCGGTGGCGGCGGTCTCGCCCTTCCTGTAGAAGTGTTCCTTCTCGTTGTAGCCGCGGGGGTCTGCGTACTGGGCGGCCAGGGCGTAGGCAGCCGGGTCGTCGGCGCTGACAGTGACGGTGGAGGCGTTGTCCATGAATGTGTTGGTGGCGGCAACGACTACCTCAGCGGAGTCGGCCGGAAGGTTGTACGCGAGCCGCCAGCCGAAGATGTCCCGGATGTCCGTTGCCGGCGGGGCCATCCGAAGTCCGGATTGCCAGCCCGTCTCGGCTTCACTGGACACGAGAGCAGCGATCGCCTGTTCTGGCGTGCCGCCGCGTTCCTCCACTGTCTCGACGATTGTCGTAGATGAGCTGCGCAGCCGGTTGGCGATGAACTCATCGGTGCCGAACGCAGACATCGTCGTGGTCGCTATTGGTGCGCTGGTGGGGGTGGTCGACTCATCGCTGCTGCATGCGGTCAGGCCGACGGCGAGAACAGTGGGGATCAGTACTGCGGCAACGTTCTTGCGGTTCACGGGCCCTCCGGATCAATAGCGTATGTCGTCGATGAGCCAGCGGTCGCCCTCGCGGACGACGGAGACCCACACCGTGGTGTCAGGTTCGACCGTATCGGTGCTGCTGCCGGCGATCGTGGTCTGCTTGATGGTGGCCACCCGCGAGACGACGGTGTCGGTGTCCTCGGGGCAGCCGGAGCATTCGACGCTGACATCGGCGATGACCTTGGCCTGCTCCTGCGCCCACTCGTCCCACTGCACGCCAGGCCCGCGCTCGGTGCGGGCGTCGACGAGCATGCGGTCAGCGAGTTTGCCGGTCAGCCAGTTTCGGGCCCGCCCATATGCGTCGTTCTGGTTGGTGTCGGTAGCCGGGTACCAGGTGAACGCCACGGTCAGCCCCTGTCGCGCGGCCTCTTCAGCGTCGCGGGAGGAAGTCGGCAGCTCGGCGGTCTCGACGTCGACTGGCGACGCCGCGGCCGCAGTGGCCGTGGGCGCGCTGGTGGTCATCGACGCTGCCACGCTCGCCGAGTCCTCGCCGTCGTTGGTTCGGGAGAGGTACGAGTAGGCCAGGAATCCGACGACAGCGACCACCAACACCGCAATGACGAGCTTTCGTGGCCTCACGTCACCCTCCTCCCCGTGGCAGAATTTGGCCATTACCCAGGATAAATGACACGTCCCCCGTGCTCCGAATGGGTGGTCCGGCGCGGAGCGGTGATACGACATCGACCACGCAAGCTGGAGGTCTTCGTCGTATTTTTCGCCGAGTTGTCTCGTAACCTGCAGTTTCGCGTAGCTTTCTCACCGCTCTGTCGGTAGCTCTTCTCATCGAAATGTCGCTTTCCTCGGCTGGCGGCCAGCTTCCAGCACTCGGCGGCACCTCCCGCCCCATCCGCATGAGTCGCTGACCTGGAGGTTCGTTGGCAATCCGGTTCGCCGTCGACGAAGTGGCGACAAGATCGTGAGAAGGGCGAAAAGTCGTGTGAGAATCCACACCTGCGGAGATGGCACGCCCCCTACATCACGCGGCGGGCCTTAAGCCCTGGCTGGAGTGGAGCTTCCTTGACGACATCGCCCTGCGTGGGGGCGTGGACCATCTGGCCGTTGCCGGAATAGACACCCACGTGTCCAGGCCCGTTCGGCCCCCAGCTGCCGAAGACGAGGTCGCCGGGACTCGCCTGGTCGATCGGGATCTCGATGCCGACACCCCACTGCTGCTCCGAGGTGCGCGGGAGGGAGACCTTGCCTGCGCTGGCCGCGTGCACCGCGTACGAGGTCAGACCTGAGCAGTCGAACCCACCGCCGGAGGGTCCGCCGGTTCCGCCGCCACCCCACACATACGGGGTACCAAGGTATTCGCGAGCGGCCGTGACTACTTGGCTGCTGTCACCGGATGCGTTGGGGATGAATCGGCCGCGGGCATTGGGATTGGTGAACCCTGCACGGGCCTGCAGGATCTTGGGCACGTAATTCTCGGTCTGGGCGAAGGGCGGGATACCGCCGAACTTCTGCACGGCGCCGGCGCCGGCGTTGTAGGCCGCAAGCGTCAGCTCGATGGGGTCGCCCTTGGCCTGGCCGCTGGTGATGTAGCCGGAAACGTCCTGGTACAGGGCGCACATGAAATGCGCCTGCGACATCACCGCGTCACCGATGGAGTTCGGGTCGGCCTTCCCGTCGCCGTCGTAGTCCTTACCCCAAGTTGCCCAGGTGCCGGGCATGAACTGTGCCGGTCCCAGCGCTCCGGTGTCCGATACCGGGGCATGGGGGCCGTGCCGGAATCCGTTCTCCTGCTGGAGCTGTGCGGCGAGCAACGGAGGGGCGATCTCCGGGCAGACACTGCCGGCGCGGCGTAGCCACGGCTCGAACTCGGCCGGCACGATCCCGAATGCCAGCTCGCCGCCGCCGGCCATGCCGAAGCCAGAGCAGTCAGTCGTCGACTGGGATGCGGCCACGAGTTGGATGGGACTATTGCTGGCGGTGTCGGGGTCGCCTCCACTGGTGCCGTTCTGTTCGGCGATGTCGGGTAGGACGGTGAGGGGGTCGAGGGCCGTTCCACCCTGCAGCCGGCCGCCCTGCCAGTACTCGAAGTGCAGGTGCGGGCCCGTCGATCCGCCGGCGTTGCCGATGTCGGCGATGTGGTCGCCGGCCTTGACCTGCTGGCCTGGTTTGATGTGAATTCCATCGGCGAACATGTGGCCGTAGACCGTGCTCACGGGCTTGCCGTCGACGTTCGAGTCGATGACCACCCAGTTCTCGAACCCGACCCCGGGCCCTTCGCCGGAGTCCCCGGCTTTGACGACGTTGCCGTCGAGCGCGGCGAGGATCTTGGTGCCGACCGGCCCGGCAAGGTCCACTCCTTGGTGCTGGGCTCCCCAGCGCTCACCGAATCCGGAGGTGAACGTGGTGGTCCCAGGTTCGACCGGCAGGCGAATTGGTCCGGATACGGTCAGCGTCAGATTCTCGGCGATCGACCCCGCGCTGTTGGCGCTGTCGGAGGTGACGGTCCGGCACGGATCTCTCGGGATGACTGGTGCGCCCAGTGAACACGCCGATGTCCCGATAATGATGCCGATGGCACCGGTGAGCAGCAGCGCCCGCTGGGCGCCGCCGATGTTCACCTTCCTCCGGGGATTGGGGTGTCGAGTTCCGGGATCGGGATCGGACCGGGAATCGGTGTCGGGTCGTTGCCTTGGCTCGGGGCGGTTGCCGGTTCGTCGAGATCGAACATCGGCTGCGGCGTCGTTGACAGGCTCGACGTCGATGTCGGCTGCGGCGGTGTCGTTTCGGCCGCGGTGGTGGTCGGTGTCGTCGATGTGAGTGGTGTCGCAGTGGTGGTCGCCCGGGCCATCGTCTCGACCTCGGAGAGGTCGAGGGTCGGTAGGGGAGTGCCTACCACCCACCGCTTCCCACCGTTGACCTCGTTGACGGTGAGCGTGATCCGCAGGTCCCCGGCCTGCGTCGGAACGGTCACCCGCGCGGTCCGCTCGCCGTCGGGCCCGTCGGTGAGCGTGCTGACCGTGGGGCCGGTGATGACCACCGGGGTCCGCGGGCGGGCCGCTACGACGTGCTCTCCCGGCTTGTCGGCGGTGTGGCGGCCGATGGTGCTGGCCCACATCGCATCCGACGGCGTGGTGTCGACGAAGGCATGCGCGTAGGCCATTGCGGTGGCAGGCGCGCTGGATGCGGCCCAGGTTGCGGTCTTGGCGGCGACCAGGGACTCGCTCACTTCGTCGAGGTCGTAGCTGATCGTCTCCGCGGGCGTGACTGATTCGATGGTGGTTTCGGCCTGGTGGGTGACTGCGCGCGGCGGAGGGTTCTCTCCGAAGGCCGCGCCGGCGGCGAACAGCAACGCCACTGTGCCGGCCGCCGTGATCGCCAGGTGGGTGCGGGAGTAGAGCACCCATCGGCGAATCGGTGCGAGGACAGGGTGAGGTCCGGATGACGACATCAGATGTACCGGTCCTCAGGTGTCGTGCGGGCCGGGGCGGCGGCGTTCCACACCTTCGCGTTCGGCGGCGCCTTCGCCGGTGATCGGTGCGGCGTGGACGCGGTGGCGTGATGTGCCGCTCGCTGGCCGCTGGTGGGGGTGTAGACCTTCATCGGCGCGATGGCCGAGCGGTCACCGCCGTCCCACCGCTGCCCGACGCTGGCGGTCAGCAGTTCCTTGCGGGCCCGGCGTTCCTGGACGAGGTTGTCGGCCTCGTCCTGGTCGAACCTTTTCCACGCCGCGGCGCCGGACCTGACCGCGCGATTGGCGTCCTTGCCGTCGACCCCGCCCTTGCCGCGGCCGATGTCGCGGCTGGCCACGGCAGCGATCCCGGCGATACGTGCATCGCGCTCGATCGCGGCGTCGGACGCCTGGCCCAGGCGTGCGGACCGGCCGAGCCCCTGCGCTTTCCGGGCATCTGCCCGTGACTGCGTGAGCGCCTGCTGGCGGCGATTGCCCAGCGCGCGACCCTCGGGCCGAGTGACCGTGGTCGCCCCGTCGTCCTCCTGTCCGTCGCGTCCACGGCGGGCGAAGCGCTCGGCGGCCTTTTCCGTGATCGCCTGCGCGGGCCCGCCGACCGCGAAGCTTGCAGCGTCGAATGCCTTGCGTTTGATGGACTTCTTGGCGCTTCGGGCCTTGCGGTTGACCATGCTCGCGCTGTTCTGTGTGAAGGTCTGGCTCATCCGTTTGAACGGCCGCATGATCGCCCAGCACACGACGGTCAGCAGCACCATGAACCACAGTCGCCAGGAGCCGTCGACGGCCCCGTTCGAGTTGACGTAGAGCTGGACCAGCGCCATCAGGTAGAGCGCGACGATTACCGAGCCGGCGACGCCCCACATGTAGGCCGAGGCGAGCATACGCATCACCCGGGCCAGCCACCCGCCGTAGGCGATCGCGACCGGAATCCAGATCGGGGCGAACAGGATCGCGAACCGGATCGCCAGCAGTGCGGTCAGCTTCAGCAGGGATGCGCCGATCCACAGCAGCGATGGCATGGCCAGCTTGGTCATGCCCATGAAGCCGGTGGAGGTGCGGCCGGAGTCCTTGCCCTGGAACTGGTAGTAGGAGAGCTGGTAGTCGGTCTCCAGCTTGGAGACGATGTCGCGGAACTGGTCGGCCTTCTCCTCGGCGAGCTGCGCCTGTGCCTTCGGATCGTCCTTCACCGTGTTCTGCTGGTCATAGCTGAACGCCAGCGCATCCCGCAGCTTCGGACCGAGTTGGTCCTTGTCCTCTGGGTCGTAGTTTTGGCCGAACCAACCCTTGCGCCAGTCGTCGAGGAAGACCTTGTCGATCAGCACGTTTCGAGGGTCGGTGCTGCCGCCGGCGAGCGTGCCTCCGTCGTCGCCGAACTGCACCGCGAAAATCTGGTCCTGCGTCTCGGTGATCAGCGCCCCGAACGTCTCGTCGGCCACCTGGAGCGCCTTCTGCGGGGCCCCGACCATCAACGCCCCGAGCGCGAGCCCAGCGGCGGCGATCGCCGAGGTCTTCGTGACTCCGGCTGTGTCGGCTTTCAGGGCTTTCCACAGGATCATCGAGGCCACGACGACCAGGCCGATGCCGACCCATTGCCCGTAGAGGCCCCGCATGCCCTCGGTGATCGAGAAGACGATCTGGTCGAACCGCTCCAGCGCGGGAGTCACCCCGGCCTCCGTGGCGTCCTGGCCGATCTTGGTCTGGTCGTCGAGCCAGAACGCGGCGGCCGCCATCGACTTGCCGATGGTCAAGAACGTGTTGCCCAGGGTGGTGTCGCCGACCGCACCAGGTGCCTTGACCAGGTCCGCGCCGCAGCCGAGGTCATAGGTGTGCCACTTGAGCCCGGCCCACCCGTAGGTCTGATAGCCGGTGCCGCCGGTGGTCGGCCGGTCGGCGCTGGTCGAGTCGAAGGTGGTCTCGATGACTTCGTTCGGGAACTCCGGCGGCGGGACGTCCTGGCAGTCGAACCCGCCGGCCGCCGCGACAGCGCCACCGAGTCCGATCAGCGACACCGCGGCCAGCATCAGCACCACCAGAACACGCCCTACGAGCCCCGTACGCCACCCGAAACGGCGCGGGGAAGGGGAATGGCCGATCCTTGCGGCTTTGGGCCGCAGCCGGCTCACGGCGCACCCCCGATCGCCGCGCGGGTCGCTCGCGAGTCCAAGGCGTCGAACACGTGGGCCAGGTGCACGTAGTGCGTCCAGTCCGAACGGATCAGCTCGATGTCGTCGGCCATCTTCACGATGAACCGGCGGGCCTGGTCCAGGTGTTCGGTGTCGGTGTCCTCGTCGAGGGTGTCCTCCCCGCCGCCGCCGAGGCCGGCCAGAAGTGACTCGTAGCCCTCGCCGAGCGGAAGGTTCAGCAGCTTGAGCGCGCCCTCGATCGCGTGGGCGTTGCCGCCGAGATCACCGATGATCACCTCGTACGTCAGCGCGGACTTGTCGTCGGTGCCGTCGACGCCGAGGTAGTCGTCGGGCAGCTGCGAGCACACCAGCGCGCGAACCTTGTACTTGCGGCTGTCGCGGGCGATCCGCAGGTTCAGGGTGCGTCCGGCGCCGGTCTGCTCGAGGTACTTGTTCTCGTCGAGAAAGAGCACCTTGCGTTCGTAACGCGGCAGCTCGTAGACGAGCCGGTTCGCCATCCACGCCGCCATATGCATCAGCGGGCCGGCCATCCGCTGCTGCGGGGTCCACTGCGCCGGGTCGGTGCCCTCCGGGGGCAGTTGCAGGCCCGGCATCGTCAGGACCGTCAGGCGCACGTTGCGGTCGACGTCCTCGCCGTCGCCGATGGTTCCCTCCTCAGGGAAGAGCACGCGAGCCTCGGAAAGCTGGGACATCATCGCCAGGTCCTGGTGGATGGACCGTGCGCAGGAAATCAGGTCGGCGTTGGTCTCGTCCTTGCCTTCGCCGATCGTGGCGATGGCGGCGAGGACTTCGCTCAGGTTGTGGCGGCGGTCGCCGCCGACCATGTTCGCCGCGGTCTGTAGAACCGTCTCGGTCCATTGATGTTCGAGACGCGACGGCGTGAGCATCATCTTCAACACCGACACCGCCACCGAGATCCGCTCCGCCTCCGCGGCTCGCAGATCCGCCTCGTACTGCGACTGTGCGGCGGCGACCGGATCGGCGTCGTCGGTGTAGTCCGGGCTCGTCGGGTCGTACTCCGGATCCTCGCGCCGAGGGTCGACGATCACTCGGTAGGGGTTGAGCGATCCCGGACGAGAGGTGCGACCGGTCAGCGCCTGCACTTCGGCGATACCCCGGAACTCGGGTAGCTGCGCAAGCTTCTTCAGCGGCCCCGACGGGTCGAGCACCACACCGTAGGCACCCGCACGCACCGCCTGGTAGACGAGCATGCCAGCGAGGAATGTCTTACCCGAGCCGGGCACCGCGACGATCGGCGTCAGACCGGACTTGTGCTTCTTCTCGTGCGCGGCGAACAGATCCCATACCGCGGGCCGCGGAGCGATCGACGCGGTCTGCCCGACCACGACGCCGGTGCGGTCACCGATCCGGTCACCGACCGCGGCCATGCCAGCCGACAGCGCCTCGACGTTCATCCGCCGGCAGTGCGCGATGTTCGCCAGCGGCTCACCCGGGATGAACTCGCGCAGCAGCTGGTACTGGCCGTGCTCCTGTTCCAGGCGAATCCGCGGCGCGTACATCTCCTGCAGCAGCGCGACTTTCTCCTTTGCCTCCTCCGGCGACGAACCGACGACGAGGACGCGGTACCAGCCCTGGGTGCGTACCGACAGGCCCGAGTGGTCCTCCTCGATGTCGGAGATCACCCGTTGGGCGAGTGCGTGCTGTTCGGCCAGTTCCTGCGGCGGGACCTGGTCGTGTTCGACGGTGTAGTGGTCGAACTGGGCCTCGATCTTCGACGTCAACCGGCGCAGGCTGCGCAGCGTCTGCCCCTTGGTCTTGAGCGAGATCCGCTCGGACCATTCGAGGGGTTCGCCTGACGGATCGCCGATCACCTGCCACGGCAGCATCTTCTCCGGGATCGGCAGCGGCGCCATGCGCCCGACCGTCAGGACGATCGCGTAGCCGGTGTAGTCCCGGCCGCCGACCAGCCCGCGCACCGTGGTGTAGCCGTCGCCGGGGGTCAGCTCGAGGGTGGTGAGGTCTTCGAGCGCGGCGACGTCGGATTCTTCCCAGTCGCCGCCGCCGGAGATCACGCCGTCCGCATCGAGCGGCAGCCCGAGTGTCGCCGAGCGCAGCAACAGGTAGTCCATCTGCGCTGCGGTCGCGGGTTTGGCGTTCACGCCCTGCCCGGACAGGTGCCGCTCGATCGTGGCGAGGTGATCGGCGATCGCCTTCTGCTCGCCGAGGAACGCATCGCGCGCCCACTTGCGCCACAGCTGAGCGAACGTGCCCAGCAGTGGCCAGTCGACGACAGGAACCAGCCACTGCCCGACCGTGTCGAGCCCCTGCGCGAGCACCGAGCGCGGCGGCAGCTCCACTCCCCAGTAGCGGCCCTTCTGGGTCGGGTTGCCCCACAGCATCGCGTGCTGTTGCCCGCGTAGGTAATCCGCCCACGACAACGCACCCGGCACGTCCGGGATCGGATCGGCCCACCCGTCATGCGCCTGCGCCCACTGCCGCACCGGCCACGGTGTGCGCACCAGCCGCCGGTGCAGCCCCGTCACACCGGCCTCGGCGAGGTTCGCCACGACCAACCCCTCGTTCTGGATGTAGCGGCGCTGCTTGCCGACCGGACGCATGTTCCACGGCCCCGGCGGCTGCACGAACCACGCCGTCGACTGCCGGCGCGTGCGAGTGACGTTGCCCTCCACCCCGACCAGCGCGAGCCGCACCGCCTTGCGTTCGCGGTCCGCGCGCTTCTTCGCCGCAGCGGCCTGCCTGGTGAACTCCGCCTCCGGGTCGCTGCGGCGGCCGCGCTTCTTTCCGCGCCGCTTACCTTTCGCGGTGGGTTCTGGCTCCGCGTCAGGTGCGGGGGAGGGGACCACGTCAGGTGTGGGGGCTGCGATGTTGCTGTCCGGAGCCTGTGACCAAGCCAATTCCTGGGCCGGGGCCGGCGTGGCGGCCGATCGGTTCGCCGCCATCGCCGCCGCCCACGACGGTGGCAACGCACCGGGCGGAACGATGACCGGCTCGGGCTCGTCGAAGTTCGGATCGAACAGTGCGGCGATCTCGTTGTCGGGCTGCAAAGTCATCGGGAGGACTCACCTTCGATCGGCGTGACGGCATGCGCGCTGCCGGCAGCGCGGGAAATGGCGGGAATGCGGAGCACGACGGTCTGGCCGGGCTTCGGTGGGCGCGGTGCGTTCAGGTCGTTCCACGCAGCCCGGATCACCGCCCGGACCGGGCGGTCGGCGTTGACGAACTTCGTCACCCGCGCGGTGAGCACGACGGTGATGACCACCATCACGACGAGGGACTTGAAACCCAGCGGCACGTGCACGATGCCGCGGGCGATGACGAAGACGGTGACCATGAATGCGGCCCCGAGCCCGAGCGCCGCGTACCGAATCCGGACGGGCAGGGTGAACCCGGTTGGGCCGAGGTAGTGCTGATCCACCCGGTGCAGCAGGTCGTCGTTGTCGATCACAGTCGGCTCCCTTCGATCGTCGATTGGTGATCGGGCACGGCAGGTCAGACCACTCGGATGCCGAACAGGCCGAGAATCCAGTTGCCGATTCCGGTCGCGGCGCTCTCACTGCTCGCGAGGGAAAAGAACGCGATACCGACGAGCGACAGACCGCCTACGGTGAAGACCTTCGACAGGTTGCCGCGCAGGCCGCCGAGGAGGACGACGCACGCGATCAGGGCGAGGATCGTGAAGATGATGTTGTCGCCGATCCACGCGCGCAGGCCGCCAGTGGTGACTTCGGTGTTCTGGGCGAGTACGTCGACGCTTCCGGGCGGGGTGGTCGCCAGGTCGACGACTGCGGACGTGAGGGACATGAGCACACTCCATCGCTGAGTTCGGTAGGTGCATCTGAATGTGGATGCGCACGACCGTAAGTCGAACTCGCTTTTCATCTCAACGGGGTGTCCGCGCCGGGATCGGGTCATCGGTGCAGGTGAACGGGGGCGGTGCGGCATCGGGAATGTCGTTTCCAGCGATGGGTGCGAAGCGGCGGCGCGGCGCGGCCGGAACGATCTCGATGGGCAGCCGGCAATCAGGCTGCGCGTGGGGGGATTCCCCGCGGTGATTCGATCGATGGGGGCGGCTCGTGTGTCGTCGCGGTGATCAGAGTCAGGCGCTCCACCTGCTCGTCGACCGACCGTCGGGCGGTGTGCGCACTCGGGCAGACGGCGGGTCCAAAGGCCACGCCCAGACGGGCTGTCGCGGCAGGTGCGTAGCGAGCGGCTCGAGCACCCAGTGCGCCGGTGCGTGGAGACAGCGCTCAGATGCGCGGTGAAAACGGCGCCGGATTCGGCGATGGATTTCGGCGGTGGATTCGAGCGCTCGAAAAAGCGCCTCCCAGGCCCACCCCCTCCGGGGGCCACTCCCCCCCGGCGTTCCTTGGGGGGGAGTGTAATCCAGAATTGCGCTCAGCGCCAACGCTATTCGGAACACCCACGTAGAACGCTATGAGCAGTGCTCGAACCAGTGCCGCGGCGAGCGCTCACCACCGGGCATGTCCACGCCTTCCGCAGCGCTCACAACACCACTCGGTCGAGCGGGCGCACCCGTCCGCAGACCCGCGTGGCGAAGTACTCGAAAAAGCACTCGCACGGGCGCTGAATCCCGCGTCCCACATTGCCCCGCAGGGCACTCGGTGAACGCTCCCGCAGAGCGCTCGAACGAGCGTGCCGAACAGCGGTCGACAGAGTCCCCTCGGCGCAGCGGTCGACATACCGATGCAACCACAGCTCACAAAGGCGGTGATCAGAGACCCGTCAAGGGCGCGAGTCGAACGCGTTGAGGGTTCGGCACTCCGGCCTGGAGATCATGCGCGAGAGCGGTGTTCACCGCACCGGCGGGGGTGCGCCGCACGAGGGGGACACCCCGTTGAGGAAAATCACGGGTTTCTGTCACTGTGCTCAAAGACGCCTCCCCGGAAGGCGTTCAGGATCGAAACGATCGAAAGGCACAGGCGGTGAGCGGAAATCACGACCCACTCAAGGACTGGTTGGTCGCGACGTGGCGCGACATCTTCGGCGATTCCGGCGACGGTCGCGGCAACCAGGTCAGGGAGGACGGCCAGCCGACGCGCATCCGCCGTTTTACCCCGCTCTCGCCGATCACCATCGTCGCCGCCGGCCTTGCTGTGTACTCCCCGCGCCTCATGTCGGCGGCCACCGACAACGAGACCGTCGTCGGCGTGCTGACGAAGCTGCACGACTACCGGGTGCTGCTCGTCGCCGCCGCTGCCCTGCTCGTCATCGTCGACGTCCTGCGCCACCGCATGCACAGGTGGTCGCAGATGTTCGAATCGGTGGTCCGACAGGGCACCGGACACCTGCCGAAGAAGATCGTCGTCTCGTTCCCGCCCGGGTGGCGTGTGATCCGACGCGCGACGATCACACTGCACCGCGGCACCGTCATCCGGCCCAAGCAGTTCGAGGAGGTCTCCCGCGCGATCGCGGCCGCGTTCCCCGGCAGTGACAAGTGGGAGGTCAAGGTCCGCCACAAGACCCACCACGACCGCATCATCATCGCCCGTAAGACCATCACCCCGGACACCCGCTCCGACCGCCAGAAGGCCCTCCAGGGCGCGCTCGACGACGCCTCGATCTTCAAGGACCCGAAGGTCACCGTAGAGACTGTCGACGAGGCCGGCGTCGAGACCGGCTACCGGATTGCGTTCGAGAAGTCGATGAACGCAGGCGCCAAAGGCTTCCAGCTCAAGGTCGAAGAAGCTCTCGCCTCCCTGGCGGGGCAGCACGAGTCCGGCCGCAACTGGACCACCGACTGGTACCCCGACAAGGGCTACCTGGTGATGCGTCTGGTCACCGCGATGCCCTCGCGCGTCGACCACCCGCTCGAATTGGTCGACGAGAACTTGCGGCACCTGCCGTATGCGACCGGTGCCGCGGACCGAATCATGTACTGGGATGTGTCAACGAGCTCGAACAAGCCGCATTGCCTGATCGTGGGCCCGACCGGGGGCGGCAAGACGTCGGTGATCCGCACCCTGCTGACCGAGGCCGCCCGCCGCGGAGTTCCGTTCGTCGGCGTCGATCCGAAGATGATCGAACTCGACGGCCTCGAGGGCTACCCCGGCTGCGGCGCGATCATCTACGACGCACTGCGCGCAGCGATGTTCGTGCGCGCGCTGCACACCGAGATGATGGCCCGCAACGCCTACATCCACCAGATGAAGATCGAGGGCTCGCAGCTGCCGCTGATGATCGCGGTCCTCGACGAGTTCTTCATCCTCTCCGGCAAGTGGCAGCGCCTGGCCAAGACCGGCGACGACGAGACCCGCGAACAGCTCAAAGAACTCGACCCGCTCGGTGCGTGGGCCGACCTCGCCGTTCTTGCCCGTTCGGCCGGTATCCGGCTGCTACTCGGGGTGCAGCGCCCCGACGCCAGTTTGTTCGGTGGCGCGTCCGGTAACGCCCGCGACAACTTCGGTACCCGCATCAGCCTCGGCAACCTGTCGCAGGACGGCGCGCTGATGATGTGGGGCGACTCGACCGTGGGCCGCGAGGTCGACACCTCCGTCAAGGGCCGCGGGATCGCGCTCGGCGACGACGGCAACCCCGTCGACGCGCAGATGTGGTGGACCCCCAACGTCGACCGACACCCCAACAAGTGGAACCAGCTCGCCGAGAGTGAGAAGGCGATCATCGACGGCCTCAAACCCACCGAGGCCCCGCAGTTCACTTGCTACTCACAGGAGCTGGCCTCGTTCATCGAATCCGAGCGCGCCCTGGCCAAGCGAGCACGCAAGCACGGCAGTGCTCCCGAGCCGATCGTCATCGGCGCGACCGCCACCACCGACGACGGCCCGTCCGCCACGTCACCGACTGCGGACGCCGCGCCCACCGGCGACGACGACTTCTCGGACGTCATTCCCGCCTCCGCAGTAGTGGCCGGCCAGACCGTCCTCGTCGACGACGACAACGGCGAACTCGTCCCCGTCACCGTCGACTCGGTCGACGTCCGCCGCGGCGCCAAGGGCGAGGTCGCCGAAACCGTCCTGACCGTCGGCACCGGACGTGTGAAGACCCGCATCACCTTCGACGTCACCGGCGTCGTCGTCCTCCCCGAACCCGACCTCGTAGGAGCGCCTGCATGACCGCCGCGAACCCGCCTGAAGGTACCGACATGCATCTGCCCTATGCGACGGCCGCCAACGGTGAAACCGTGTCCTGGAACATCTCCTCCCACGCAGCCGGACCGCACTGCCTGATCGTCGGACCGACCGGGGGCGGCAAGACGTCGGTGATCCGCACCCTGCTGACCGAGGCCGCCCGCCGCGGCATTCCCTTCGTCGGCGTCGACCCAAAGACGATCGAACTCGACGGCCTCGAAACCGAACCGAACTGCGTCACGATCATCGGCGATGCACTGCGTGCCGCAGGGTTCATCCGAGCACTGCACCGCGAGATGCACGCGCGGGTGGGATGGGTTCAGGAGAACCGGGCACAACCGACAGACCTTCAGCCGCTCATAGTCGCGGTCGACGAGTGCTTCATCCTTTCCGGTAAGTGGCAGCGCCTGGCCAAGACCGGCGACGACGAGACCCGCGAACAGCTCAAAGAACTCGACCCGCTCGGTGCGTGGGCCGACCTCGCCGTTCTTGCCCGTTCGGCCGGTATCCGGCTGCTACTCGGGGTGCAGCGCCCCGACGCCAGTTTGTTCGGTGGCGCGTCCGGTAACGCCCGCGACAACTTCGGTACCCGCATCAGCCTCGGCAACCTGTCGCAGGACGGCGCGCTGATGATGTGGGGCGACTCGACCGTGGGCCGCGAGGTCGACACCTCCGTCAAGGGCCGCGGGATCGCGCTCGGAGACGACGGTCGGCCCACTGCCGTGCAGATGCGAGCCCCTGAGCAGACCACGGCAGAACCAACCTTTACGCCGATGACCTGGTACTCGCGGGAACTCCCGAATTTCCTCGACAACGCCTCCCGGGGCGACTGACCTCAGCTCCACCAACACCACCACCGAAAGGGAACACCCATGAGTCGCCGTATCTCCCAGTCGATCACCCCGACTACCGAGGACGTGGCCGCGCTGCGCGGACCGTTCGTTGCCAAGGGTGCGAACGACCCTGTCATCAAATCGCTGCGCGAGTACTTCAAGAGTTCGGTCCCCGCGTGGCTGGCCAAGCTCAGTGAGGAGCAGGAGCTGACCCGCGAGCGGCTCGCGGAGATCCGGGATGCCTCGTCCAAGCGTCGGGTCGTCATCGAAGCGCTGCCTGAGGGAAGCGCCCGTGACAAGGCCCTCGCCGAGCTGGAAACGGCCGAGGCCGTCGTCGACGACATGGACAAGGCGCTGTCCGGGGCCAGTACCTTCGGGGTCAGCTGACGATGACGCCGCCGACCGTTGATGTCGAGATCACCTCCGCGACCACTGCCCGCGCCACCCTGGCGGACGCCGACGTGCCTCCGATGAATTTGGAGTCGAACGAGAGCAAAACCCTCTCCACTGTTGTGCACGAGTTCCTGCACAAGATGGCGCAGACCCAGGGCGCTGACGTTGAGGTCGTCTACCGGACGGGAAAGGACACTCGGTTCCTGACCGTCGGCCCGGACGGGAAGACGGAGGAACGCGCCCCGAGCATGCCCCTGCCGACCGTCACGCAGACCGCGCCCGAACCGGTGGCGGCGGAGCCTGTCTCCACGCCGCCGGGCGGGCCGGTGGTCGTGGCGGCCGAACAGATCGCCTACGAGGCGGCGCCGCCACCCTTCGGTGTCTCCACACCTTCGCTAGTGGGGCAGCGGCCGGCAGAGCCGATCACAGGCCCAATCACGGGCCCGCTGGACGTGCTCCCGCAGCTGTCCGCGCCGCGCGCGAACCCTGCGGTGAGCGACCCTGCTCGGCTCGGTGTGCGTGGCCGACTCAACGCCATGCTCGGACTCAAGCTCGCACCGAAGAAGGACTCGCTCGAGATGCGACTGCGCGATTCGCAGACAACGATCGCCCGCCCGCTCCCCGAGGACGCAGTGATCACCTTCGCCAACCTAAAGGGCGGCGTCGGCAAGACCCCGATGTCGATCAGCCTGGCCGAGACGCTGGCCGAGCACCGAGGCCCCGCCACCGTCACGTGCATGGACCTCGGCGAAGTCGGCGGCAGCTTCGCTGATCGCGTGGCCGTTCCTCCAGCCACGGGCAAGGACGTGGTCGGCCTGCTGGCCGCGGTCGACCCGGCGGCCACCGATGTCCGGCCGTCCACGCTTGCCCGCTACCTGACGCGTCAGCCGTCCGGCTCCGACATCATCGCCGGGCGGGACGGGGCCGACTCGCCTCTGAGCTACGACGACGCCGCAGCGCTCGGGGCGATCCTCGGCCGGCACCGCGACGTCCTGGTCGCTGACACCGGAAATTCCAGCCATGACGGGAGTTGGCGCTGGGCAATCACGGCCGCGCACGCGGTGATACTCCCGGTTCCGCTGCGCCGCGACGCCGCCGCGGCCGCCCAACGCACCCTCGCCACGATCGCAGCAGTCCGGCCCGACGTTCTCGCCCGCACCGTCGTGGTCATCACCGCTGGGCCCGGGGACGTGCCGATGGTCGAGACCGAGGTTGTCAACGCGCTCCCCGCGCTGCGGGTGTGCCGGATGCCGTTCGAGCCGTTGTTCGCCTCCGGCGAGCGCATTGCGCTCAGCCAGTTGCGGCGGGAGACGCAGGACGCGTTGACCGTGCTCGCGGCCACCGTTGTCGACCTGATGGCGGGTGCCGTGGGCTGATGCGCTGGCCCGGCCAGCCAGGTCGGGAGTGACCGTCCTACCTCCGATCCTTCCCATTCCATGAAGATCCGGCCCTCCCACGAGGGGCGAACCCAGATGAAAGGCGATGCTCGATGAGCAACGACATCAACACCGGTAACCGCGCCGCCCGCCGCGCCCGGCACCGCCGCCGCAGCGCCACCCAGGCCGCCACCGCGCTCGCGGTCATCGCCGCTGCCCTGGCCTCCGGAATCGCTCTGTCCCCGTCCGCATTCGCCGACCCGATCCAGGGCGGTGTCACGGGCGGCGAGACCCAGGAAGGTGTCACCGGAGGAGACACCCAGAGCGGAACCACCGCCCCGACACCGGCACCCGAGCCCGAGACCGCATTCGTGCCGCAGATCCCGGCGGAACCGGTGTACTGGGTTGATCCGCCCGCCGAGTACCAGAACATCGAGTACCAGCCGCTCCCGAACTACGACTACGACACCAATGCCTATGTCGAGCCGGAGAACTACTACCTCGCGCCGGTGGCGTTCGACCAGCTGCACCTGCCGACCCCGGTGGAGCCGACCGCACCGTTCATCGCGCCCCGAGACACCCTTCGTCTGGGTGAGCTGCACATCAAGCAGCCGAACTGGATCAGCGACCTGGACAGGGACCGCACCAACAACACGATGTCGGTGGTCCAGGCCGGGGTCTCGACCGGTTGGCGGTCGATCGGCGTGGACACGAACCGGGCCGACCGAATCGCCGCCGCACAGGTCGGCGCCGGCGCGCTGGGAGTGGTCACCGGTGCTGCTGCCGCCGGTGTTCCTGCTGCCATCGCCGGCGGGGCCGCTGTCGGCACCGTCGCAGGACTCGTGGGCGCTACCGCAGGCAACGCGTTCATCCCCGGCATCGGCTGGGCACCGGTCGGGGCCATCGCGACCGGCGCCGGTGCTGCGGCCGGGGCCGCCGCATTCGGGCTTCCCGCGGCAGCGCTCGGCGGCGTCGTCGGCGGAGCGGTCGCGGTCGCCGCGGTCACCCCGATCGCCGCCGGGGACAAGGGCGAACCGAAGGAGATCGAGGTCCCGGACATCGACTCCGAAGCTGTGACCGCCCAGACCGAGACCGTGCTCACCGACTGGGAGAACTCCGGCCCGGTCGGTCAGGCCGCCGCCGACGCCGTCCAGGACACGGCCCTGGCTGCGCCCGCGATCGACCAGCAGGCCCGCGACTTCGTCGCTGCCCAGCCCGGCGGCGAGCAGATCATCGAGCAGGTCGATGGCGCCCTGAATTCGTTCTTCACCGACGCCACCCCTGGCCTGGCCGGAAACCTGTTGTCGGGCGCCATCGGTGGCGGCATTCCGGCAGCGAACTGAAACCACAAAGGCGGGTGCGCACCATGAAGAAGCCGACCCTCGGCCGATCGACGCCGCGGCATCCGGCCGTGATCGACCTTCTCGGCACCACACCCACCGCCGACCACCCGCCGGGCGCCCGCACCACGGCGCTCGGCGGCCCGGCCACACCACCGCCCCCACCCCGGTCGCCTCTACCGCCGGCCCGCGGCGGCCGCGGGCCGGGAAAGAAGACGATTGCCACCGTCGCAGCGGTCGCCGTCGCTGTGGCCGGCGGGGTAGCCGTCATCCACCTGTGCAGCGGAGACAGTGAGACCGCGTCTACCGCGGCGACAACCAGCGCCACCACCACAGCAGCTGACGAGAACGGACTGCCCATCCTCAACCTGCCCGAACCCGAACAGGCCGAACAGACATCCACGTCGGACGGGGAATGCCGGGCCGACCGCGGTGACCAGAAGAGCGGCGCGGGCGTGATCGCAGCGTTCAACCACGCCTACTACAGCCAGCGCAACGGCGAAGCCGCCCGCGGCCTCGCAACCCCCACCTCCTCGGTGCTGCCAGGTCCCGAGCTGCAGAAGGTCATCGACGCGGTCCCGATCGGCACCAACTATTGCCTCCGCACCGTCGAACTGTCCGACGGGGTCTACCTCGTCGATCTGTCCGTGATGCAACCCGCCCAGCCGGTCAAACGCGGCACCCAGACCGTGACCACCCACAAGGTCGACGGGCGCTGGTACGTCGATGTTTTCACCTGAGTCCCTGGCCCGGCGGGAGTGCTCGCTGCCGCCAACGAACCCGACCGAACGGGGACGTAGTCCGGGCGGAGCGCTCGACCACCGGCCACGGTTCAGACCTACCGCCAAGGTTGGCCGCCAGCCGATCTACGAAAGGAACGCATGAACAGCTTCTCGATCCTGCCAGGTCGCCCGTCATCGCCGGTGATCCTGCACGTACCGCACGCCTCCCGCACGATTCCCCCGCACGTCCGCGCACAGCTGCTGCTCGACGACGCGGCACTCGACGCCGAACTGGACGAGGCCACCGATACCGACACCGACCTGATCGCCACACTCGGCGCCGACCACGCCCGCACCCATCCGTGGATTGTGAAGAACGCCTTGTCCCGACTGGTCGTCGACCCCGAACGGTTCCCCGACACCTCTGAGCCGGCCACAGTCTTTGGCCGCGGTGCCGTCTACACCCGCGCCTGCAACGGAAGGCGGCTTAGGGGCGAACCATTCGCCGCCGCCGAGGCACTTCTCGACGAGTACTTCCGTCCGTACGCCCGCGCTGTCGCCGAGCTCGTCACCGACCGCATCGCTGCATGCGGACGAGCAGTGATCATCGATGTGCACTCCTACCCCAAACGCCCGTCTGGATTCGAGAACCCGGTCGCGGCACGACCAGCGGTGTGCATCGGCACGGATCGCCTTCACACACCGGACTGGTTGACGAGCGCAACCCGCCGGGCCTTCCTTCCTCTCGGGGAGATCGCTGAGAACACCCCCTACGCCGGGTGTTACGTGCCACTCGGCCGCTACGGCCACGACGAACGCGTATCCGCCGTGATGATCGAGCTGCGCCGCGACACCTATCTGCCCGATGATGGTCGCCCCGGCAAACATTCGGTCGCACAGCTCGGCACGTACCTTGCCGAACTCATCGACACCGCAACCGAGGTTGGCGCCGATGTGTAAACCCAAGCCCGGACCACGCTGCACCCCGCACATGCGCAACCGCCTCACCCGCGCCGCGACGCGGCTGACCGAAGCCCGCCGCGACCTCGACGCCCAACCCCACGCCGTCCACCTCCAGCAACGGCTCAACAAGGCCGAATCCAACCACGCCGAAATTCAAGCCCTCTACGACGCCACACCCGGTGGCCAACAAGAACTACGGTCGGCGATCAAGAGCGAAGCCGGGCCCGCCCGAAGCGACCTCGAGCGCCGCTTGGCTGCAGGTGACAGACTGCGTGCGAACCAAACTGAAGCACTGAGCCGCGCCCGAAACACTGGGAACGATGTTCGAACCGAAGGAGCTGACAGCCATGAATCACGAGCCGATGACGCAGGAGCGCAGGGAAGCGTTCTGGCGGAAGTACCGGTGGACACCCGATCTGCTGCCGGAGCAGCGCAAGGCGATCGAGCAGGTCTGGACGGACGAGAAGATCGAGGAAGCCGAAGCCCTCGGCTTCTGATTGGTGACCGCCGCGTCGACCCGCTCGCCGCATACAGCCGGCCCGACTCCGAGAAAGCCGACTTCGCTGCGCGCGGACTGTCCAGCCCGACGCTGTACGAGCTATCGTCGTCGGATGCGGATCTGTACCGCACCCAAATGCTGGAACTGACCAGCAACAACCGCTACGCATCCTCGGTGTACGTCTATGACGAGAATGAATACGCCGAAATGCGGATGCTGGTCACCGAGGATGGAAAAGCTGGCGTCGCTCTGAAGGACGATGAAGTCGTCTCGGTGTTTTCCCACAACGATGGCGCGCATCCCAACGCGGCACCGTCGATGCTGCGCCAGGCCACCGTCCTCGGAGGGAGGCGACTCGACTGCTTCGACACGGTTCTGCCGAACATCTATGCCGACGCCGGATTCGTCCCCGTCGCCCGGCTGGCATGGAACGACGACTACGCACCCGACGGCTGGGACTATGACACCTACCGCCGCTACAACAACGGACGGCCCGACGTGGTGTTCATGGCCCACGATCCAGCAGCGGTCGGCTCACTGTATGACCCGGCGGCCGGTGCGTACGTCAGCGACTACGACGACGGTATCGCTGCGGCGAAGACCTACCGAACCACCACGGCGGAGATGTAGCGGCCGGCGCCGCGTCGGCAGTGAGATACCACCGAAGGACGGGCAGGACGGGATCGGCACCTCACGGCCATGCGCCTGGGCGGCACATTTTTCTTCCGCGGTGGTCGCAGCAACAGCCGCACCAACGCGGTGCTCGCCGCGGTTGCGGCGAAGCAGTGGCCTGATCCCCGCAGCAGACGGCGCTGCCGTCGTCCGACAGGTGACGCTATCGGGGCGTGATCGCGGTAGCGCGGATGGTCCTGTGAGCCCTTGTTCGTATAGGCGGGTGGAGGTCGGGTCGTCGCTGCGTGAGCGTGGGGTGACCTGCGTAAACGGTGGCCGGACCCGTACACTGTGGGCACCGACCGCATCGGTAGTTGGCCTGAGCGATGAGGGAGCGAGAGATGACCGTCGTCAACATGAAGCACCCGACAGAAGCTCATGCAGGCCGCCATCCTGAACAAGGTCGAGCGCGAGCATCTGCCCCTCGACACCGTCCGCGTTCGCCGCAGTCTGCAGAGTGTCCGCGAGCATGTCAGTCGCAGCCCGTACTTCACCGACTTCCTGGATCGGTGGGAGCGAATCGTCGAGGACAACGACGTCGAGACCCTTCGTCGGATCGTGGAGTCGGATGACGAGACTGGGAACGAGATGCGCAACCTTTCCCCGCTGCACGTGCTGCTGACCGAGGATGAACGAATGAAGGTCCTCGATGATCTGCGTGAGCTCGTCCTGAAGTGAACCGCGAGGAGCTCGAGCACGTCATCGAGGCAGCCTGCGCGAACCTCGACGAGGGTCAGGTGATTGTCTTCGGCTCCCAGTCGATCCTCGGGACCTACGACGAAACGGAGTTGCCGGAGTACGCGACTTTGTCGCGTGAGGTCGATGTTTTTCCGCGGAGCGGCATCGACGCTCCGGCGTCGCCGGCAGTGGTGGAAAAGATCCTCATCCTCAACGGACGGCTTGGTGAATGCTCACCGTTTCATGAGTCTTTCGGCGTGTACGTCGAGGGGATCCACAAGGGATGTAGTGGTACTGCCGAAGCAATGGGACAACCGCTGGTCGCGGTGGAGGTTCAGGACGGGTCGGAATACGGGCGGGCGGGCTTTTGTCTCGATCCCGTCGACCTGTGTGCGTCCAAGGCGATCGCTGGTCGCGAGAAGGACCGCGTGTTCGTGGCGGCTCTCGTGGAGGACGGGATCGTCACTGCCACCCAGATTCTGGGCGGAATCGACAGTTACGGGATCGAGTGGCCCGACACCTATCCTGTTCCGCGGCCTCAGCCGTGGGGCGATGAGCGTGGTTGTTCCGATCAGCGCGGTCTGCGGCATTGCCGTGCCGGTCCTGATGGGAGTCGCTGCTCTCGGTGAGCGCCCGTCCACGCTGTCCTGGCTCGGCATCGTGATCGCGGTTCCGGCACTATGGCTGGTCGCGCACACCGGCACTCACGCCGGACCCGCGCTGCCGGCCGCCGCCCTCGCCGGCCTCGTCGCGGGACTCGGCATTGCGGTGCAATATGTTGCGTTGGCGCAGGTCGGCGCGGGGTCAGGATTGTGGCCCGTTGCCGCTGGGCGGGTCGCGGCGATCCTCACCATCGTGCCGCTGCTGCCGACTGCGCGAGGCACACACATCCGGTGGTCCCTTGTCCCCGCGTTGGCCGCCGGCTTCACGGGCGAGGCAGCGGCACTGATCGCTTACATGCTCGCCACGAGGGAGCACCTCGTCGTGGTCGCGGTTGTGTTGTCCTCCCCCTACCCGGTCGTCCCCGTCTGCTCGGCGTGACCGTTCTTCGAGAACGCTTCATCCCGAGACAGGCAGCCGGGCTTCTCGTCGCCGCGTCCGCGGTCGCCTTCTCACCACCAGCTGACCCCTTTCGAGCGCACCCAATTGCGGCCGCCACACACCACCGGGCGACGGACCCCTCGGCCGGTAGACCGGCTGGGTCGTAGACCATGGTCGGTAGGTCTGGTTCCAGGCATTGATGACTCGTGAGCCCGCGTTGAAGGGCGGGTCCGATCACCTCGCACATCGCCCCCAGAAGCGGGGTAATCAGGGCAGGTGGCAGCACCTTTTAGGTCAGATCTGTGACTCGGGCGGTGGTGCAGGGGCGGCGTACTCCGCGCGCCGGACTTTCGCGGCCGCGCGCAGGGGCGTGTTCAGGGTGTTGTACATCGCGACCAACGCGTCGGCCGCCCATTGGCGGGTTGCGTCGCGGTCGGCGGGGTCGTCGAGGTCGACCGGCCGGTAGGCGGCGATGCGTGATGCGCGTTTGTCGTCGAGCCGCTCCCATGCCAGATCCAGTCCGGTCTGGGTCTGCCAGGAGGCGGCCTTGGCGGCGAATTCGTCGAACAGGGCGTTGTTGAGATCGCGGTTGTAGGTGTCGATGTAGGCATCGACGCGTAGGCGGCCGTCGCTGACTGTCAGGTCCCAGTTCCCGAATGGTCCGGAGGCGAAGGAGATCCAGTTTCCCTTCCCAGGTGTCGGAACCGAGATGGCCGGCTGACGGGTGTTCGCGTCGGTGAGGATGTCGGTGAACAGGGCTTGCCGGGCGGCGTTGACCGGAGTGCTGGCGCGGGCTTCGGCGGCGTTACCGGCGGTTTTGACCGTTTTCTGCCAGTCGTTGGGGCGCGAGACTACGTCGAACACCGGCGCCGGGGGTCCGCTGCCGATCTGCACGATGCCGACCTCGACACCGAAGAAGCCGAGTTCGCTGTCGGTGCGTTCGTTGAGCCAGTCGAGGGCGCTGCGGAACTCTTCCCGGAAATTGGGGGCGACCCAGATGACGGTCGAGGCGTCCAGGCCGGAGGCGTAGACGAGGCACTGTCCGAGGTGTCCGTGGTCGGTGCGTTCGAGTTGGTTCTCGATGACGACGGAGCGGTCGTTGCCGTCCTTGGCGTGGATGTCGAGGCGGAAGTCCCCGATGCGGACCTCGGTATCGACGACGATCAAGGACATGCCGAGGGCGTCGGCGAGAACGTCGATGTTCTCGGCGAGCCAGGGTGTGAAGTCGCCGGACTCTGAGGTCCACACTGATCGGGCGTCCGCGATTCGGCGCAGCCTACCCAGGTTTTTGCTGTCGAGTTCGTCCATGTCGCCTCGCCCCACTTCTGCGCCCGGTCCTTCGCTGTGGGGTCAGCGTACGGCCGACCGACCAGTGTGGGTGCCGCGTTCATGACCGGAATTAGCTGTGTGTGTTGCAGATAGAACGCAGTCGGGGACAGGGGACACCGGCGACGGCGGTCACCTCAGCTCAACTTTGCGTGAGCCGGTGCTCCGGGGTGCGGCGTGGACGCTGCGCGGTGAAGGCGGCTACCACAGCCGCGGCGCCCCGGCCGCCGAGTCGACCCACGAGCAGGGCGACCGGCGAGTCGACCTCGCCGTCCGTGAAAGACTCGGTGACCACGCGGGCCGAGTCCCGTGAGGATCCTCGGTGTCTGGCGTGCACGCGTTGGCGGTGCGGCTGCTTTGGCGTCAGAACGACCCCCAACATGTTCCTCACGCCGATGCCCCCGCCGGTCAGGGGGCCGCCCTGTACCCGGCCTTGCTCCCCCGGCGTGCACGAGGGGGCGGTGTCTAGGGTTCTAGCGCGTGTCTTTCCGCGGAGCGGGTCATCCCCCCTGGGTATTCGAAGGGGGTGGGGTGTGTGGGTTCGGTGGACCGCCGGGGGTGACGGTGAGTGTCCAGTCGCGCCGTTCGGTGAGGGCGCGGTGTAGGTGCTGTGCCCAGCGGTGGCGTTCGTCGCTACTACGGTTGTGGGTGATCGTGATCCGCCTGGTCCACCTTTCGGGTAGCCCGCGGTCGTTGATCGCCAGCCCGATGGCAACCCGAAGATCGGGATCGGGTGCTCCGGTGACCACGATGCGGCCGGGTTCACCGCCCATCTCCATCCGGGCCCCGAGCACCGCGGCGACCACTTCGGCCACCTCGAGCACGGACTGTGCCCCGACCACGTCGATGTAGTCGTCTTCGGTCATCGTGGTCCTCCATTTCGTGCCGGCGGGCCGTAAATCGCGGGCACCGTCGACCGAATCACATCACGTACGTCGGTTGGCGGTTCGAGTGGCACGAGCGGCCCGTGCATCGGCAGGCAGGAACGGTCCGGGTGTTTCCGTCTCCGGCAAACCCGGTATCGGTTCGGGAGCCCGTGCCCGCAGCTGCCGAGCATCGAAGGGCCGAACCAGATCGGTTGCGGCTGGTCGGTGGTGCGGGCACTAGCCGATGCCGATAGTGACGGCTGCACTCGAGGCGAACATGCGGCCACCTCGCGGTGCGTCGGACTGAACCCAACGGGTGGGATCGCACATCAACCCTGTACGAACCAGACTGTGCCCGCGGAACGCACGCACCCCGGCAGACGGGGCGCGGCGCCCAGGCTGATCGGCCTCAGCGCTGTAATGACAACGAGTCGTCGTCCGATGGTAAGTATGCGACGAACACCGCGGCGCAAAAAGGGGACGGCAGATGACAGGCGGCCTGGTGCTGCTAGAGAATGATGGCGCTGAGCCTGTGGAGGCCGCCTGGGCCGCCCCGATACTTGCGCTGGGGGCGCGACTTGCACGTCGGCCCCCACCCGCTGCCGATAGGCGATTGATTGTCGCGATCACCGTGCCAACAAGGGATCTGGCCGCCGTCCTTGTCGCGACGGGCTGGGCGCTGACCAGACCGGTTGAGCTACCGGGGTCACCGGACACCGTGCTGCCTACCTTGCAACGGGGAACGCCTGTCCTTCTTCTACTCGCCGGGACTTGCTTGGTGGCCGAGACTTTCTACGAGTCGCGTGTGGTCAAGGGAAGAACCCAGATTCATGGCGGTGAGATGGATTATCAGCTCGAGAAGATCAAGTACCTGGTACCGGCCCCGCGGTTTAGCCGATACCGCAAGCTCAAGGTGCCCCTCGCGGGTAGTTTGGTGACCAGTGCCGGCCGTGCCGAGGCATGGCCAGCCGAACAGGTCGCCTCGGGGTCAGATGTTGTCTTGATCGGCACAAAGACTTGGATCACCTCGGAAATGGACGTCAGAATTGGGTTAGGAGATTCCGATCCCGGCTGGAATAGCTTCGCTGAGCTTTTACGCCCCAGCGACGGAATTCGGCCCTCGTGGCGCAGCGAAATTTTGCCCGCAGCCAGGTCTGAAGAAGCGATCATGCCACCCGAAGCTAGGCTGACGGTTTTGGACGGCAGCAGTGCGATTGGGTGGATCAGCGACCTGTCGTGCGATGTAACCGTTGCGATCGTCGATCGTTCGGCTGCGTATGAGTTCGCCGCCGATTCCATCCTCGCGGCCCGTTCGATGGGCGGCATTCCCCTCTCCCTCAATGACATTGGTTGGCACCCACCCCCGGGGATCGAAGCATTGGCCTTTGAGACATGCCGATGACGCCGCTGACACAGATCGCCGGCCGCTACCGGGCGGCCGCGGTGCTAGCGCGAGCCGAGATCGCGCTATATGCCGTCGCCGACGACGCCGGCGCACAGCTGGATGCTGCTCTGCGCCGGCTCATCGCCCGGCTGCGAGAGGAGGATCCTGAAGTCTGGCAGGACCTGCTGGCCATGGCCCGGCAACTCCGCTGGCGCCTGGCGACGAACCCGGCCCCACCAGTCTTCCGGGTTGGAGAGGACGAACTCGTCGCTGCGCTGGGATCGGCCTGCGATCGGCGAATCCGCGGGGCGGATGAAACGACGCAGCTCCTTCTGAGCGATCTAGCAGACCGGGCAGAACGGGCACATCTCGAGGACCGCCCGACCGGCGCGGTACTGCTCGAATCGTTGGCTGAAGTGAATTACGAATCGTGTGTTGTGGTTACGGCGTCTGGACGCACTCAGGATGCGACCCGCCAATGGTTTGGCGAACTCGGCATCGCGGTGCCGGTTCTGTGCGCGACCTTTCGCGAGCAGGCGTTCGTCGTCGAGCAGGCCTACGCTGTCGGATCGCCCTCACTGTTCGGCCCCGGGCTACTGTCGGCCCCGCGGGCCAGTGAGCTTGCCTACGTGCTGCCGTCGTGGGTGCAGGACCGCACGTTGCCGGTATCGCCAATTTCGGACTATGCGGAGGGCGCGATCAGGCCCCGCCGCAAGGTCTTCACGATCGGCGCGGAACCGGTCCTCGCCCCAGTTCCAGTCGTCGTGGGTGACCAGTTGGTGCCGCAGCCGAGCTGGTCCCCGCAGGCCCCCTCGCGGCCACCTCGACCAGGCGAGGTGTTGGCACGGAAGGTATTCCTCGGTGGTGGACTGGCAATCATGCTCGACCAGGCCGGCGAACACATCCGGACCCTGCACCCGCAAAGACCGCCGGGACAACGCGTCGATCTCAGTGACGTCTCGGCCCTGACGGTGGGCAGTTACCTTGTCCTGCGGGAGGGATCGACCGTTTCCGAGATGCTCTACGACCGGGCCATCGAGTTACTCGGCGCTCGCGGTTCGGCAGCGCGCGCCTCCCAGGCGGAATGGAAGGCCGCGCTCCGCCGCGAACTCGACCGTATGGGCACCCGCACTGCCATCCAGTCCCTCGCGCAGGCCGGTGTCACGCGCGCCGACCGAGCACCGGCATGGACGAGCACCACCATGGTGCGACCGCAAAACGGCAACGACTTCGTGTTCTTGCTGCGCTGGCTAGGCATGCCCAAGGAGCCGCACTATGAGCTGGCCACAAGCCTGCGCCGGGCCAGACTGCAAGCCAGTCAAGACATCCGCGAGATCCTCGAAGAGGCCATCTCGACAGCCGACCTGGCCGGGCTCGATCGCGACGGCTTCCTCCGCTTAGAACTCAACATCCCCGGCTTCCGGAGCATGATCGCGACCCGTGTGCTCGCGATATCACCGAACCTCGAACCTGTGCACCGGGGCGACATCCGCCGTCCGTCCAAGGATCGGAGCGCCCAGTGGCTCGAATGATTCCGCCCATCGTTGCCCACGATGCGCCACCTGGGGAGCGCCAGGTCTTCGAGCGGCTAGCCACTGATCCCCTCGCCGAGGACTGGACGGTGCTGCACTCGCTGGCACTCGCCGAACATGTCAGGCAGACCCAGGGTGAGGCGGACTTCGTGGTCGTTGCCCCCGGTCACGGCATCGCCGTGATCGAGATCAAGTCACACGCCAGGGCAACCTGTTTACCCGATGGCCGTTGGCAGCTCGGCAACCACCCGCCAACCGCGCGCAGCCCGTTCCAGCAGTCGAATGAAGCAATGCACAGCATTCGGGAATACCTGCAGAAGCGGGGCGCTGACCTGCGGGCGGTGCCCATAGTGAGCGGTGTCTGGTTCACCCACCTCCGGGCCCGCGCATCCCTGCCGGCCTCACCGGAGTGGCACGAGTGGCAGCTTCTCGACCTGACGGATTTCCGCACCGGTGCCGCCCGGGCAGTACTGCGCCTATTGGTCAAGGGCCGCGAACACCTGACCGGCCGGTTGCCCACACTGCGCCAGAGCCCCGGGCAGCCGAGCCAGGAGTCGGCCGGCGCTCTCACTGCTACGCTGCGTCCCCGCTTCGACGTCACCATCGCGGCCGCCGACCTCCGCCATGACCGTACGACGCAGTTGACAGCCTTCCTCGGGGAACAGTACGAGGCCCTCGATGCCATGGCAGAGAATCGCAGTGTCCTGTTCACCGGCCCGGCAGGGTCGGGAAAAACCTTCTTGGCGCTCGAGGCGTCACGCCGTGAGCAGGCTCGCGGTGCTGATGGTCGCCTTCTCTGCTTCAACCGGCTGCTCGGCCGGCACCTGCGGGCCAGCACCCCGGCGTCGGCCGGGCTGCAGGCCGGCGGCTTCCATAGCGAGTTGCTGCGCCTGACCAGGCTGACACCGCCGCCGCATCCCGACCGCGCGTTCTGGGATGAGCTACTCGTGACCGCCATCGACCGATTGCTCGACGGTGACTTCACCCGTGACTTCCTCATCGTCGACGAGATGCAGGATCTGGCGAGACCCGCGTATCTGGACGTGCTCGACTTGATGGTGAAGGGCGGTTTGGCGGGCGGTCGCTGCCTCTTCTTCGGTGACTTCGAGCGGCAGGCGCTCTACGACCTCGAAGACGGGCGGGATGCCCTACGCGAGCGCATCCCGGGCCTGGCCCACCACCGCCTGATGACCAACTGCCGGAACAGGCCGCGCATTGGTTCCACGGTCGAACTGCTGGCGGCGATGTCGCCGGGATACAAACGGTTCCGGCGCGACGACGACGGCGCAACGCCGCGCTACTACTGGTATGAGGCGCCCGGCGAGCAGGCCGCCGAGGTCATCAAGGCCATCGGCGACCTGAAAGCAGAGGGCTACGAGCTGGACGAGATCGTGCTGCTGAGCCCCCGGCGTGACGGCTCGCTCGCCGCGACCACCACCGACACCTGGCTGAGACAGATCCTGGCTGCCGAAGAAGGCACTCAGCCCCGGAAAGGCCGCCTGCGCTTCGCGACCATTCATGCCTACAAGGGCCTGGAAGCACCGGCCATCATCCTGACGGATATCGACGACGCCAGCCTTCCCGGATTCGATGCCCTGCTTTACGTCGGTCTCACCCGCGCCACCGACCGGCTGTCCCTTGTGGGAAGGCGATCAGCGCTGCGACCAAAGTTGGAGGTCTGAAGTAATGAGCGGGATCGAAGCGCGCGGAGTCATGGAAGCGGCAGTCCGGCGCGAGTTGTTCGGCCCTCCACCGGGCGAGACGCGACGAGGCAAGCCGATCGACACGACCACCGGTGCAGTGCACTTCGACTCGTGGCCCGCCTCGCACGGCCTCTGGTACGACGAGACGACCGGTCAAGAAATCCTCACCGAGACCGAGCCGCTACGGCGCTACGGTATCGGCGTGCTGTACCCGCAAGGCTCGGCCGCCCGCAGCCAGGCCGCCGGCGAGACCATCGCCGGAACGCCGGGACTTCCGACGGACGACGAAATCCGCGACATCGATCCCAGCGGCACGGTCACGCCAACGCGGCAGCCAGATCCTGACACCGACGACTTCGACCTGAGCGACGCCAACTCCTTCCAGCCCAGCGCCATGGCCGTTTCCTTCCGTGTCCGCATGGCACCGGGACAGTCGCTGCAAATACGGGCCTCTTTCGGGTACTACGACAGGCTGCCTGTCCACATCGCTGGCGCGCCGCGCGAGTGGTGGCTGCGCCGGCCTGTCACGATGACCGCTACAGCCAGTGCTGAATCACTGTTCAGAGGCGCCAAACAACTGTTCCCGCTGGACGCCGAACTCTCCCGCCACGAGCGCGTGCAACCACAACTGCAGGCCTATACCCGGCCCGTCCCCGGCGATCCCGATCCCGCGTGCCGCCTGGTGACCATCGTGCTGGTCAACACCACAAGCGGCAGCGGTTCAGCTGCCGCGCTCCTGCAAGCCGGATTCGAGGTCCGCCCCGCAGACGGTGCCCGGATCGAGGCCTACCCAGAGCCCGACACCCCGGGCGGATCCGGTAACGAGGAAGCGTCCATCGCGCTGCTGTACCGGCACAAGCGGACCTACGCCGTCGGTCATGGCTGCGCGGCCGACTGGGACGAGCCCGGCGGTGACACGGTGGGCGCGGTCCGCGCCGAGGCCTTGCCGGCCTACGAGGTGCCAAGCTTGACACCCGATGTCTACTGCATCAACGGCAACGGTCAGCGGGAACCAGTACGGGTCAGCATGAAATCCCTCGCCGACGGCTCGGCGGACGGGCACCGGCAGATCGAGACCGTCCTCGGTCTGTACGCCCGCTGGATCGAGGACCGCCGCAACGAGATAACCGGCCTGCCGGATCGGTACCGCGACGCCGCGGCCCGCCACATGGAGCTCTGCGAGGGCGCCCTGGAACGGATGCGGACCGGGCAGGCACTGCTGGAGTCGAACACCGCCGCCGCCCGCGCGTTCCGCCTCGCCAATGAAGCCATGTACTACCAGCAAATCCGCTCGCGCCTCCCGCTCCGTACCGTAAGCCTCAACAGGCAAGGCATTTTCGAGGTCGCCGGGCCAACACCGGCAGCTGTACCCGAACCCGGCATCGGGTCCTGGCGACCGTTTCAGATCGCCTTTCTCCTGGCCAGCCTGCCGGACGTCTTCGACCCGTCGACAGCCGACCGCGAACTGGTCGACCTGATCTTCTTCCCCACCGGGGGCGGCAAGACCGAGGCCTATCTGGGTGCGGCGGCAATCAGCATGTTCGCCCGGCGACTCCGCAACCCGGCAGACGCGGGCACCGACGTGCTCATGCGCTACACGCTACGGCTGCTGACCGCACAACAGTTCCTGCGGGCCGCCTCATTGCTGTGCGTGATGGACGACATTCGCTCGCGAGCAGCGGATCTCGGGACCGAGCGCTTCAGCATCGGAATATGGCTCGGCAGTGCCACCACACCCAACCGGTGGGCGGCAGCCAAAACCGCGCTCGGCAAGCTGCGGCAAGACAGCAGTCAGGAGAACCCTTTCCTGTTGTTGCGCTGCCCCTGGTGCGGCGCCCAGATGGGGCCGCCGGAGGGAGCAACGAAAGCCGGGACCGCGTCCAACTCTCGGAGAGCAGGCGGTCAGGGACCAATCGGCTATATGACGGTGGCCGGGTCGAAGATCCGTTTCATCTGCCCAGACGGCAACTGCCGATTCGGCATGCGCAACCGGGAGGGCCTCCCGGTCCACGTCGTCGACGAAGACATCTATGACACTCGCCCTACCTTGGTCATCGGCACTGTAGACAAGTTCGCGATGCTCGCCTGGGAGCCGAACGCCCGCGGCCTGTTTGGCCTTGGTTCGGATGGTGCCCGCCAGGTCTCCCCCCCGGGCCTCATCATTCAGGATGAGCTACACCTGATTTCCGGCCCGCTCGGATCGATGGTCGGCCTGTACGAGGCTATTATCGAGGACCTCTGCACCGACCATCGCGGCCGGGAGCCGATCCGCCCCAAGATCATCGCTTCCACGGCCACCATCCGGCGCTACGAGCAGCAAATCCGTGACCTGTACGGGCGTACACGGGTGGCCCTGTTTCCACCCCATGGGCTCGAGGAGGGCAAGTCTTTCTTCGCCGAGACCGCCACGCTCCCCGACGGGACCCAGGCCAAGGGTCGCCGCTACCTCGGTGTCATGAGTCCCTCCCTGGGTTCGATCCAGACGGTCCAGGTCCGCGTCGCCGCTGCGACACTCCAAGGAGCCACGAAGATCCCGGAAGCGGATCGCGATGGCTACTGGACCAATCTCAACTTCCTCAACAGCCTGCGCGAACTCGGCAACACCGTCTCGCTCCTGCAGTCCGACATACCCGACTACCTCACTGGCATCCGCAAGCGCGATGGGCTCATCGCGGCGGACATACGCTGGCCGCGGAACACCCTAGAACTCACCAGCCGACGGCGCAGTGACGAGATCCCGAAAGCGATAGAAGAGCTCCAGCAGGAGTACGGGCAGGACTGCTGCGTTGATGTCTGCCTGGCCTCGAACATCATTGAAGTCGGCGTCGATATCGACCGGCTCGGTCTCATGACGATCATCGGGCAGCCAAAGACCACCGCTCAGTACATCCAGGTGAGCGGCCGGGTCGGCCGCCGATGGTGGGAGCGGCCCGGATTGGTTATCACAATCTACGGTGCCGCCAAGCCACGCGACCGTAGCCATTACGAGCGCTTCCGCAGCTACCACCAGCGTCTCTACGCGCAGGTCGAGCCCACGAGCCTGACGCCATTCGCCCTGCCGGTGCTGCTACGTGGCCTACACGGTGCCACCGTCGCCCATATTCGCCAGTCCGCCGAGACACGATTGGGACCCGACCCGTTTCCCGACGCCCGTTTCGGTGTGGCCACCGGCCTCATCCGCGACCGCGCCGCCCACGCAGACCCGGCCGAGCTACCCACTCTCGACGCGGTGATCGACCGGCGCGCCCGGGAATGGCGCCATGGGGAGCGCACAGAGTGGAGCGCCAACGTAAATGGCGGCGATCCGATGCAGGGCCTGATGCGCTGGGCCGGATCGGCCCAAGAGCCCGGCGCACTGGTACCGACGATCTGGGACACACCGACAAGCATGCGCAACGTCGACGCCGAATGTCAGTTGCGGATCACCGCCGCCTACGCCGCCGACGCAGCAAGCACGACAGAGGAGTCCGAATGAGCACCGGGAACATGCGCAGATCGCAACTGGTCAGCCCATTTGGTGTCGGTGCCTTGAGCATCCTCGTCAATGGCAGCTCGGTGATCACAGCCGGACTCGATCACTGGTACGAGTCCGACGACCGCGACAACTTGTACCCCGACGAGTTTCTCGTACCGGAATGGCGGCTTCAAGAGCGGCTCAGGGTGAGCGAGCTGCGATTGCCACCAGACTTCCGCCGCCCCCGCGGCGGAGGTAACGAACAGCGCAATCTCAAGCTCTCGGTTCCTGTCCTGCGGTTCCCGCGCTGGTGTTTTTGCATCTACTGCAAACGACTCAGCCGGACCAAGCTGAGCATGACCCAACTCGTTCGCTGCACAGACAACACCCACGACGAAAGACGGCGACCAGTCATGTCGCAGGTACCGTTCATCGTCATCTGCGAGCGTGGGCATCTAGACGATTTCCCGTTCCCCGAGTGGGTCCACCACTCGCTCTCACCCACCTGCCACGGGACACTGCGCCTGCTGTCACAGGGCGGCGGGACCCTTGCAGGGCAGCTCGTCAAGTGCGACGGATGCAAGGCACAACGCTCACTCGAGGGCATCACACAGACAGCGGCCAAACGCGGCGACGAAGAGCGCACGATACTGTCCAGCCATCTCGCCGCAGGCGCGGAATTCAATTGTGTCGGCAGTCGCCCATGGGTTGCCGATGAAGGGAGCGGCTGCGGCCTTCCCCTTCGCGGAGCGCTGCGGGCCGCCGGCAATGTCTACTTCCCGAAGGTCGAATCCTCGATATACCTGCCACGACACGAAGGCGGTGTGAGCGCCGAAGTGCTGGAGCTACTCCGGCGTCCCGACGTTCAGGCCAGGATCACGGCGATCCATGAAATCGTCGGACAGGTGACAACCGACAGCTTGAGGAAGACCACTCCCCTTGAGCTACTCAAATCCTTCTCCGACGACGAGCTGGCGGCGGGACTCGACGAGCTTCTCGGCAACAGTCAGAAAACGGACAGACCCAGCGAAACGGAAACCTTGACCTCAACGGTGACCTGGCGCTATCCCGAATTCAAGCTGCTCCGTGAAACACCGAACGATCCCGACCTGAAAGCCAGCGATCCCGGCGTGCCGGATCGCCTCGTCGAGGTACTCGATCGGGTGCGCCGCGTCGAAGTCCTCCGCGAGACCCGCGCGCTGCGGGGTTTCACCCGCGTCCGTGACGGCCTGCTCCGTCTCAGCGAGGGCAAGGCGATGCTGCGCCGGACTGCCCTCCCTCCCGACCACGACTGGTTACCAGCGTGCGTGGTCAAGGGCGAAGGCCTCTACCTCGAGCTCAACAGCCAAGCGCTATCCGATTGGGAGAACAGGGACGAGGTCCGGGTGCGCGCGAGACGGATCAGCACGCACTACGTCGCCTCCCGGCATGGAACGGACGGGCCGGTACGCGACCTGAGTCCACGCCTGATCCTCCTGCACACCCTGGCGCACCTGCTGATCAACGAGCTGGTCTTCACCTGCGGCTACAGCTCCGCAGCGCTACGCGAACGCCTGTACGTCTCCGGTGAGCCGGGCCGTGAGATGGCTGGTGTACTGATCTATACCGCAGCTGGTGATTCAGAAGGCACGATGGGTGGGCTGGTGCGCATGGCCCGACCCGAAAACCTAGGACCCGTATTCGAAGCCACAATCGATAAGGCCCGCTGGTGCTCGACCGACCCTGTCTGCATGGAAGTTGGCGAGCTCGGGCAAGGTCCCGAGTCATGCAACCTCGCCGCCTGCCACGGCTGCGCGCTGCTGCCCGAGACCAGTTGTGAAGAGTTCAACCGCTTCCTAGATCGTGGTCTAGTCATCGGCACATTCGCAGATCCAACCCTGGGCTTCTTCGCACGACCGTAAGGCCGGGTTCGATCGGCATTCAACAACTTTCGGTACACCGTGCGCTCGGCCGGAGCGTGGGTGAGGTCGCATGGTGCCGTCGCTCGTTAGCTGTGATCTCGTATGTACTCCTGAAGTGACCGTCGGATCACATCGGAAATTGTTTCATCGCGTCGATAGGCGATCTGCTTCGCCGTCTCCCACAGCTCTGGGTCGACACGAATCGCCTTCTGCGGTGTGCCTTTGCTCATTTGGAGTAAAGGGCATCGACGGCCTCGATGACGGCCTGAACGTCGCTCGCAGGCATGTCCTTTGCCCAGGCGATTCCGAGGTCTCCGGCCTGGCGCTGAGCGGTCATGTGCATGACGACGTCGGGGGTGCCGTATTTGGCGGCGAGGGCGGGGATCCAGTCGTTGAGTGTGCGCATTTCGTGGTCCTTCCGTGGGTGTATAGACACCCTAGCATGGTGTCTATACACCCGCGGTGTGTGACAAATGCACGGTCGGGATGGCAGCGAATAAAGGGCTGCCGTCTCCGGTGAGCGGTCGCTTGGTGATCGGCTTAGGTGAGTGAAGCCGTGACCGTGGCGACCGCGTCGTCGAGGGGCACGTGTTCCCAGATCCGCAGGACGCGCCAGCCTGCCGACTCCAGGAGCCGGGTCTGTTCCACATCTCGCTCGGCGTTCCGTCGCAGCTTGGGGGACCAGTAACGCTCATTGACCGCGGGATTGCGACCGTGTTCGGGGCACGAATGCCAGAAGCACCCGTCGACGAACACGACGACCTTCCGGCGTGTGAACACGATGTCCGGACGGATCAGTCTGCCGTCGATGCGGATGGGGTAGTCCTTGCGGTATCGGAACCCGAGCGCGTGCAGGGCCGATCGCAACCGGATCTCTGGCTTGGTGTCGGCGCGCCGGATGGCCTGCATGTTGCGTGACCGGCCCGCCGATGTCGCCACGACGTCGTCGCTCGGCGCACCCCGTCCGCTCCTCGGCGGTCGCGTCTCGGATGCCATGTCCGCAGGCTAGCGCGAGTGCCGTTCGGTCTCCCATGCCCCGGCGGGGCATGGGAGAACCGCCGTGGCCAGACCCGCAGCTCCGGAATCGCGTGCGTGCTGTTCCGGTGCTGGCCGGGTTCGCCTGCCCCTGGCTCTTCCTATTCGTCGTCCTTGACGAACAGCGGCGCCGGTTCGGTCACGTTCTCACCCGGCGTGGCCCGCCGCCAGTGTCCGCCCTTGATCTCTGTGCCGGTGCCCGGGTCGGAGGGCACGATCCGCACCGAGATGTATTCCTTCCTGCTGGGTACGGGGACCCCGAGGTCTGCGGCAATCTGCTTCTGCTTCTCCCAGGTGCCGCTGAGAATGATGTACCCCTCGGGGGCGAGGGCGGAACGGGCGCCGCCGTTGGCCCGGACGCGTTTCTGGTCGTCGAGTTGCATCGCGACGGTGCGGACGGCGCTGCGGTGCACCAGTTGCCCTTCGGCGAGGCGGAAGAGCTGGTTGGTCCGCTGCGTGCCGTGCTTGCGGGTGAAGAGGTCGTCCACGGCGGGTCGGGGGAGCTGCAGGAGAATGTTGGCGGGCATCGGGGCGTCCTTCCACAGCCAGCGCACCGAGGATCTGCCGAGGGCGTTGAGGGTGGTCTTCTTGTCCCGGTTCGCCCCCTCGGAGCGGTACTCCTGCCGGACGCGGACCAGGCCGAGGGACCAGATCGCGCGTTCGTCGTTACCCGTGGCGACCAGAGCGAGGCGGCCGAACACCTCGGGGGGAAGCATCCAGGAGCCTTCTTTCTGGCTCCACTTGGCATCGACCTGGTGACCGGCAATGCGGTAGTCCGTCTGGTCACCACCGTCGAACTCGAATTCGCGCTGGGCATTGATCTCGAACAACGTCCCGAAGTGGGTCTTCTCGGTTTTCATCAGCTGGTCCCAGCGGTAGCGCCCGGTTTCGGCGCCGTTGTAGATCATGTCGTAGGTGTGCCGGACTACGGCGGCCCAGCGGGCTCCGTCCGGGTCGGCGCGCAGGAGTTCGTCTGCAACGGCCTCCATTTCGGGGTCTGGGGCGGCGAAGGCGTCCATGGTGGTCACAGGCCGGGTTCCTTTCCGGAAACTGATTCGCGCCGGTTCGGCGCAGGTGTGATCGCGCGGGGTGCGTGTTGCACCTCGCGGTCATAAGGGGTGGTGAATAGGGGTGTGGCGGTTAGCCCTCGTCGTCGGCGAGGACCTGTCGGCCGAATTCCTGCATCACCCGCAGTTGTTCGGAGTGGGGAAGCCGGCACCAGTCCAGGAAGACCAGCTCGGTGTCGTCAGGGTCCTTACGGCGGGCGACCATCCAGGCGAACAGCCGCTTCTTCTCCTTGCGGCTGCGGATGTTCCTCGCCCGGGTCAGGACGAAGTCGGTGGTGGGCGGGTCGAGGGTGTTGTCCCGGGACTCGTCACCGCAGCGCTGGCATTCCGCGCGGAGGTTGTTCTCGTCGTCGGTGCCGCCGCGGGCCACGGGAATGAGGTGCCCGATGGTGAGCACCGCCCGCCGGCCGGGGGCGTCGGGGAACGGTTCACCGGCGGGCACGCCGCAGATGGCGCAGACATGCCCGTCGCGTTCGAGGATCCGGCGGCGTTTGGCTCCGCCGACGGTCTTGCGGGCGGGCTTGGGCGGGCGTTCGCCGAGGTCGATCCGGACCCCGATGCGCCGGACGAGGTATTCGTCCGGTGCCAGCGACGGGTTGACCTTGTAGTTGTCAATGACCCACCCACATTCGCGCAGGTCACGCATGCGCCGGTCGTTCTGCGCGTAGAAGGGGATCGCCCTGTTCAGGTCGAGTTTGGTGAACTTGTTTCCCTCACCGATTCCGGCGATGAACTCGGCAACCAGCACCCGCGAGGAGCGGCGCACTTCTCCGTTCGTCACGGGCGGTGTCCTTTCGCGAGGGGTCATTGGGCTCCGGTCCGGTTGGCCCCGAACAACAACTACCTGCTCGTCCGAGCAAATGCGCCGGTCGAGATGCGGCAACGTCCGGCGAATATTCGACGCTGTTCGGCGACACTGCTCGGCGTGACACGCCGAACAAGGCAGCATCAAACGGGTGTTCGAACGAGGGGATATCATCGAACAGTTCCGCGTAAGGGAAGATGGGGCCCATGCCAGCGAAGAAGAAGAGCGCCACGCCGAGGTCCGACTACCAGGTCGTCGAGATCTGCGCCGGTGCCGGGGGCCAGGCTCTGGGCCTGGAAAAGGCCGGCTTTTCGCACAAGCTGGCGGTCGAGCTGGACACCAACGCCTGCGCGACCCTGAAGCTGAACCGGCCGGACTGGGACGTCGAGGAGGGCGACGTCGCCGACCCCACGGTATGGAAGCCCAGCGAACACGAGGGAGTCGATCTCCTCGCCGGTGGGGTGCCGTGCCCGCCGTTCTCGATCGCCGGCAAGCAGCTCGGCGCCTCCGATGAGCGGGACCTGTTCGCCTGGGCGGTGGAGACGGCCGGGCAGATCCAGCCCCGGGCGCTGATGCTCGAGAACGTCCGCGGGCTCTCCGCCCCCCGGTTCGCCGCCTACCGGCAGCGGATCCTCGACCGGCTGACCGAATTCGGGTACGTCGCCGACTGGCGGCTACTGCAGGCGTCGGACTACGGGGTTCCGCAGCTGCGCCCGAGGTTCGTCCTCGTCGCACTGCGGCAGGAGGACGCCGCCTACTTCCACTGGCCCGAGAAAACCCCCACCCAGGACACTGTCGGGTCGGCATTGAAGGACCTGATGGGCGTGGACGGGTGGCAGCATGTCGACGACTGGGCCGCGCTGGCCAACGACATCGCACCCACCCTGGTCGGCGGCAGCAAAAAACACGGCGGCGCCGACCTCGGTCCCACCCGTGCCAAGCGGGCCTGGCTCGAGCTCGGCACCAGCGGGATGGGCATTGCCAACGACCCCCCGGCAGCCGATTCCCCGCACCCGGCGGACGTGCCGCCGAAGCTGACCCTGCCGATGGTCGCCCGGCTGCAGGGCTGGAAGGACGGCGAATGGGAATTCTCCGGAGGCAAGACCGCGAAGTACCGGCAGATCGGAAACGCGTTCCCCCCGCCGGTGGCGCAGGCTATCGGCAAGTCGATCGTCGCCGCCTTCGACAAGACCGCCGCCCGCCGAGAAATCCTGGAGCTCGCGCCGGAGACTGTGCACGACGCCGTCTACCGCATCCTCAAATCGACGGACGGATTCGTCACCGCAACAAAGCTTCTCAAACTGTCCGACGGACTGGTGGAAGAGCACGACCTCGAACGGCGGATCGCCAACCTGTCCCGCGACTTCACCGTGGACATCAAACAGACGAAGTCGGGCGTGTCCTACCGGCTGGGGGAGTTCAAAGGCTTCACCGGACAAGACGATCATCAGCGTCACGAATACATCACCGCGTTTCGGTCGCGAGTCAGCTAGAAACCTGATAAATGGAACGACTGCGGGGGCAACACAGGATTGCCGGGCGCCTAGTGGATCTACGTCACATTTTCAATAGTAATTTATGTTCGAGCAACGTCTACTCTCACATAAGCCGCATTTCCGTGAAATCGAGGGCAACTCCTTTGGGCCGTGTCCGGTCAGCTCAAAAAACCATTGTGACGAATTTGCGCTGTCGCAGGTGAGGACAAATTGAGATAGCAACGTCAGATAGCTGTGGTGCCAGTATCTGACAAGGGCGCCAGATCGGCATATGGATGTGAGTCCCTGGCGCAACCGCTGTGGCCAGCAAGACCGGCAAGCATGCGCGTTTCCGCGAGTAACAGCGAAGGCTGACGGGGAACGCGTCCCCTCCGCAGTTGGAGGGCGCGAGCGCAGAGAACTACCATCTGCACTTCCCCGCGGATATGGTGATCGCATGCAAACGAGCGCCGACCTCCCAGACCCCGACGTTATTGACGAGAGTGTCACGGACGACGAGGGCCTAGTAGATCTAGGTGATTCAACACTGTCCTATCTAGGTGCAGATTTCGACGTGGCTGGATTGGTGCGTCGACTTGAGCAGGGAGATATCGTAGTACCGCGGTTTGACCCTGACGAATCGGCGGGATCTGAGATCTCCGGATTCCAGCGGCAGGGAGTCTGGACTCCTAAGAAGATGGAACAGTTCATCGAATCACTTCTATTAGGATGGCCTGTTCCAAGCATTTTTCTTGTCCTTGAACCCGACCAGCGTTACTTGGTCCTAGACGGACAACAACGATTGACCGCTCTCGAGTCGTTCTACAAGGGCAAGTATCCCAACGGCCGTGAATTTTCACTCAACGAAGTTGCGGAGCATCTCCAAGGGGCGACATATGAAACCCTAAATAGTGAGAGTCGGCGGCGCTTAAACAATACATTTATCCAAGCAACCGTTATTGAGCCTAAAGGCCCTGATGGTCGCGAATCAATTTATCGACTTTTCGGTAGACTAAATAGTGGTGGGGTATCTTTGACGGCTCAGGAAATCCGAGTTGCACTCTATCGCGGTCCGGTTGTCGACTGGATACGAGATCTAAATCATGACGAAAATTGGAGAAGGCTTTTCGGGCCAGCCCATAAACGACTTAAAGATCATGAGCTTATCCTAAGATCGCTGGCGCTGCTGCGGGCAATGAGCACGTCGGGGTCGGGCAACGGGGAGACCAGTGCTTATCGTCCTCCCATGTCCGACTTCTTGAATAACTATCTGAAAGACAACCGCGATCTGAAGTCGACTCCAACTGCTGAACTTTCGGATGCTTTCGCTAAATCGACATCGGCGCTGGTGGCGGCGTCGGGCAGTAATGCCTTAAGGTACTCAGGGACCATCAATGCTGCGCATGTGGATGCAACACTGGCAAATTTAATGAGTATCTTTCTGGGTGGGGGATCAATTTCTCCATCTGAGCTCAAAAAAAGCCTTGACAAACTTCGAGATTCGGAGGAATACCGAGCGTATGTTACTCGCAGTACGTCACACCGGGATAGCGTGAATGGTCGTCTTTCTGTGGCAAGATCAATATTTTCTGAGGCCGCGGAGTTGTGATAGCTGGACGTGCGGAGGCACACTCTCTGTGGACAAGCTTGAAATCCGAGCACGAGCGGTATCTTCGTAGTTTGCGGTACATCCCGATGACAGAACTCAAGTTGCAGGAAGACCTGCGCAAATATCTTTGTCTCCGGTGTGCTGGGTTTCTTGAGCAGGTAACCCATGTCATACTAACCTCCTATCTAGTGCAGAAATCTAGCGGGCCGATTCTTGAGTTCTCAAAGTCGAGCTTTATCTATGCACCTAACCTACGCGTGAATCCATTTATTTCATTAATAGGACGGTTTGGGAACGAGAAAAAATCTGCATTCGAAAAATTCTTGAACAGCAATCGACGTGATATTCTGTCGGATTTGCTTGAGGTTAGGAATGACGTTGCGCACGGAAAAATGCATGGTGGTCGAAAACTAGACCCGGCGCGCTACGTCGCAATTTGCGAGGAGGTATATGACTGGCTTGTCGAGAATTTTCTAGGCGATAGTGTGGAAGTATTGAATGAGGAAGGCAAGACCGTGGGCTATTCGAATATTGGGAGGTAAGATTTCCGGCGCTTGTGCTAGCAATCCTCGGCAACCGGAAGCCGTGAGCGGTCGCCGAATCACCACAAAGCCGGTGGGGTTGACCTTGTTCTACCCCGCTCGCCAGTGTCCTCGACATTTCTCGCGGCGTCCCTGAGTGAGGATGCTGCTCTACGTATAAAACAAAATCCAAGGCTGGCAATTCAATCTTTCTCGCTGATACGCCAGCCTTGGGCTTCCCTCATGCGCGGAATCACTTCAACTAATGCAGATTCAATTTCGTTAGCCGATTCCAGTGGGAGGTATATAACCCCGGCCTTTGCGGCAGTCGTAGCGGCCCTTTCTGACTGTGCATGTCCGATCCTCCCCGTGATGCATATAGCTATGTCGCGGTCTGGTCTTAAGCTTCCCCACTTCTTGTCTAGATCCCGTGGAGGCTTAGACTTTTCCGCAGCGATCCAGTGTATGTCCGACTCTCGGATCCCCGTCATTTCAAAAATCGATTTATAAATACGTTGATTCGGCTTGCCGCCGACTATGTGAACCCGTCTTCCGCGCAGGGCGGCTTCGACGGTCGCTCGAGTCTCAATTGCAAGTGGTGAGCGTGCATCAACGCATATTTCGAGTTCGCTAGGTGGTGGCGGTGTGAACCACACTTTTACGCAATCCTCGCTCCAGCTTGATCGAGTGCTCGCGATGCCGACGATCGACCCTCCGGCTGTGCCCGCGACGTCGCGAGTCAACGCATTCTTCTGTTCCTCACTTCCGACGTACTCCGGACGCACATCAAGCTCGGTGGGGTGATTACAGTGCTCGATAATGCGCGACATTATTTTATTCAATGCCTGCCTGTACTCGTTTCGTAGTGCCGGCGGGTACATTGCTAAGTCCTTCTCGGGATATCCGACCTCCCCGAAGTGATTCCACACATGTTCTAGGGATTCGGTGCCTATAGCGATGCGACTGTCTGAAGACCAATCTACAATTCTTCCCCATATTTCAATCAACTGCTTCCGGTCGCTGGTCTCTGACGGGAAAATCAGCAATCGGGGATCGAGCAACAGTTTCATGACTTTTGTCCAGAATCAATAGCTTTTCTGACAGCGACCACAAGGGCGCGTGCCTCTTCGTCCTGAGTGTCGAAGAAAGCGCGTGGCCAATGAGAGAAGTCTCCGAGGCGGTCAAGGTGTAGGTGGCGCATTTCAGTGATGCCATCGTGTTGCTCGGCAAATAGAACCGCAATATGTCTGGCAGGTGTCGTCTTCTCTACTACACGGCGCCTAATCCGTGTGATCATGTACTCGCTGTGTGTCTCTACGACCAATTTTATGTTGATGCGTGCACGAAGGAAAAAATCCGCCAAACGACTTTGCACCGAAGGGTGCAGATGCAGTTCCGGTTGTTCCAGGAGAACTATTGAACCGGCAGGAGCAGTGAGAACAACGGTTAGGACGGGTATTAGTTGACTCGCTCCCACGCCAATTGTTGTAAGGTCGCGCTCGATCCCGTTAACGCGGATGCGAAGTCCTCTGCCCAGTTTTCCTTGATCTTCAACCGAGACGTCGTCCCCGACCCCAAGGTAGGCGGTCCATAGGGTAAGAGCCTCGGACACTGTTCCGACGCGAATCTCGCCGTTCCAATCGCCGTAACGGATCTCGCTTACCCTCATTCTGGCCAAGAGATCGGCGGTGTATTCACCTTTGGGTCCTGCCGGTAACGCGCGATATCTGGCGCCGGTCGGGGAAACCACCTGCGGCTCTTCACGGAGGGGCCCAAGGTAGCGAATCGAAGATTGGAAGGCCAGCAGAGCATCTGAAGCGAGTGCAAGGACCGAAACAACGTTTTCACGTTTAGGGCTAAGTCCAAGCAGTGCGGTAGATCGGATACGTCGGGTCCCAAGGCGCCGGAAGTTGGTAATCGATACTCGTGCCCATTCGATTTCGGATACTTCGGCCGCGACGAATGCGTCTAGTAGCTCGCTCAAGGCAGTGCGCGGCAATTCGAACAGTTGCGAGAAGGCCCCATGTGATTTTGATGTCACGATGCCACGGACTTCTTCGGGCATTTTGTCTATATTGCGGCGCATCCACTGTGTTACTTCATACGTCGCAGAAAATGCAAGTTCAGAATCGGAATCGTTTCTGGCGCTACGTATACCTCTACGCAATTCGGACAGCACCTGCTGCCGAGTGCTTTTGTAGACCAAAGCTTCCGGAAATAGGCCGGTAAAGGTAATGAATGTTGATGAGGGTGAGTCGCTGCCGTTAATCTCTCGGACGCGGAGGACTGTTTCGTGGACTCGCGAGTCCTTCGTGACGTCGGCCCGAATTCCGGCATTGACTCGTTCGGATGTTGCTCTTATAAGTATCCGGTCAGTGTTTTCCTCGACTGCAGTAAATTCGCAAACTACGAGCGATCCGTGCTGGTGACTCAAAGTCACTTCGAACAGTACGTTGCTTGTCGATTCGTCGGCTCCGGGGATTCTTGTCCCGTCTACTACAAAACCAAGAGATACAAATTCGGAATCTGCGCTTATGACATCGAGAGGGTCGCCAAGGCGGACCAATGGGCCGTTGAGGATTACTTCATCATCAGTGCTTTGCGCTAAAAGTAACAAGCTTTGGATAAGGCTCGATTTTCCGGAACTATTTGGGCCAACAAGCACGTTCAATCTGTCTAGGGGCAACGTCGCATGCTCGAGCGCTTTGAAGTTGCGGACTGTCCACTGGATGACGCGGGAGCGTGGCGTTAGTCTCCGAGCGCTTTGCGTGCTTGTGGTCATCGCATCAATATACGGCTCCGCGTCCGAACCGCGGTCTGCAGGCGAAGCGGCTAGTCTTCACCATTTGTTGGACTCATTCACCCAGCGTATTGACAGGTGGTGGGCGAAATGTTTGACGGGTGAAGGTCTCGATCTTGCCCCGAACTGGAAGTCTCGAGCGATATTTGCCCCTGGGTCGCGTTCGGGTTACTGGTCTGTGCGGTGTCGAGGATCCGTTCCGGTTCCATCTCGACCGCCTCACCGACGCGATGGACCGCCGCCCGCCGCTGGTGTCGGTGCAGGAGGCCGCCGACGGCCTCGGAATGACCCGTCAGGGCGTGCTGAAGGCCATCAAGGGCAAGGGCTGCCGGTCACCCGTGTGGGCGGTACCTGGGTGCTTCAGCGGTCCGTGGTCGAGGGCGCCCGTGCCCGCCGCGGCGCCTAGCCACCGACAGCTGCGTCTCTCAGGTAGCGAGTTCGGCTCGTGCAGCTGTGAGGGTGGCTGCGCATTTTTCGTCGTGAGGATCGAACAGCAGATCCCAGCGCGTGAACTCGCCGTTTTGTTTCGTGGTTGTCGGGATCGTGTACTCGTGACGTTCGGCGGGGGTGGGTGCCCGCCACCCGTCCCTGTTGTACGTGGTGGCGATGCGTTTATCTGTCGTGAAGGTAATGACGAGTTGGTCGGCCTCGGCGGCAATGGTCAGTAGTTCGAGCCGTAGCTGGCGGCCGGCCGGTGGCCGCTGGGGTGTGATTGCGGGCCATCGGAAGTGGTTGTGGAAGGTTACCGCGCCGCCCCGGCGGACGTAGACGGTGAGCGCCGCCCCGACTGTGCTGGCGGGGTTTGTCAGCCACATCACCCGAAACCGGTGCCGCCACCGGGTAACGGTTAGCGCGGGATTGCGTTGCCAGTTGCAGCGCGTAGATGACTTACCCGAATATCCCGACCAGCGTGAGTGCGATCGCTCGTGTAATTGTTTGAGGATGTACTTCACCCCAGGTTGGGCGGCAATCCTTGCGGCAGGTAGCACCCTCAGCGGCATTGTTATCACTCAGACCTTCAACCTCATATGGTCGAACCGAACCCGCGGTGTCGACCAGCGAGAAAAGCAACGAATCGCCCTTGTCGAGGCAGTCGCAGCGGCGGACCATGCGTTCGTCGGGATTGACGCGGCTGAGAGCGAGATCCGAATGTACTCGACCTACAACGATGAGGACGAGATATGGGAACAAATTGCCTCCCGGATTCGGAAGTTCCGCGAGGAGGAAACCGCGCTCCTGAACGCGATTGCGCGCGCGGAGTTAGTAATTCCATCTGCCAAGACGGCTCTAGATGAGCTGCACACAGCCCTCACAAAGTTCGGCGAGTCGGTCATTGACTGGAACCGAACTGTTTTGAGCCGGACCGTTGCCTATATTCAGAACAACGGTGACCTTTCCGATGAGCCGTCGCCACCCGATGTTGACGAACCGCGGCAAGGGTATGTGCAGGCCAGAAAGAACCTAATGGATACCGCGCGAGCCATTCGAGACTGAATAGGAGGCCGGCCTTCCCGAAGAGGTCTCGGCACTGCGGGTGTTCGATGTCATCGCGTGGATGGACGGCAAAAACCGCGGCTTCGGAGAGCGCGCTGACCAGGAAAGATGACACGTCCCGGTGTGAGCCCGGTGCTGGTTTCGGTGGTTGTGCGTGAGTGGATGGTCGCAGTAGCGTGACGTCCAGGTTCGGTCCGGTCTTCCTTCTCCGGCCAGCGGAGCGACTAGTGCGCTTGGCAGTCGGGTGAAAACGGGCTGATGCGATGCAGGCGCGTCTGTGTCGTGGGGCGGCCCCCTCCACCGTTTGCGGTGGTGGGGGCCGTTCGTGTTGTGCCTCGGCAGTCTCGGTGCCGGTGTCAGTAGGTAGAACCTCGGTCGCCCGCCGGTGGGTGTGTGGACTGAACCTGCTATTCGGGTTGTTCGAGGGCGTCGGTGATGCGGTTGTGGATCCAGGTTTCGAGGTTCTGGCCGGCGGTGCGGGCGGCAGCGTGGGCGCGGGTGTACTCGTCGTCGCTGAGCCGAATGGGGATGCGGTGTGCGGGACCTGGAGTGGGCTGCTGGGCCAGTTCGCGTCTGAGGTGCTCACGCATCTCGCTGATGGGCAGGGATGCGAGGTCGGTGAGGATCTGAGCGCCGGTGGAGGTGGGGTCGTCGAGCAGGGCCAGGAGAAGGTGGTCGGTGCCGATCCTCTTCGTGCCCGAGCAGGGCGGTCTGGCGCAGGCTGTCCTCGAGGACCTTCTTCGTTTTCGCCGGTGCACGGGATGTGCCCAACCGCCGGAGCGGAGCCTGCCGGTGCGCTGGCACCCGCGAGCTTGCTCTCGAGGGCCGGCGCGGTGACACCCCATGAGGTCAGCGCTGCCGCTCCGGGGCGCCGGCGTCGAAGATCTGGGGCGGGCTGGTGTTCGGTGCCGACGGAGTTCTGGTGGTGGGTGCGGGCGGCGCCGGCGGCGAGGACGACCACTTGACGGGCTTGATCGGAGAATCTCTCGAACACCATGACGTACTTCCTCCCCAGGCGTCGCCGCGAGCGACGCGAACCGCTGCTGAATTCCCTGCTGCCCATTCTGGGCGGTGTGTAGGTGGTTATGGGTGGGATCGACGCGACCTCGGCACTCGCGGCCGTAATGGTGCTGTGACCTGGTGTGATGACATGTCCCCGGTTTGTGATGTGGGGGCGCCGGCGACCTGTTCGGGGAGTGGCGGCGCCGGGGTTCCGGCGGGCGCGCGGGTGTCTGTTGCGTCCGGTTTTGAGTCGTTTTTGAAAGACGTTGATTTGCAACATGTTTCGGTAATTAGTTGGTGAATAGGTCTTTACGTGTTTTGTGCACAAACCTCAGCTTGTAAGGTTTGGAAGTTGTTGTTCATCAACAGATTTAGATGATTTGAGGTTTTCGATGTTTTGGGTTGTGTGGGGGTGGGTGGTATGCTGTGGGTATGACATGGAGCGGCACAGGAAGGCGAGTGGGCGGCGGGCCGGGCGCACCACCCCGTCTCCACAGCCTCGTTCGGCTGTGGGGGACCGGATCAAACGTGCCGATGAAAAGCTTTGGTGGGAGCCTAATCTCGGAAACTCAGAGGAGCGAAGCGACTCGATCGTCGGCAACGGGAATGGACCCACCGCGAGCCGCGCAGCGGCTCCCTGGCGGGGAGCGAAGCGACTCGCCCCGTCTCCCGGCGCGGAGCGCCGGGAGCAGCGCCGCGG